>NZ_VBVX01000284.1 GCF_005981925.1 Streptomyces albidochromogenes
CGCCCCCGCCGACAAATTCGTCGGACAGGAGAACCGACGTCCATGACCGACGCATTCCACCTCGACGTCACGCACACGCACGGCACCCGGGCAGTGATCTCCCTGGCCGGTGAATTCGACATCGCCACCGCCCCCCCTCGTGCGCGCCCGCGCACTGGAGCAGATCGCAAGCGGCCATCCCGACTTGATCGCCGACCTGACGGGCGTCACCTTCTGCGACTCTTCCGGGCTTGGGGCTCTGGTCGGTATCTGGCGCTGCGCCAAAGACGCCAGCGGGTCGCTGGCCCTGGCCGCTGTCCCCGATCGCCTGGGCCGTCTGCTGAGCACCACCGGAATGGACACCCTGCTGCCCGCCTACCCCAGCGCCGATGCCGCCTTGGGCGCGTACCAGGACGACCGCACCACCGCCTGACCCAAGCTGTCGATGGCGGACCAGTGAGCCTTTTCAGCGTGGCTATCGATCGGGTGACGAAGGTGCTGGGGCCACGGCGGCAGAACGGGCAGGGCTCCCAGGCAGTTGAGGGAGGTATCTGACATCTCATCTCGGTTGCCGGGGAGCCCCGTTGCTCACGTATCCTGCCGCACTCGACCTGCCACACGCACTCGTGGAAACGGTGACGATGCAGATCGTCCTCCGTGAGGGTGACCGGCGGTGCAAGCTGCCTCCGCACCAGCGTGCCCTGGTCGCGCTGGTGTACCTGCGCCAGCACACCACCCTCGCCCAGATCGCGGTCGGCTTCCGCATCAGCGTCGGTACCGCCCATGCCTACGTCCACGTCGTAGCCCTCTGGCCCAGAGGGCGTGGGGGCTGACCCGCGCTCTGCGCGAGGCGAAGGCGCGAGCGGAGTACGAGCTGGTCGACGGCACTCTCGCGGATTGCGACCGGGTCGGTGACACACGCGCCGATTATTCGGGCAAGCACCGTCACCAGGGCTTGAACGTACAAGTGATCACCGATCCGGACGGCATCCTGTGGATGGGTGCTGCCCGGGCGCATCCACGACCTCACCGCGGCCCGCAGACACCGCATCATCAACACCTGCCGCCGACTCGGCATCCCGGCCCTGGCAGACCTGGCCTACCTCCGAGCCGGCGGCACTCTCGCCACCGGCCGACGACGCCGACCCGGCAAAGAACTCGGCGCCCGCCAGAAGTCCCTCAACAAGGCCCACGCCCGCCTGCGCTACCCCGTCGAGCGAGGCATCGCCCGCCTCAAGACCTGGCGGATCTTCCGCAGAGCACGCTGCAGCCCCGCCTGGCTCACCTCCGTATCCAAAGCCGTCCTCACCCTGGGGAGCTACCGCTGAAGAGGCTCAGTAACTCAGGCGCCGGTCACGTGAGGGGCCCGTCAGACAGAGTGGCCACGTGCGACATCCTCCTTCAGTGTGCGGCTTCCAGAGCGGCGCGCCATATCGGGCTGTCCACGTAGTGGTTGTCGAAGCGCTCGGAAGACTCGGTTATCTCCTGCGGGCTCGCCTCACCGCGCATCACCCGGCCGAGCAGCCGGAGATAGTCGAAGCGCGGCATGCCGGGCGTGAAGACGAACAGCACGTCGGCCTCGGCGCCGGGAGCCGCCGCGAAAGCGTGCGGAGTGTGCGGCGGTACGAGCAGAAGGTCGCCCGCGTCCAGGATCTTCACCTCGTCGTCGACGAGTACCTGAAGAGAGCCGCCGATGACGAAGAAGAGCTCCGAGGCACGAGTGTGAAAGTGCGCCGGGGCGCCCACAGCGCCCTTGGCGAACTGCGAGCGGTAGCTGGTGAGCGAGCTGCCGTCGGTGCCGCAGTCGGCCAGCAGCGTCATCACACTGCTCGGGTCACTCGTGGTCTCGGCGGTAGCGGCGCGAGTCAGAACCGGTGTCAGTGGCGCGGCGTCGGCGGCGTTCATAGTCGTACTCCCTGTGCTGAGCTGCGCCTTCGGGCGTCTCCCGGGGCCTTGTGCTGATCAATCTATGCCAGCAAGGGACCCACCTCGTGGTGCATTCTGACGTCCAGATCATGGGTCAATTTTGTGTCCGGGCACCAGCCTCAGTCGTGTCCGAGGCCTCCAGGCGCAGCACCACGCAGGCCCGCACTCAAGGCCGACAGTCAGCGGTTGTCGCTTTGGCAGCGGTCGAAGGCTCCCACATCCGCGCATTGAAATGGGGCGCCAAGACGGGACGAAGAACTGTTGACCGGGGCAGAATCGGCAGCAAACACCATCTGATCACCGACGCCACCGGCATCCCGCTCGCCGCCACACTCACCGGCGGCAACCGCAACGACGTCACCCAGCTGATCCCACTCCTCCAGGCCGTGCGGCCCGTGCGGGGCAAACGCGGCCGGCCCGCCGCCGCCCCGACGTCGTGCTCGGCGACCGCGGGTACGACCACGACAAGTACCGACGCCTGGTCCGGGGACTCGGCGTGAAGCCGCTGATCGCCCGCCGCGGCACCGAGCACGGCTCCGGGCTGGGCAATCGACGCTGGGTCGTGGAACGTGTTCCGCCGCCTGCGGATCCGCTGAGAGGTCCGCGACGACATTCCTCACTCTGGGATGCGCGCTGATGCTGGCGGCGCTTGAACTCACCCCGATGAAAGTGCGTCAACGCGTGCAGAGGAGGTCACGGGCTGGAACTCACCCACCCATTCGTTCCTGGGCGGCCATGACCTCATCCCCGTGCTCGAAGGCCCACGCGCCAAGTACGTCGATCGGGCCAAGCAACGTCCGCCCCAGAGCTGTGAGTTCGTACTCGACACGAGGCGGCGCTTCGCCATAGGCATTCCGTACCACCAGCCCGTTGAACTCCAGCCGCCGCAGCGTCTCGGTCAGGACCTTGGGACTGATGCCACCGATGCGCTCGCGTAGTTCGCCGGGGCGCTTGGGACCGTCCCGCAGGACCCAGATCAGCACGGCGTTCCAGGTGTTGGAGAGGAGGTCGAAGGCGAGGCGGGCGCGGCAGTCAGCGAGATAGGCGTCGGTCGTCACGTACCAAATGGTGCCTGACGGGTTTCCTAGTGTCGTCCCGAAAGCGGTTGGAGCAGATTTGGAGAGGGGCGTATCCATGAAGATCGGTGTTCTGGGAACGGGGAACATGGCGGACGCACTGGCCACGCAGTGGGTGCGGGCCGGGCACGAGGTGTTCGTCGGAGGGCGGGACGAGCAGAACGCCCAGCGGCTCGCGACGCGCATCGGGGGCGGTGCGGGGCACGGGAGTCTGCAGGCGGCGATCGGCTTCGGCGAGGTGGTGCTGGCAGCGCTGCCGTATGGCGCGGGAGTGGAAATCGTCAGGGAGCATCAGTCGGCCCTGAAGGGGAAGGTCCTGCTCGACTGCGCCAATCCGGTCGGGCCCGGCTTCCGGCTGCTGACAGAGGGCGGCCCCTCGGCGGCGCGCCGACTGGCTGCGGCGGCACCGGGCGTTCACGTCGTCAAAGCGTTCAACCTCTGCCACGAGGGCGTGTGGCGGATGACCCCGCCGGTCTTCGACGGTCAGCCCCTGACCGTTCCGATCTGCGGGGACGACGAGGCGGCACTCGCACGGGCACGCAAGCTGGTGCGGGACATGGGCTGTGAGCCGGTGGCCGGGGGCGGGCTGGACCGCGCCGGACTGCTGGAGGCGACCGCCGCGCTGTTCATCGGATTGTGGGTGGCGGAGCAGGCGGACGTGCGGGCGATCGCGCCGCCGCTGGCCTATGCGACAGGTCCACGAGCCGAGAGTGCGTGAGGCGTCCAGGGCCGGTGCGACCAGGCACAGGAGCCCGGTGCCCGAGGAAAGCCGACACGCCTAGGCGGTTTCGTTTGGATCAGCGGGCGGACCACAGGAAGATGCCCGCGATGTGAAGCCCGGCGAGGTAGATGGTCGCGGTCTTCTCGTAGCGGGTGGCGATGCCTCGCCACTGCTTCAAGCGGTTGATGCACCGCTCGACGGTATTACGCTGCTTGTACGCCTCGCGGTCGAAGGCCGGCGGTCTGCCGCCCGCCGGTCCGCGCTGCCGCCGGTTGGCCTGCTGGTCGGCCCGTTCCGGAATCACCGTGCGGATGCCACTCGACGAACTAATCCACGTCGCCGGCAGCCGGTGGGCGGTTGAGGAATGCTTCCAGACCGCGAAGCAGGAATGCGGCCTCGACGACTACCAAGTCCGCCGCTACCCCGGCTGGCACCGCCACATCACCCTCGCCATGGCCGCCCACGCCTGCCTCACCGTCCTGCGGGCCCGCGACAGGATGCCGGGAAAGGAGAAACGGATCCTCCCAGCTCATACCCCTCACCCTCCCCGAACTCCGACGCCTGATCACCCGCCTCACCCGGCCCCGCCCGAGCCACGACCACGTCTTGAACTGGTCACACTGGCGCCGACGACTCCAACACCAGGCCCGCATCAGCCACTACAAACGACGCGGGACCCCCTCATTCGCATCTGCAGTCGGCGGCAATTCTAAGGACCCTGCCGCCTACCAGGCCGAACCGCCCTTCCCATCGGGCGCACAGCACTGGCGACTCCTGACCCGATGGGTTATCCGCTGGGGTGAGGGCTGTTCGGGATGCTCGCCGGGCCAGTGATCGCGTACGTCGCTGTGAGATCGCGACGGCCCGGACCCCGGACGGTCACAGCCGGCTCGAGCTGGCGAGTACCGCAGCCCTGCGGTGATCAGCGCCGGGCCGCGCAGCCGGCCGCGCGACGTTCTGGGCACGCACCGCGTCATGTTCGCCGTCGACGACGCCTCGGTGAACGCCAGGCGCCGGGAACGGTTCTCCTGGCGGGAGCCCTCCGGCGCCTGGTTATCCTGCCTCGTCCCGAACAGACCAAGGAGGCCCCCATCATGAATAGCACCACGGCGTCGTTCCCCGAGCGCATTGAGCTTTCGGGGGAGGGGCTTGTCCTTCGCGACTGGACGGAAGCGGACCTGTCCGCGATGCCGGAGCTGTTCGACCACCCCGACATCGCGTACTGGACGCCGATCGTCTCACCCTTCGACGCAGCCGCCGCCCGTGCACGGCTGGACCGTGACCGGCAGATGCGGGAGGAGGGCAAGACCATCCTGCTCGCCATCACCGTCGACGGCGGCGCACCGCTCGGCGAAGTGATGCTGCGGCGCGCACCGGAGGGCACGGAGCTCGGCTATGCGATTGGCCCGGCGCACCGGGGCCAGGGGCTGGCAGCTCGCGCCGTGACGGTGATGGCCGCGTACGCCTTCGAGCAGTTGGGCGCGGAGCAGGTGATCCTGGAGCTGGAGGCCGAGAATGCCGCCAGCGTCGCCGTGGCCACCAAGGCGGGCTTCAGACTGCTCGACGTGCCGCTGATCACGGGTGAGGAGAAGGGGCGGCCGTATGCCTTGCAGACGTGGGGCCTGAGCCGCCCCTGAGACTCAGATCTTTGAGCCTTGCCCAAGGTCGTTTCTGCTGGTGAGCTGGGGTTAACAACCGGGTCGTTCCGCTCGGGGCAGGTCGCGGTGGGTGGTCGTTGCCACGGGAGGGGAATCAATCGGTCGGGTCGCCACGGGTTACTTGCGGTCTCGATCAGGGCGGTCCCAAAAGGGTGCCGGATCAGGTGCTGCAGGGCATGCACGGCCTTGGCGACCGCGGGGAGTCAGCGGCTACAACGTCTGGCTACGCGGCTACAACCCGGGTCGCAATGTTGTCGACGACCGCCGTCCGCAAGCAGATCAGTCCTTCGCTTCGCGGACGTCCTTTCCCAGCTCGGCGAACGCCTTGAAGTCCTGCATGTGCTGTTGCGACTGCTTGCGGAAGGCACCGGGCATCAGGACTCCTACCAGCCGCATCAGCACGCGGCTGAACCGGTACTCACTCTCGCTCACCCAGAGCGTCGTCTGCGGACCGGCTTCGGTCAGCCGGTCACGCACGGCGCTCCACATGCCCTCGCCGACGATCTCGCGATCGAAGTGAACGACGCTCCCTGTCGGGATCTCGCGCAGGTCTGCCGGTTCCCGGCGCGTGATGGTCTCGGTGCACTCGATCCTCTGCCGCCCCATCTGCATCACGACCCGCGACTTGGTACCGACCTGCCCGTGCACCCCACTGAGCGGCTCGTGCAGCACCAGACCCCGCAGCCATTGCGGCAGGTGTGCCGGGTCGGCGAGCAGCTGGACCACCTTCTCCCGCGGCAGGGCGACCTCGATCGAGACGGTGTACTTCATGGTGGTGCGCTCCAGGTTCCCGAGTGAACGGGCGTACGCTAGCACCCTCGCCTCACACAGAGCGCTGTCCCAAGCTCGTTTCTGCTGGTGAGTCTGCGAGCCGTCCACGCGAGGTACCCGAAGGACCCGGGCGGCGCAGCGATGACGTCTACGAACGAACCGCATCCCTGCCATCCCTCGACCGATCCCTCTGCAGTTCGCCCTGCCGGGATCACCACCGTGCCCCTGGTCCTGTTCTGTGGGTGCGGTGCCTCTTCGCGCCTGCGCCGCCCCGCGCGGCGCGGCGCGGCGATGGGGCGCGAGCGGCCGGGGGACCGCGACGGTCCAGAGTCGGTGGTGCGGCGCCGCCGACCGGTGGCGACGGCGCCGACGTACGTCAGTCAGTGGTACGACTCAGTTGTACGTGCTGTCCGATGCCGAGAAGCGGCACGCGGTGCCGTCGGGGCCGCTGCCCAGCTGGGTAGGCTCCTTGCCGGTGTTGTTGCCCTTGAAGCGCACGCAGGTCTTGATCTTCTTCTTCGCGTCACCGTGGATCCGGATCTTCGACAGCGTCGCGGTGTCGCCATAGTTCTGGTTGACGCCGACGATCGACTTGCCCGGCGCGCTCACGTCGATGTCGCTCAGCACGATCGTGCGCTTGTACTGCGTCTTGCAGTTGCCGCACGAGCGGACCAGCTTGCCGAAGCCCTCGACCTGGAAGCCGGTCACGGTGAGCTTGCCCGCCCCGTTGAGCTGGAGGACCTTGTCGTCGGCCTTCTTCGCCCCGCCGCCGATGACGTTGTACGTCGCCGAAGCCGACTTGCCCTTGAAGGTGGCGGCGTCGTCGCCGACGTCCAGCCACCACACGTTCTGCAGCGTGCAGCTGCCCTTGCAGTGGACGCCGTCGGCGGCGGGCGTGCCGATGATGACGTTCTTCAGGACGGCGCCGTCGGCCAGCTCGAAGAGGGGGGACTGGCCCTCGTCCTGGCCGCTGCCGCCCAGGGCGCCGGTGCCGTAGAACTTCTTCATCCCACCGTCGTACTCACCGGAGACCGGGATGGTCTTCGGCACCGGCTTGCTGCCGGTGCCGCGGGCCAGGACGCGGCGGCCCCGGCGGGGGACAGCATCGTCGTGGTGACTATCGCGGCACCGGTCAGCCCGAGGGCGGCGGCTCCGCTGATCACCGCCCGGCGCGTGGTGAGCCGGCGACGGTGGCGGACGCGCTGTTCAGTTCGTGCAGTCATGCCCATTCCTTACGTGGAGAAGATCTTGCGCCTTCTAGTCGCCACGGGAGGGGAAAAGGTTGCCGCGTTTTCGTGATCAGCCCTCGTGCCGGGCGAAGTCGCCCGACACGGCGAGCTGTTCGCTCCGCGTCCGGGCGGTGGCCACGTAGCGGTCGTCCCGGGCGTCCCGGCCGCCGCGGGCGTGGTTGTACTGCCCGGCGAACATCCACTGGCCGGCCGGGACCGTACGCCCCTGCTTGAGCACCCAGGTGTGGACGAGGTAGCCGTCCTTCTCGGCGATCGTCAGTGTGAAGTCGGATTCGGGCAGCGACCGCCAGGCACCGGTGGAGGTGACTCCGCCGGTCTGGGCGATCCCCAACTCGACGGTCAGCGCGGTCAGTTCCTCGCGCGTCTTGAGGGTGACGTTGCTCTGCGCCCAGAAGTCGTTGCTGTGCGGGTCCACGGAGCCGTCCGACCACAGTGGCCCGTCCTTCTCACCGGCGGCGGGCGCGCCGGCATCGGGCGTACGTGACGGAGAGGCGCTCGGCTCGGCGGGCTCGCGGGAGGTGCTCGGCGTGGGGTCCGCGGGCGCCGGATCCACGGGCGTCGGGTCCACCGGCGAGGGCGCCCGGCGCGTCGTGTCCGTCGACGGGGTGGGCGCTGGCTCTTATACACATCTGACGCTGCCGACGAAC
>NZ_VBVX01000285.1 GCF_005981925.1 Streptomyces albidochromogenes
CCCCGAGACCCGGTAGCCCCTGATCCCGCCTTCCTCCCCCTCGCCCGTGTCCATCGCGTCGCGAGCGGCGCGGTGGACGAGCCAGACCGGCAGCACGACGAGGAGCATCGGAGTCAGCCCGACGGGCGCGGGGAGACCGGAGAGCGTGTCGTACCGGACGAGCTCCACACCGTGGGCGAGCAGCCACAGCCCGGCGGCGACCCGCAGGGCCCCGCCGGGCCCGCTGTCGGGGTGCGGCGAGCTGATCCACAGCACCGTCACCAGCACGGCGAAGGAACCGAGGCCGAGCCCCGCGGCGACCACCCCGCGCGCGAAACAGGCGGCCTGCGCCGAGGAGCGGCTGGGGACGGACGGCACCCAGGTACCGCGGTGGGTCACTTGAGTCACCCGGACATGCTGTCAACGACACGCGCTCAATCCGTGTAACAGGCGAATGACTGCCGTGTCGCTCAATATACGTTTATGTACTTTTTCGCTCGGAGTAGCGCTGCGGGGGGACTTTCGTGACGCAGAGCATCGAAACCGCTCCCGCCGCCACGCTGCCCTCCCCCAAGGAGCGGCGCAGGCTGCGTGAAGCGAAATCGCTGACCCAGGAGCAGGTGGCGGCGACCCTGGGCATCACGCGCGAGACGCTCAGGGCCTGGGAGTCCGGCCGCGTGAACCCCAAGCGACGGAAGCGAGCGGCGTACGCCAAGCTGCTCGCCTCTTTCCGGGACGACACCACCGAAGTCCTGGCCGGACGTACGGCGGCCGAGGAGGCGCCCCGGCTCGGGACCGACGCCGACACGGAAGCGGAAGCAGAAGCGGCAGCCGGCTCCGACACCGACACCGACGCCGACGCCGACACCGCGAGACCCGTACCGGAAGCGGAACCCGAACCCACCGGCCCGCGCACCAGCACCAGCACCAGCACCAGCACCAGCACCGAGCCTCCCCCCGCGAAGCTCACCCCCGCCCAGGCCTTCGACGCGCTCTACGGGCACTGCGCCACCGCCCTGCTGAGCCAGACGTTCCTCCTCACCGGAAACCGGAAGCTGGCCCGCGAGTCCGTCGAGTACGCCTTCCGCCTGGCCTGGGAACGCTGGCCCGCCGTGGCCACCGACCGCGATCCGGCGGGCTGGGTCAGGGCGGCGGCGTACGAGTACGCGCTCTCCCCCTGGCACCGCCTGCGCCGTGTGCGCAGACGCCAGGAGCGCCCCCCGGCGGACCGCGACCGGCGCGTTCTGCTCCAGGCCCTCCTCGCCCTGCCGCCCGCGCACCGCCGCACCCTGCTCCTGTACGACGGCCTCGGCCTCGGCCTCCCCGACACGGCGGCCGAGACCGAGGCGAGCACCCCGGCCACGGCGAACCGCCTGCTCCGCGCGCGCGCCGCGATCGCCCACCGCCTGCCCGAGTTCGCCGACGCCGGCACGCCGGCCGAACAGTCCGCGCTGCTCAGGGACCGTCTCGGGCACCTCGCCGAGATGGTCACCGCGCCGCCCGTCAAGCTGCCGCCCGCCCGAGCGGTCCGCGCGGGAAGCGAGCGCCGGAACCGCTTCTGGACGCGCGCCGCGCTCTTCTTCACGGCGATGATCGTCAGCGCGACGGGGTTCACCCTGGTCACGGCTCCCACCCGGTACGAACCCCCGCAGGCGCCCGGCGAGCCGGTGCGCGGCGTACCGATGCGCGCCGGTCCGCAGCCGCTCACTCCGCAGGACGAGGAACTGCGCGGCCTGCTCCACGAAGCGCCCGTCACGGGCCCGCCCCGCCTGGTCCCGGAAGCCCGCTGACCACCGGACGCGGACGGGCCCGTACCCCCCTGACCAGGGGATACGGGCCCGTACTGAGTCAACACCGCGCCGTACGGAACACCGACGGCAGCGGCGACGAACTAACCCGCCAGGATCGCGCGAGCCAGCTTGGCCGTCTCGGTCGGCGTCTTGCCGACCTTGACGCCGGCGGCCTCGAGGGCCTCCTTCTTGGCCTGTGCGGTGCCAGAAGAACCGGAGACGATGGCGCCGGCGTGGCCCATGGTCTTGCCCTCGGGCGCCGTGAAGCCCGCGACGTAGCCGACGACCGGCTTCGACACGTTCTTCGCGATGTAGTCCGCGGCACGCTCCTCGGCGTCGCCACCGATCTCACCGATCATCACGATCAGGTCGGTGTCGGGGTCGGCCTCGAACGCGGCGAGCGCGTCGATGTGCGTCGTACCGATGACCGGGTCGCCACCGATGCCGACGGCGGAGGAGAAGCCGATGTCACGGAGCTCGTACATCATCTGGTAGGTCAGCGTGCCGGACTTCGACACGAGACCGATGCGGCCGGGCTTGGTGATGTCACCCGGGATGATGCCGGCGTTGGACTGGCCCGGGGTGATGAGACCGGGGCAGTTGGGGCCGATGATGCGGGTCTTGTTGCCCTTGGCACCGGCGTACGCCCAGAACGCGGCGGAGTCGTGGACCGCGATGCCCTCGGTGATCACGACGGCCAGCGGGATCTCGGCGTCGATCGCCTCGACGACCGCCGCCTTCGCGAAGGCCGGCGGCACGAAGAGGACGGACACGTCGGCGCCCGTCTTCTCCATCGCTTCCTTGACGGAGCCGAAGACCGGGACCTCGGTGCCGTCGAAGTCGACGGACGTGCCGGCCTTGCGGGGGTTCACGCCACCGACGATGTTGGTGCCGTCGGCCAGCATGAGCTTGGTGTGCTTCATGCCCGTGGCGCCGGTCATCCCCTGGACGATGACCTTGCTGTCCTTGGTGAGGAAGATAGCCATGGTGTTGGAGTCCCTCGTCCTTTACTTCGCAGCCGCGGCGAGCTCGGCGGCCTTGTCGGCCGCGCCGTCCATGGTGTCCACGCGCTGAACGAGCGGGTGGTTCGCGTCGGAGAGGATCTTGCGACCCAGCTCCGCGTTGTTGCCGTCGAGGCGCACGACCAGCGGCTTGGTGACTTCCTCGCCCTTGCTCTTCAGCAGCGCGAGGGCCTGGACGATGCCGTTGGCGACCTCGTCACAGGCGGTGATGCCGCCGAAGACGTTGACGAACACGGACTTGACGTCCGGGTCGCCGAGGATGATCTCCAGGCCGTTCGCCATGACCTCGGCGGAGGCGCCGCCACCGATGTCGAGGAAGTTGGCGGGCTTCACGTTGCCGTGGTTCTCACCGGCGTACGCGACGACGTCCAGGGTCGACATGACCAGACCGGCGCCGTTGCCGATGATGCCGACCTCGCCGTCGAGCTTGACGTAGTTGAGGTTCTTGGCCTTGGCGGCAGCCTCGAGCGGGTTGGCTGCGGCGTGGTCCACGAACTCCTCGTGGCCGGGCTGGCGGAACTCGGCGTTCTCGTCGAGGGACACCTTGCCGTCGAGGGCGATGATGCGGCCGTCGGCGACCTTCGCGAGGGGGTTGACCTCGACGAGGAGCGCGTCCTCGGCGACGAAGGTGTCCCACAGCGTCACCAGGACCTCGGCGACCTGCTCGGCGACCTCGGCGGGGAACTTCGCCTGGGCGACGATCTCGCGGGCCTTCTCGATCGTGACGCCGTCGTTGGCGTTGACCGGGACCTTCGCGAGGGCCTCGGGGGTCTTCTCGGCGACCTCCTCGATGTCCATGCCGCCCTGTACGGACGCCATGGCCAGGAAGGTGCGGTTGGTGCGGTCGAGGAGGTACGAGACGTAGTACTCCTCGGCGATCTCGGGCGCGGTCTCGGCGATCATCACCTTGTGGACCGTGTGGCCCTTGATGTCCATCCCGAGGATGTCCGTCGCCCGGGCGACGGCCTCGTCCGGCGTCGCGGCGAGCTTGACGCCGCCGGCCTTGCCACGGCCGCCGACCTTCACCTGCGCCTTGACGACCGACTTGCCGCCCAGCCGCTCAGTGGCCTCGCGCGCCGCCTCAGGCGTTTCGATGACTTCACCGGCCAGCACCGGTACACCGTGCTTGGCGAAGAGGTCCCTCGCCTGGTACTCGAACAGGTCCACGCGCGTCCGTCCCTTTTCTGGTGATCGCGGTTCGTTGCGTTGTCTCCAATGGGCGTGCCGCGAAGGGCAACGTGACGGCGCTGTCACAAGGGAGGCGTAACGGTGTCCGGTACGCGGCATGTCCGTCTCGCAGGTTATCCCCGTGGGCCACAGGTCCCTAAATCGCAGATCACACCTGAGCGGTGATACCGGTCACAGCCGGTCACGGAGCGCGCGTGCTACCGCGCGGGGGCGCTGGTGAGGCGCCGGTGAGTCACCGGTGAGTCCCCGGTCGCGGTGGGAGAACGGGGCCGGGCGGCCTCCACCCCAATGGAGACCGCCCGGGGGGCACACCGGACCCGCCGGGACGGGTGCCCTTGCCCTCTGTCGGATGTGGCGCGCCGGACGCGGTGGCGTGCGTACGGCGCGCCGGGCGCGGTGGCGTGCGTGCCGTGCTGGGTGCGGCGGCGCGCCGGGCGCGGTAGCGTGCGGCGCGTACGCGGTGCTCACTCGCGTCCGGACGCGCCGCGTAGCCGCGCCGGGCGCGGTGCCTCAGATGCCGTGGGTGAGGTGCGCCGCGTATCCCGGGGTGACCGTGTCGGCGGCGTCCTGGGCGCCGGAGACGGCGTTGCCCGCGAGCGGGGTCGACACGACGGTGCCGGAGAGGTCCCGTGCGAACGGCTGGACGTCGGACACGACGCCACCGGCGAACGGGGACACGTCACCGACGACGCCGTGCGCGAGGGCGCCGGCGCTGCCGCCGACGCCGTACGCGACGGGCTCGACGTGGTCGACGACGGTCCGGACGAGCGGCTGTACCGCCCCCTGGACGCCGCCCGCGAACGGGCCGACCTCGGACACGACGCCACCGGCGAACGGCGCTACGCCGCTCACGACACCGCCCGCGAACGGCGTCACGTCACCGACCGCCCCGACGGCGAGGCCGCCGGCGTCACCGACCGCCTGCCCGGCGACCGGGAGCACACCGTGGACGGCGCGGGCGGCGACGGGCGGCAGGGTGTCCTGGGCGACGGCGTGGGCGAGCGGGGTGGCGTCCGCGACGGTGCCGTGCACAGCGGCGGGGGCCTCGCTCCGGACCTCGCTCGGCGTCCGCTCCACGTCGGACGTGAAGGCGGACAGCGGGCCGAAGAGGTAGTCGATCTCGGCGTCCGCGTCGGCGTCGACGACGGCGGCGGCGGTGCGGGCACCGACGCCGGTCACGTCGGAGGTGTCGTGACGCACGTCCTGGACGGCGGCCCGGGCGGTCTGCGCGGCGGTGGCGGGCGCCGACTCCGCAGCGGCTGCCGGAGCGGCCTGCGAGACGGTCTCCGCGACGGCCTCGGCCGGAGCGACCGCACCGGCGGCCTCAACCCGCACGTCGGAGGCGATGTCCTTGACGTCCCCCACGGCGACGTCCTGCACGGCGTCGGCCGCCTGGTCCGGGGAGGACAGCGGCACGGAGACAGGCAGCTCGGCCGCGCTCGCGGCGGCGGTGCCGAGGGCCCACATGCCACCGGCGGTGGCGGCGACGGCTATGGAACGGCGGATGTTCTTGTTCATGCTGGTGTCAGATCCTTCGAATTCGTTCGGCTGTCCGGGTTTTCCGGATGGCGGGCAGACCTGTCCCGCCCCCGCGCGGCAGGTCATGGAGCGGGGACGGTCCGCCCTAGCCGGGGAATTCGAGAATTTCGTGCGGTCGGTCGTACGTCGGAGCGGCCGTCGCCGGCAGCGTCGCCCCGCGCACCAGTGCGAACCGGGCGGCGCTCGTGAGCGCGGCCGCGTGCTTGTCGCCGGAACGTGCGGAGCTCCCGTCCCCGGCGGACTGCCGTACACCGTCGCCGCAGGGCGCGGACGGCATCGGTACGGGTACCTCTCCGCACTCCGCGCGGCCCGGTCCGCCGTCCGCGTCGTGGCGCTGCGGAACGGGCAGTCCGTACGACGACACACCCTGCCCGGCCACGGCTGCCGCCGCCGTCCCGGCCTCGGAAGCGTGACCGGCCGTCTGCGAAGCCCCGTCGCCGGAGCCTTGACGCACGGTCTGCTCCGACGCCCCGGGCGAGTCGGCACCGCCGCCGGCAGGCGGCGTGGGCGCCTCGGGCACCGCCGGCGCCTGGGGTACGGGCAGGTCCCGCACGGGGAGCGCCGGCGGCGCCGGTGTCCCGGGCAGGGCCGGCCGACGCTCGGCGACGCGGTCCGTCAACTCGCCGATGGACCGGGTGACGCCCCGTACGACATCGGCCGCCGGCTCCACGACCTCGCGCACCGCATCCTTCGGCGAGACGCGTACGTGAGCCGGGGCCGCCGGGGCCGCTGGGACCACCGGATCTGCCGGGGCTGCCGGAACAACCGAGGGCACCGGGGCCGCAGGGGCTGCCGGGGCGAGCGAGGCCGCCGCGTCCACGGTGGCGGCGGCGCCGTGGGGCGACGGGGCCTCGACGGCGTACGCCTGGCCGCCCCACAGGAACCCCGCCGCCAGCAGTCCTCCCAGGAAGAGCACCACCCGCAGGGCACGCCGCCGCCCCGCCCGGCGCAGTACGCGCAGGGCGACGAGGGGGCGGGCAACCAGGGTGGTCAAGGGAGAACGGGGCCTTCGCACGAGAGGACGGGATGAGGCGGCGCCGGAACGCCCGGACATGGTGACGGGTCGTGCCGTCCGGAGGAACGACGGGGCGTGACGACGGGGTGATGCTCGCACGAGCCTCCCGGGGTCACGCAAGTCGGATGTTACTGATGAGTCGCCATGTCCGGTATGGGCAGGGGTCGTTTTTCGATCGCCGCGGCCATCACCTCCGGGAACAGGTCCGGCGTACAGGCGAAGGCCGGTGCTCCGAGGGCCGCCAGAGCAGCCGCGTGCTCCCTGTCGTACGCCGGGGCGCCTTCGTCGGAGAGCGCGAGCAGAGCCACGAACTGCACACCCGACGCCTTCATCGCCGCGACCCGCTTCAGCATCTCGTCGCGTATGCCGCCTTCGTAGAGGTCGCTGATCAGGACGACGACGGTGTCGGCGGGCCGGGTGATCTGCGACTGGCAGTACGCGAGGGCGCGGTTGATGTCCGTACCGCCGCCGAGCCGCGTGCCGAACAGGACGTCGACCGGGTCGTCCAACTGGTCGGTGAGGTCGACGACGGCGGTGTCGAAGACGACGAGACGGGTGGCGACCGCGCGCATGGAGGCGAGGACGGCGCCGAAGACCGACGCGTAGACGACGGAGGCGGCCATCGACCCGGACTGGTCGATGCACAGGACGACGTCCTTCTTCACCGACTGCGACGCCCGGCCGTACCCGACGAGCCGCTCGGGAACGACGGTTCGGTACTCGGGGAGGTAGTTCTTCAGGTTGGCCCGGATGGTCCGGTCCCAGTCGATGTCGTGGTGGCGGGGCCGGCTGACCCGCGCGCTGCGGTCGAGGGCGCCGGTGAGGGTGGCCCTGGTGCGCGTGGCGAGTCGCTTCTCCAGGTCCGCGACGACCTTGCGGACGACGGCGCGCGCCGTCTCCCGCGTCGTCTCGGGCATGGCCTTGTTGAGCGACAGGAGCGTGCCCACGAGGTGGACGTCCGCTTCCACGGCCTCCAGCATCTCGGGTTCGAGGAGCAGCGCCGATAGCCCAAGGCGTTCGATGGCGTCGTGCTGCATGACCTGTACGACCGAGGTCGGGAAGTACGTGCGGATGTCGCCGAGCCAGCGCGCGACGGACGGGGCGGAGGCGCCGAGTCCGGCTGAACGGCCGGCCGGACGGCCCGCATCGCGACCACTGCCGTAGAGCGCGGCCAGCGCCGCGTCCATGGCGGCGTCCTGGCCCCCCAGCACACACCCGGTCCCGTCGGCGGCCTCTCCCCCCAGCACGAGCCGCCACCTCCGCAGCCGCTCCGCACCACCCTGCCCGACGCCGCCCTGCGCGACACCGCCCTGCGCGACGCTGTCCTGCCCGACGGTGTCCTGCCCGACGGTGTCCTGGCCGGCACCGTCCTCCCGGACACCGTCCGGACCGACGACGTGCGCGCCGAGGCCCTGCGCGACGACGCCTCGCCCGGCGGCACCCTGCCCGACGCCGCCCTCCTGGCCCACGCCTGTCTCTTATACACCTCTCC
>NZ_VBVX01000286.1 GCF_005981925.1 Streptomyces albidochromogenes
CATCACCCCTCCCAAGGAAGGAAACCCATGTCCAACGCCACCGTGCTGGAGATCGCCCAGCAGATGGGCAAGATCTTCAACGACCTGGACGAGAAGGTCGCCCTGGAGCTCGTCGCCCCGGACTTCGTCGACTACGAGGCCCCGCCCGGCACCCCCGGCGGCCCCCGCGGCTACCTCGGCACCGCGCGCTGGATGAACAGCGTGTTCTCCGAGGCCGCGTGGGACCACATCGACAGCTTCGCGGACGGCGACAAGGCCGTCATCCGGGTGCGGTTCACCGGCATCCACACCGGCAACTTCCTCGGCTTCGAGGGCACCGGCAACAAGGTGGACGTCGAGCACATCCACATCTACCGGGTCGGCGACGACGGTCTCGTCCACGAGCACTGAGCGTGCCGCCAGGATCTGTTCCTGCTCGCCCAGATAGGCGCCGTCGAGCTGAAGCTGCCGGCCGCCGGCACCCAGGCCTGACCCGCCGCACCGCGCACACGGACCGCCGGCCCCCTCGGGGACCGGCGGTCCTTTCGTGCGTACGGGCCGCCTCAGGTGTGCGCCGCGCCGCCCGGCGCCAGCAGGGCCCGGGTCCGCGCCAGCACCTTCGAGCCACCGCAGCTCACCGTCAGGTCGACCCGCAGCGTGCCGTCCGGCCGCAGCTCGACGACCTTCCCGTCGACGGTGAGCGTCACCCCCTCGTCGGTGTCCGGCACCAGCACGGGGCGGCTGAACCGGGTGCTGTACTCGCTGACGGCCGTGCCCTCGCCCGCCCAGTCGGTGACGGCCGTGGCGACCAGGCCCATGCTCAGCATGCCGTGCGCGATGACGCCGGGCAGCCCGACGGCCGCGGCCCGGGAGTCCGACCAGTGGATCGGGTTGTGGTCGCCGGACGCGGCGGCGTACCGCACCAGATCGCCGCGGGTGACGCGGAAGGTACGGCGGGGAAGCGCCTCGCCGGTGACCGTCATCGCCCGCCCCGCGAGACGAGCGTCGAGGTCGTGGTGCACACGGGGGCTCCGCCGTCCGCCTCGCGGATGTGACCGCGCAGGGTCACGACGTCGTTCCCGTCGACCGTGTCCGCCGCGACCACCTCGACGGTGACGGTGAGCCGGTCGCCGGACCGCACCGGGCGCACCGACTCGAACCGCTGGTCACGGTGGACGACGCGGGAGAAGTCGAAGCCGAAGTCCGGGTCGTCGACGACCTGCTTCTCGGCGTGCATCGACAGCACGATGGGGAAGGTGGGGGGCGCGGTGCGCCCGTCGCCGGGCTCCGCTCCGACCGCCAGGGCGAACTCACGGATCTTCTCCCGGCCGACCTCGTAGGGCTCGGTGGGCGGGTAACTCCGCCCGGCGTAGGACAGGTTCATGACGGTTCCTTTCGTGGAGGGGATCGCGGGCACACGTGCAGCGGCGCCCGTGGGGGGAATCACGGACGCCGCTGCTGCTCTCGGGGTGGTCACCGCAGCGGGCCGCGCACCACCATCGCGGCCGCGTTGCCGTCCCGGCCGACCGAGGTGACCAGGGCGGCCGTCCGCGCGGCCGGCGGCTCGGCCTGCCACAGGGCGAGCAGGGCGGCGAGCTGCATCGCGCCGCTCGCGCTGTACGTCTCACCGAGCACGTCGGCGACCCGTACGGTGCGCGGCAGCCCGCCGCCCCCGAGCGCGGTCCGCACACCGCGCTCCTCGATCCGCTCCAGGCCGCGGTGGTGGGCCGCGCCGAGGGAGACGACGGCCACCTCCTCCGGGCGGACCCCACTGCGGTCCAGGGCGCGGGTGACGACGTGCGCGAGGCCGTCGGCGTAGTCCCGCGCGTCGGGCGTGAAGCGCACCTCGCAGGCGAGCAGTTCGGCCAGTACGTCCGAGTCGTCCGCCGGTGCCCCCTGCTGCACCGTGAACACCGCGCAGCCCTCGCCGAGCGCTGCCTCGTCCTTGAGCACTCCGGTACGGTGCCAGGCCCACGCCGCCGGGGCGCTGAGCTCCTCGGCGCCCCCCACCAGCAGCCGGTCGGCGCGGTCCAGGGTCAGGGCGAGACGCGCGTGCCTGAAGGCGAGCAGCGAGGCGCTCTGGCCGCCGGCCACGGTGGCGTTGAGCCCCCGCAGACCGTTGCGGATGGCCACCTGCCCGGCGGCGCAGTTCATGACCGTGTTCGGGAACTGGCCGGGGTTGACCAGGTACGGCTTGTCCAGCGTCAGCGTGTCGTACAGCAGCCCGCTGTGGCTGGAGACGGAGCCGGTGTTGGTCGCCAGCACCACGCCGGTGCGGTCCCCCGCGACCTCGGCGGCGTCCATGCCCTCGATGGCCTCCTTGCACGCCACCAGGCCGAAGGAGGTGAGCCGGTCCAGGTACTTGGTGCCCTTGCGGCCCAGATGCGCCTTCACGTCGAAGCCTTCGACGGCCCGTACCGGCCGGGGCGGGTACGCCGCCGCGCCCTCACCGGACGGCTCCTCGGCCGGTCCGGCGCCCCGGCGCAGCAGGCCGGCCAGGGCGGCGAGGCCGTGGCCGGCCGAGGAGACGACGCCGGCACTGGTGACGTACAGCGGCCGGATGGCCGTGGGCGCCGGGGCCGCGTCCGCTGTGGCGGTCGCCGTGGTCACGAGACCCTCCCGAGAATGGTGATGACGTTGTTGCCGCCGAACGCGAACCCGTGGTTCTGCACGATGTCCAGACGGGCCTCGCGGCCGGTGCCCGGTACGCAGTCCACGCCCTCGCCGAGCACGGGGTCCGCCTCGGTGACGTTCGCGGTGGGCGGCAGGAAGTCCTGCTCCAGTGCCTTGCAGCAGGCGATGGCGCCGAACCCGCTGGCCGCGCCCATGGTGTGGCCGAGCATCGACTTGATGGAGCTGATCGGCGGTATGCGCGTGCCGAACACCTCGCGGGCCGCCGCCACCTCGGTGGTGTCGTTGGTCGGGGTGCCGGTGCCGTGGGCGCAGATGTAGTCGATCTGCTCCGGCTCGACGCCGGCGTTCCGGTGGGCCGCCCGGATGCACGCGGCGATGCTGGTCGCGTCGGGGTGCACCATGTGGGCGGCGTCGCAGTTGGCGGCGTACCCGAGGATCTCCGCGTAGACGCGGGCCCCGCGGGCCCGCGCGCCCTCCAGTGTCTCCAGGAGCAGTACGGCGCCGCCCTCACCGGTGAGGATGCCGGTGCGGTCGGCGGCGAACGGGCGGGGCAGGTCCTCGGCCATGGCGCCGAGGGCGTAGAAACCGGCGTGGGTGAGCCGGTTGACGGCGTCGGCGCCGCCCGCCAGCATCACGTCCGCCTCGCCGCTGCGCACCAGGTCGTAGGCGTACCCGAGGGCGTAGTTGCTGGCCGAGCACGCTGTCGGGATGGTCTGGGTCTCGCCGTGCAGCCGCAGTTCGGCGCTGACGGCGTTGGCGATCCGGGCGGCCGGGGTCTGTCCGGCCAGGCCGCCGTCGATGGATTCCAGCCCGCCGGCGACCCACTGATCGGCGAGCTCCTGGACGACGGCGGACTCACCACTGGTGGTGCCCATGATCGCCCCGGCCCGGCCCCGCTCCAGCTGCTCCTCGTCGATCTCGGCGTCCGCCACGGCGAGCCGGGCGGCCGCGGCGGCCAGCAGGCCGCTGCGGCCCCATGCCGCGGGGTCGAGGCGCTTGAGGTGGTCGGTGGGCTCGAAGTCGGTGACCTCGCCCGCCCGCCGGCGCGGGAAGCCGCTCGCGTCGAAGCTCTGGATGGGTGCGGTGCCGTCGGCGCCGGCCCGGACGGCGGACGCGAAGACGTCCGCGCCGATCCCCACCGGGGACACGGCGCCGAGCCCGGTGATGACCACCCGGCGCCGTGGGGCCGCGGCGAGCTCAGCCATTGACGCTCTCCGCGGCGTGCTGAGCGACGGCGTCGACGAGCAGGCGCAGGTTCACCAGCTCGCCGAGTTCGGTCTTGGGAATGACGACTCCCAATTCCTTCTCAATTCGGGAGACGACCGTGATGAGCGACAGCGAGTCGCTGTCGTAGTCGTCGATGAAATGGCCGTTGTCGGTGAGTTCACCCTCTTCGAGCTCCAGCTCCTCAATGACGATCCGGCTCACCTGCTCGTGGAAGTCGGCCGCTGTCGCCACAGTCTGCTGAGTCATGGTCTCCCTCTCATTTTTCCGCCGTCGCGGGCCGTTTCCGCTGTCGCGGGGCAAGACGAGAGGAACGTAAGCGGCCCGGACGGCGAACAGCAAGAGCCGCCGTACGAAGGAAACACAGCATTCCCCGAAAGTGATACCGGGGCTTTTCAAGATCTGTCGCGGATTCCGCCCCGGATCCACCTCAGGGCTTTTATCTGCCCTCCATTCCCCTTTCAAATCCCGCTGGCACCGTTTCCGTTGCCCGGATCGGCGGAGATTCGGCTGGAGACGGGAGAAGCCACGATGAGCGGTCCACGTTTGGCATTGACATTCCCCGGCCAGGGCGCGCAGCAGCCCGGGATGGGGCGCCCCTGGGCGGGCCGGCCCGGCTGGTTCCTGGCGGAGCGCGCGGCCGAGGTGTCCGGGCGCGACGTCGTCCACCTGCTGCTGCACGCCGACGAGGAGGAACTGCGCCGTACGGACAACGCGCAGCTGGCCACCTTCGTCCTGGAGATGGTGATCCTGCACGAGGTCCGGCACGCGCTGCCCGCCGCCAGGCGGCCGCTCGTGTGCGCCGGCCACAGCCTGGGTGAGTACGCGGCCCTGGTGGCCGCCGGGATCGTCGGCTTCGACGACGGCGTGAAGCTGGTCGCCGCGCGGGGCGAGGCGATGCGCGAGGTGTGCGCGTCCGAGCCGGGCACCATGGCCGTGGTCCTCGGCCTGGCCCCGGAAGACGTGGAGAAGGCCGCGGCGGGTGTCCGCGACGAGGGCGGACAGGTGTGGGTGGCCAATCTGAACTCCCCGCAGCAGAGCGTCGTCTCCGGTGAGGCCGGGGCGGTCGCCCGGTGCGTGGAGGCGGCCCAGGAGCTGGGCGCCCTGCGCGTCCTGTCGATCCCGGTGGGCGGCGCCTTCCACACGCCCCTGATGCGGCTCGCGGCCCGCGCGTTCGGGCGGGCGGTGCGGGCAGCCGAGTTCCGGCCGGGTCACGCGCCGGTGGTGTCGAACGTGGACGCGCGCCCGCACCGGGGCGCCGACGCCTGGCCGCAGCGGCTCGGCCGGCAGATCACCGAACCGGTGCGCTGGGCGGACTCGGTCCGCACGATGGCCGACGAGCTGTACTGCGACATGTTCGTGGAGATCGGACCCGGCCGTACGCTCACCGGGCTCGCCCGCAAGATCACCCCGCAGGTGTCGCGCCTGTCGATCGCCGAACCGGGTCAGCTGGTGGCCGTGCCCGCGCCGTCCCCCCTGACGTCCCCGGTGACGGCTTCGCCGCGCTCCTCCGTGCGGGGCGCCGCGTGAGCGCCGCCGAGCGCTGGGACGCGATCGTCGTCGGCTCGGGGATCGGCGGCCTCGTGTGCGCCGCCTACCTCGCGGTCGCCGGCAAGCGGGTGCTGGTCGCCGAACAGGGCGGCGTCGCGGGCGGCAACAGCCACGTCTTCCGCAGGCGCCGCGCGTACGAGTTCGACGTCGGGGTGCACTACCTCGGCGACTGCGGCCCCGACGGCCTGCTCCCCGCGATCCTGAACGGCCTCGGCCTGCGCGGGCGGCTGCGCTACCGGGAGATGAACCCGGACGGCTTCGACCGCATCGTGATCCCGGGAGCCACGCTGGACATGCCGGCCGACTGGGAGACGTACCGCAAGCGGCTGCACGAGGCGTGCCCCGGGGACGCGGCGGGCATCGACACCTTCCTGGCCGTCGTGTCGGGTCTGGGAGCGGAGCGACGGGACGCGATCGTCGCCGCCGAGGACATCCCGATGGCCGAACTGGCGCGGCACGCGCCGCAGTCGGTGGCCTGGGGGCGGCGTACGCTCGCGGAGCTGTTCACGCACTGCGCGCTGTCCACCCGCGCCCGGACGCTGCTGGCGGCCCAGTCCCCCAACTACGGCATGGCCCCCGACGAGGCCACGGTCGCCCTGCACGCGACGGTGACCGACCACTACGTGCGCGGCGCGTACTACCCGGAGGGCGGCGGCCAGACCCTGGCCGCCGGGCTGCTGGAGGTCATCCGGGCGCACGGCGGCGCCCTGCGCACCTACAGCACGGTCAGCCGGATCACGGTCGAGGGCGGCCGGGCGCGGGGCGTCGAACTCGCCGACGGAAGCCGCGCGGTGGCGCCGGTGGTGGTGTCCAACGCCGACTACCGGCGGACGATGCTCGGGCTCGTCGGCGAGGAGCGGCTGCCGCGCCGGCTCGCCGCGAAGACCCGCGACGCGCGGATGGCCCTGCCCTGGGCGGCCGTGTACGTCGCGCTGGACGTCGACAACGAGCAGCACGCCAATCTGTGGTGGTACCGGGGCGACGACATCGAGCGGTTCTACCGGGACCTGCGCGCCGCCGGGGACGGGACCGGCGCGGCCGGCGGCGAAGCCGACTTCCTCTTCGCCTCGTTCGCCTCCGGCAAGGACCCCGTCACGCCCCGGATCTGCCCGCCGGGCCACTCCAACTTCCAGCTGATGACCCTGTGTCCCCCCGGCTTCGAACGATGGGGGGTCACCGCGGGGCCGGCCGACGGCGAGAAATACCGCCGCAACCCCGCCTACCGGGCGGAGAAGGCCCGGCTCACCGAGGCGGTGCTGAACGCGGCCGAGGAGGCGCTCGGCCCGTTCCGCGACCACATCACGCATCTGGAGACCGCGACGCCGCTCACCCACGAGCGGTACACGCGCTCCACCGGCGGCACCCCCTTCGGCATGGCGCACTGGGGCAGCGCCGGGGCCCGCCCGGACACCGCGACCTTCGTCGAAGGGCTGTACGTCGCCGGAGCCAACACCCGCTACGGGAACGGGATCACCGGGTCCGCCGTCAGCGGCATCGCCTGCGCCGGCCAGATCCTCGGCCGCCGGCTGATGCACGAGGTGCACGGCGGAGCCACCCTGGGCGACGCCGCGGTGCTGCCGCGACGCCGACCCGGCTGGGACCCGCTGGACGCCTCGCGCGGCGACGACGGGCCCCTGGCGTCCTAGCTCGGGTTGAGGCTGATCTCCGTGACCCGCTCCGCCGGGGTCTTGCCCAGCAGCGCGGTACGCATGGCGAAGGCCACGTCGTCCGCGGTGACGGGGTGCTTCTTGCCGTCGCCCTTGGTGATCTGCACGCCGTCGAACACGCCCTCCAGGAGCTGCTCGATCGCCGGCTTGTTGTAGACCTCCACCAGGCGGCCGTCGATCGGCTTCATGGAGAGGATCTTCGGCAGCGACTTGGCCGGTCCGAACTGGATCTGCTTGCCGCCCGCCTTGATCGTGATCAGGCCGGACATCGCGGGCTGGGCGAACTCCTTCATCGCCCGGTCCAGTTCGGCCTTGCCGATCGTCGGGTTCTTCGTGGCGACGGGCAGTTCCACCGTGTTCGGCCTGCCGGTCTCCACCTGGGCGCGGTAGGCGTCCCTGACCCGGACCATGGAGCGGCCGACGTCGAGCTGCTTGCCCGCCTTGCCCGGTACGGCGACCGCCTTGCCGGGTACGAACTTGATCGTGCCCTCGCTGGCCGAGCCCGAGGTGCCCGCCAGGTCGGCCAGCGCGACGCTCAGCTTCTCCTCGTCGACCGGGATCACCGGCTCGGCGACGCGCTCGCCGCCGAAGAGGGAACCGATCACGGAGACGGGGTTGTAGTCGCTGCCCGCGGCGCCGCGCACGGTGGCCTGGCTGTCCAGGGTGAGGCCCGCGTTGGACGGCGGGAGCTCGGTCGCCTTCCCGTCCACGGTGAGCCGCAGCGGGGTGGCGGCGCGCTTGCCGAGGGCGGCCTCGAGCTTGCCGACCGCTTCCTCCTTCGTGCCGCCGCCGATGTCGACGCCGAGGACCGTGGTGCCCTTGGGTACGTCGGAGTGGTTCATCAGGAGCCCCGCGCCGTACGCCACCGCGCCCGCCGCCGCGACGCCCACGGCCACCAGGACCAGCTTGGAGCGGCCCTTCTTGGCGGGGGCGGAGGGAGCGGGGGGC
>NZ_VBVX01000287.1 GCF_005981925.1 Streptomyces albidochromogenes
CACTGACCCGGTGGACCCGCCGACCGACCCGGTGGACCCGCCCACTGACCCGTCGGACCCGTCGGACCCGACCGACCCGTCGGACCCGACCGACCCCTCTGACCCCACCGACCCGGGCGGCAACGGCGGGAACGGCAACGGCGGCAACGGGAACGGCGGCAACGGGAACGGCGGCAACGGCAACGGTGGCGGCGGCAACGGCGGCAACGACGACGGTGGCGCCGTGACCGGCGGCTCCGACGGCGGCTCCGACGGCGACGCCGGCACCTGCACCCTCGACCTCGACGGTGCCGAGTGTGAGGACAACACCGACACCGACAGCGCCGGCTCCAAGCCGGTCGAGCAGGGCAAGGCCAAGGAGGAGCTCGCCGAGACGGGCGCCGCCGAGACCTCGTTCCTGCTCATCGGCGCCGCGACGATGATCGCCGGTGGCATCGGCTTCCGCATGCTGCCGCGCCTGGTCAGCGGCCGTACGGTCGCCTGAACCGCTTAGGCGTACAAGAGGGGCCCGGGGCGCGCTCAGCGCCCCGGGCCCCTCTCGTGGTCTTCGCCGGCCCTCAGGGGGCCGTGGAAGCGGTACGGCGGGTCTTTATGCGGTCTGGTGCACCAGCAGGGCCACCGCGGTGACCAGCAGGGCCACCAGCACCACCAGCGCCGCCGGGGTCAGCCCGGCCAGCGGGCCGCCCTCCTGCTGCATCCTCGCCCTGTTCGCCCGGCAGACGGGGCAGCGGCCCTGGTTCACGGGCGCCGCGCAGTTCGCGCACACCAGTCGGTCATAGGTCATGCGCTTTCCTCCTCCCGCGCGGCGGAGCCGCCTGCGGCCGTTCTCCCGCCAACGCTCAGGGGAACGTGACTGTTCCCCCTCCCACTGTGCCAGCTCGCGCGGGTTCCGGCGCGCCCCGTCGGGTTACGGCCGTTCTGTTCCGGTCGCAATGCGGTGCCGATCCGTGATAAATCGCCCATCGCAGTACGCGGACTGCGCGGTCCTGCCCGCGTCGCGTATGGTCACGCTCACCTACTCCCGGCGACCGTGGTGCACCCGTGATCCGATTCGACAACGTCTCCAAGACCTACCCGAAGCAGAGCCGCCCCGCCCTCAGGGATGTTTCCCTGGAGGTCGAGAAGGGCGAATTTGTCTTCCTCGTGGGCTCTTCCGGCTCCGGCAAGTCAACCTTCCTGCGGCTGCTGCTGCGTGAGGAGCGCGCCAGCCACGGCATGGTGCACGTCCTGGGCAAGGACCTCGCGCGCCTGTCCAACTGGAAGGTGCCGCAGATGCGGCGCCAGCTCGGCACCGTCTTCCAGGACTTCCGGCTTCTTCCCAACAAGACCGTCGGGGAGAACGTCGCGTTCGCGCAGGAGGTCATCGGCAAGTCGCGCGGCGAGATCCGCAAGTCCGTGCCCCAGGTCCTCGATCTCGTCGGCCTCGGCGGCAAGGAGGACCGGATGCCCGGTGAGCTCTCCGGTGGTGAGCAGCAGCGCGTGGCGATCGCGAGGGCGTTCGTCAACCGCCCGATGCTGCTCATCGCGGACGAGCCGACCGGCAACCTCGACCCGCAGACCTCCGTCGGCATCATGAAGCTGCTGGACCGCATCAACCGCACCGGCACCACTGTGGTGATGGCGACCCACGACCAGCAGATCGTCGACCAGATGCGCAAGCGCGTCATCGAACTCGAGGGTGGCCGCCTCGTGCGCGACCAGTCTCGCGGCGTCTACGGATACCAGCACTGAAAGGACGCCATGCGCGCCCAGTTCGTCCTGTCGGAGATCGGCGTCGGTCTCCGCCGGAACCTCACCATGACCTTCGCGGTGGTCATCTCGGTAGCCCTCTCCCTCGCCCTCTTCGGCGGGGCGCTGCTCATGCGCGAGCAGGTGAGCACGATGAAGGGCTACTGGTACGACAAGGTCAACGTCTCCATCTTCTTCTGCAACAAGAACGACGCCGAGACCATCCCCAGGTGTTCCAAGGGAGCGGTCACGGCGGAGCAGAAGAAGGAGATCGAGACCGACCTCGACAAGATGGACATCGTCGAGAGCGTCACGTACGAGTCGGCCGACCAGGCGTTCAAGCACTACAAGGAGCAGTTCGGGGACACGTCGATGGCCGACACCATCACCCCGGACCAGATGCAGGAGTCGTACCGGGTCAAGCTCAAGGACCCGGAGAAGTACAAGGTGGTCGCCACCGCCTTCGAGGGCCGGGACGGCGTCCAGTCGGTCGAGGACCAACGCGGCATCCTGGACAACCTCTTCGAGCTGATGAACGGCATGAACGTGGCCGCGCTCTGCGTGATGGCCCTGATGCTCGTCATCGCTCTGATGCTGATCGTCAACACCGTGCGCGTGTCCGCGTTCAGCCGTCGGCGTGAGACCGGCATCATGCGGCTCGTCGGCGCGTCGAGCTTCTACATCCAGATGCCGTTCATCATGGAGGCCGCGTTCGCCGGCCTGATCGGCGGCGTCTTCGCCTGCGGCATGCTGCTCGTCGGCCGGTACTTCCTGATCGACCACGGCCTGGCGCTGGCCGACAAGCTGACGCTCGTCAACTTCATCGGCTGGGACGCGGTGCTGGCCAAGCTCCCGCTGGTGCTCGCGATCGCGCTCCTGATGCCCGCCCTCGCGGGGTTCGTGGCGTTGCGCAAGTACCTCAAGGTGTGACATGAGCCCCTGGCGCCGTACGGTCAACCGACCGTGCGGCGCCCTTCGTTTGTCCTAGACTCGGCGCCATGTTGGGCCCTGAAGTCACCTTTCGTCCCCGCGGTGTCCGCCGCGGGGCGGCCCTGACACTGGTTTTCGCGACCGTGCTCGTCACCGCCGCCGCCACCGACTCGTGGCCGGGCGAGGACGAGAAGTCGCCGTCGGTCCCCGCGCGTTCCGTCGTGGTGGCGGCCGACCGCGAGGCGGTGGCCGACGCCGCCGCCGAGGCGATGGCCGACGGCAAGTCCGGCAAGGAGGCGGCCGAAGAGGTCGTCAGCCGCAGCGGGGACCGGTGGGGCGCGGTCTACGACCCGGCGGAGTACGCGGAGTTCGAGCAGGCACTCGGCGGCGAGTACACGGGTGTCGGCCTGTGGGCCGAGCGCGCCGGGGACGGCCGCGTCGAGGTCTCCCGGGTGCAGCGCGGCGGTCCCGCCGAGCGGGCCGGCATCCGGGCGGGCGACCGGCTCCGCACGATCGACGGGCATCCGGTGGAGAACCGCCCCGTCACGGAGGTCGTACAGCTCCTGCGCGGAGACGGCGGCGACGCGGCGAAGGCCGGCAGCTCGGTGGTCCTCGGCCTGGAGCGCGGTGAGCGCCGGTGGGACGAGCGGCTGCGGCGCGCGCGGCTGACCACCGAGGCCGTGACCGTCGAGCGGCTCGCGGACGGCGCCACGCTGATCAAGGTGGCGTCGTTCACCAAGGGCTCGGGCGAGCGGGTGCGTGAAGCGGTCCGCGCCGTGCCCAAGGACCACGGCGTCCTCCTCGACCTGCGCGGCAACGGCGGCGGGCTCGTCTCCGAGGCCGTCACCGCCGCCTCGGCCTTCCTCGACGGCGGGCTGGTGGCGACGTACGACATGGAGGGCGAGCAGCGCGCGCTGTACGCGGAGCCGGGCGGCGACACCGACCGGCCCGTCGTGGCCCTCGTCGACGGCGGCACCATGAGCGCGGCGGAGCTCGTCACCGGAGCGCTGCAGGACCGCGGCCGGGCGGTCACCGTCGGTTCGCGGACGTTCGGCAAGGGCTCGGTGCAGATGCCGAGCCGCCTGCCGGACGGTTCCGTGGCCGAGCTGACCGTCGGGCACTACCGGACTCCGGCGGGCCACAGCGTCGACGGGAGGGGCATCAGCCCGGACCTCGCGGTGAGCGAGCGGGCCCAGGAGCGGGCCCGGACAGTATTGAGTGGCCTCGGGGGAGGGTCGTAGTGCGAAAATGGCCGCACTATGGCTAAGGAAAAAGGGCGCAAGCTGATCGCGCAGAACAAGAAGGCGCGACACGACTACCTCATCATCGACACGTACGAGGCCGGCATGGTCCTGACCGGCACCGAGGTGAAGTCCCTGCGCCAGGGACGCGCCTCGCTGGTGGACGGCTTCGTCCAGCTCGACGGCGGCGAGGCGTGGCTGCACAACGTGCACGTACCGGAGTACTCGCAGGGCACCTGGACCAACCACTCCGCGCGCCGCAAGCGCAAGCTGCTGCTGAACCGGGCGGAGATCGACAAGCTGGAGAGCAAGTCGTCGGAGTCGGGTCACACGATCGTGCCGCTCGCGATGTACTTCAAGGACGGCCGGGCCAAGATCGAGATCGCACTGGCCAAGGGCAAGAAGGAGTACGACAAGCGGCAGACGCTGCGCGAGAAGCAGGACCTGCGGGAGACGAACCGGGCGATCTCGGCGGTCAAGCGCAGGGAGCGCGGGCAGCTCTGACGGCGCGCGGCGGGCCGGCGGGAATAGGCTGGCACGGTCGTGCGTTGTTCACGTACGATGGCACCTGTGCCTCCCGGGGCACGTGTACCACCTTGATAAAACAACATGGGGATGATCGGTTTCGACAGCGGATGTCGAGGCAGGGGAAGCGAGTCGAGGAAGCGGCAATGATCTCGTTAACCATATGTCGCAACCAATAATCGCCGATTCCAAGCGCGATTCCTTCGCCCTCGCTGCCTAAGTAGCGACCTAGCGAAGTGTCAGCCCGGGGGTGTTCCCGACCCGGATCCTGGCATCATCAAGGGAACTAAACCACTCGGTCCGGTCACGGGATCGGGTGGGAAATCAAACAGTGACTGAGCCCGTCGGAGACTTGTCCGTGTGATCTCCGGGGCCGAGAAAATCGCAGCGGACTGCACTCGGAGAAGCCCTGGTTCTGCACCGTTGGACGCGGGTTCGATTCCCGCCATCTCCACAATTCCCATGTGAGGCCGAGGCCCCGCCGTCCTAGGACGTCGGGGCCTTTGCCGTGCCCGTGAGCGCCGCGCACAGCAGCAGCGCCACGGCCGCCGACGCCACGGGCGCCGCGTAGCCCGCGGCCGGGGCGGCGTGTTCCGCCAGCCAGCCGCCGGCCGCCGAGCCCGCGGCTATGCCGCCGAGCAGCGCGGTGACGGCCAGCGTCATGCCCTCGTTCAACCGGGCCGCGGGGACCACGCCTTGGACCAGGGTCATGCCGGTGACCAGCGTGGGGGCCGTGGCCGCGCCCGCCGCCAGCAGCGCCGCGGCGACCGCGGCCAGCGAGCCGGTGGAGGCCGCCACCAGGGGCAGCAGCATCAGCGCGGTCATGGCCGCGACGCACGCGAGCAGGCGGCGGTGCGCGTCACGCGCCGCGCGCGCGGAGCCGTACAGCAGGCCCGCCGCGCACGAACCCGCCGCCTGGAGGGCGAGGACCGGTCCCCCCATGGCGCCATGACCGACGCTGTCGGCGAAGGCCAGTGTGACGACCTCCATGGACCCGAAGACCGCGCCGGTCGCGAGGAAGACCGCGAGCAGCGCGGGCATGCCGGGCAGGCGGACCGGTGAGCGGGCGCCCGGCGTGCGGGGGCTGGTGGGCGGTTCGGTGGCGCGCTGGGCGGCGAAGACCAGGACGCCGGTCATCATCAGGATGGCCCCGGTCAGTGTGCCGGCCTCGGGAAACAGCGCCGTGCACAGGAAGGCGGCGGCGACCGGGCCGAGCATGAAGCACAGCTCGTCGGCGGCCTGCTCGAAGGAGTTGGCCGTGTGGCGGGCCGCCGGGTCGTCCCGGAGGAGGTGGGCCCAGCGGGCGCGGGACATGCCGCCGGTGTTCGGAGTGGTGGCGGTGGCGGCGTACGCGGCGAAGAGCGTCCAGTCCGGTGCGCCGTGGCGGACGCACAGCAGCAGGGCGAGCGAGCCGAGTACGGCGACGGCGGTGGCGGGCACCGCGACGCGGGCCTGCCCGTGCCGGTCCACGAGCCGGGCCGTCCAGGGCGCCACGACGGCGGTGACGGCGAGACCGGTCGCGACGACCGCTCCGGCCAGGGCGTACGAGCCGCGCGAACCGGCGATCATCATGACCGCGCTCACGCTGAACATGCCCATCGGGAGCCGGGCCAGGAGATTGCCCGCGGTGAAGGCGCGGGCCCCGGGCGTGGCGAGCAGGCGGCGGTAGGGGGAGAAGCGGCCGGGCGGGCGCCGCCGCGGCGTGCGGCGCGGCGCGTACGCGTAGTCGGGGCGGCCGGCGGCGATCAGGACGTCGCCGGACACGGCCAGGAGAGGGGAAGGGGTGTCTCGAACGGGCATGGATCAAGCCTCCCGGCGGGAGCGCCGGGTGGTCCAACACCTTCCGGGCGCCCATTCACGCGCCCGCGATGTAAGTTCACGGCGTGCCCCACGACATAGAACCCCGCCTTCTGCGCGCCTTCGAGGCGGTCGCCCAGGACCTCCACTTCACCCGGGCGGCAGCCAGGCTCTACACGGCGCAGCAGGCGCTGAGCCGTGACGTGCGGCGGCTGGAGCGGGAGCTGGGGGCCGAGCTGTTCGTACGGTCCACCCGGAGCGTGTCGCTCACGGCGGAGGGCGAGCGGCTCCTGCCGTACGCGCGGCGGGTGCTGGCGGCGTACGACGAGCTGGGCACCGCCTGGGCGCGCGACGAACGGCCGCTGGTCTTCGACGTCGGCGCGCATGTCGGTACCGCGTACCAGGTGCTGGAGGCGGCGCGGGCGGCCGCGCCCGACGTGGAGTTCGTCGCCCGCTTCCACAGCGGCCTCACGGGGGCGGCGGCGGCGATCGTCGCCGGCCGGATCGACGTGTCCTCGGGGCGCGTCGCCGGGCTCGACCCCGCTCTGCTCGACCAGCTGGAGCACCGGCCGATGCGGTTCGAGCGGATGGCCGTACTCCTCGCCGAGGACCACCCGCTGGCCGCGCTGGACGAGGTGCCGCTGGACGCGCTCGCGGGGGAGACCCTCTACGCGGCGGCGGGCAACGCGGCCACCGCCGAGTGGACGGATCTGGCGGTGCGGCTCTTCGCGGGGCGGGGCATCGCGGTGGCGGCGCCGTTCCCGGAGATCGAGGGCGCCGAGGAGTTCGTACGGGTGATCCGCAAGCGGCACTGGTCGGTACTGGCGAGTACCGAGTTCATCGCCGTGCCCGGCATGGAGCTGCGGCCGATCGTCGATCCCGTACCACTGTCACCGATCTCACTCGTGTGGCGAAAAGGTCTCCGCCATAAGGGGCTTGAGGTGCTAAAAGGGACGATTTCCGAGCTCGGGGAACGGGATGGATGGCTGGAAATCCCCACAGGGGGCTGGCTTCCCGAAACCGATATGTCACTGATGCTCAACAACAACTGACTCAGCAGCCCTCCTGTCATCGGCGTGCGCTACATTCATCGCCTGGGTGCGGTGTGATAGGGGGCGCTCGGAGTGGGTGGGGGCCCGTTCCGTGCACAGATCAACCGAGCAGTCGCGGCGCGCACCCCAGTCACTTCAGTGGGGGATGTGCGTACAACTGTGGACAATTGGCGAGACGATGCCCGATCCGGGTATCCCCAGGAACCGATCCCGAGTGAGATCACGGTCCAGCTCGGCACCGTGCGGCCGGGCGACCTCGGCCACCCGCCGCAGACCCAGGAGCTCCAGGAGCTCCAAGAGGGCTCCGACGGTCCGGTCTTCGTCGACGCGAGCGGCCGCCGCAGCAAGAAGCTGCGCCGCATCGGCTGGGTTCTCGCCTTCGCCTGCGCCTGCTACGCCGTCACGCTGGTCGTCGCCCTGGCCGGCGGCAACTCCGCCGCGCCCTTCCTCCAGATACCCGGCCTCGCCGACGACAAGAAGAAGGCGGACACGGTCCGGATATCCCCGGCCCCCGACGATTCGGCCTCCCCGGGAACGACACCCCCGGTGACCGCGGGCGCGACCCCGTCCGCCTCCGCCGGCGCCACCGAGCCGCCGGCCGCCGACGGGCCGGCCGGCGTCGCCGGCCCGCGGGACCCCGCGCCCGGCGCGACCGCGTCCAAGAGCGCGGGCGCCCCCAAGGAGAACCGCCCGCCGGCCACCGGCGGCACCGGCTCCGGTACGAACCC
>NZ_VBVX01000288.1 GCF_005981925.1 Streptomyces albidochromogenes
GCCCCGCCCGCATCGTCTGCACCGTGCGCCACTGGAGTACGTAGTCCATGCCGCCGTGGCCGCCGTTGTTCGCGGCGTCGTCGCCGATCTTCTTCCACAGCCAGTGGTCGAACTCCTTGCGGTACGTGTCGAAGTCCCGCCAGGAGTGGCCGCCGTGGTCCGGCTCGACGTAGATGCGGCCGCCGGTCGTCGACGTACCCGCGTAGTCCTCGAAGATCCCGCGCGTCCCGGCGATGGAGTTGATGCGGCTGTACGGGCGGGGCGAACTCACGTCGTGCTCCGCCCTGATGGTCCGGCCCTTCGCCGTCTCGATCGAGCAGGTCACCAGGTCGCCGTTGACGTACGTCTCGTTCCACGACGGGTGGGACTTCGGGACGAAGCGCTCCCGGTAGTCGGCGAGTCCCTTCGGCGCGGTCGCGGTCGCCTTCAGCGTCGTCATGCGGTCGCCGCGGTTGATGTCCATGGCCGCCGCGATCGGGGCCAGGCCGTGCATGGCGTAGAAGGACGCGGTGCTGCGGGTGTGCCAGAGCCGGCGCCAGGAGTCGGTGTAGTACGTGTTGGAGAAGAGCAGGGCGCGCAGGTCGTGCAGGTAGCCGCCGTGGCCGTTGGTGATGTCGCCGAACAGGCCCTCGTGCGCGGCTTTGAGCATGGCCAGTTCGTTGCGGCCGTAGTTGCAGTTCTCGGACAGCATCAGGTTCTTGCGGGTGCGCTCCGAGGTGTCCACAAGGTCCCACAGCTCGCGCAGTTCCGTCGCGACGGGCAGCTCGACGACGACGTGCTTGTCCGCCAGCAGCGCGGCCTTGCCCTGCTCGTAGTGGAACTCCCACGGCGTCGCGATGTACACGAGGTCGATGTCGTCGCGCTTCAGCATCTCCTCGTACGAGTCCGCCGAGCCGCCGAACTCCGCCGGGCGCGGCTTGCCCTTCGCGACCAGCTGGTCGGCGGTGCGCTTGGCGCGGTCGGCGCGGATGTCGCAGACGGCGGTCACGACGCAGCCGGGGACGACGGACCAGCCCGTGGTCATGCCGGAGCCGCGGTTGCCGAGTCCGATCACGCCGACGCGCACGGTCTTGTACGGGGTGAAGGGCACGTTGATCATCGACTTCTGGCCCGGCCTGCGGCGCGGCGTCTCGGCGGAGCCGAGGGCGGCGGCGCTCCCGGCGACCGTGGGCGCCGCCGCCGCGCTCTGGGCCGATCCGATCCCGGCGGCGAGCGACGCTCCGGTGGCCAGCGTCCCTCCCAGGAGCAAGCGACGTGAGACTGCGGGGATTTCGGGCATACGAGACGCTCCTCGATACGTGACCGGCATCACTTCACTGGCGGGGTCGACTCTCGCGGGATTGCCAGTTGCATGTCAATAGGTGCTCGCGGGAAGCGTGTTACGAACAGAATCAAGCATTCGGGGATGCGGGTGTGCCCGGCCGACGGTGTACCCAGGTACACCCGCACTCGGTGTCTACGGCCATCGGCCCGGCCTTCCGGCGTCCGTAGCGTCATTTCTGACGGCACAGCAGGTGCCACGAGGGAGTGATGAGGATGTTCCGCCGCTCGCAGCAGGAGCACAGCCCACGGGCGGCCACCGCCCTGCGGCTCGTATCGGTCAGCAAGGTGTACGGCACGGCTCAGAGCGCCGTGACCGCGCTCGACGGGGTGACGCTCAGCCTGGGGGCCGGCACCTTCACCGCCGTCATGGGGCCCTCGGGGTCCGGGAAGTCGACCCTGCTCCAGTGCGCGGCGGGGCTCGACCGGCCGGACCGGGGGCGAGTGGTGGTCGACGGCGAGGAGATGACCGGCGGCACCGAGGCCCGGCTGACGAAGTTCCGGCGGCAGCGCGTCGGCTTCGTCTTCCAGCAGTACAACCTGCTGCCCACCCTCACCGTCGCGCAGAACACCGCCCTCCCGCTCAAGCTCGCCGGCCGCCGCGTCGACCAGGAACGGGTGCGCGAGATCCTCACCCAGGTCGGTCTCGGCGACCGGCTCGGCCACCGCCCCGACCAGCTGTCCGGCGGTCAGCGCCAACGCGTCGCCATCGCCCGGGCGCTGGTGACCGAACCCGGCGTGGTCTTCGCCGACGAGCCGACTGGCGCGCTGGACACCCGCGGCGCCCGCGAGGTGCTGCGGCTGCTCCAGCGAGCGGTACGGGTGCACGGCCGCACGGTGGTGATGGTGACGCACGACCCGGTGGCCGCCTCGTACGCCGACACCGTGCTCTTCCTCGCGGACGGCCGGCTGGCCGGGCATCTGAGCGGGCCGACCGTCGACGCGGTCGCGGAGCGGCTCGCGCACCTGGGCGACCGCGTGCGCGACGACGCGCCGACGGGGGTGTGAGCGGTGTTCGTCCTGGCCTTGAACTCGGTCCGGCACCGCCCGGGGCGCTTCGTCGCGACGCTGCTGTCCGCCTTCCTGGGGGCCGCGATCGTCATGACGTTCAACTCGCTGCACGACACCGCCGGGGCCCGGGGGGTGGACGAGGTCAGCGCGGAGTCGATGACGACGGCCGCGACCGTGGTCGGCGGCTACGGATCGCTGCTGGCGTTCTTCGCCGTCGCCTCGACGCTCACCGTGAACGTGCGCGGGCGTGCCGAGGAGATCCGCCTGCTGCGCAGCACCGGCGCGACGCCGGCGCAGATCACGTGGATGGTCGTCGGTGAGGCGGTGGTGGTGGGGCCGGTGGGGGCGCTGCTCGCCATCGCGCCCTCGATGCTCGCGGGGCGGCTGCTGCTGGAGATGTTCCAGGACAGCGGCCAGGTCGCGCGGGACGTGGCGTACGCCTTCGGGCCCGTGGCGCTCGGCTCCGGGCTCGTCGTCACGCTCTCGGCCTCGGTGGGGGCGGCGTTCCTGGCGGTCCGCCGGGCGACCAGGGCCGCGTCCGGCGCGGGGCGGTCCGGCGGCCGGGCGCGGCGCTTCGCCGGGTACGGGGCGCTGGCGGCCGGCGCCGCGTCGGTGCTCAGCACGCTCGCCCTGGACGCCACCGACCCCATGGCGATGGCGCCTGCGGCGTACGGCTCGATCCTGCTGGCCGCCGGCTTCGCGGTCTTCTCACCCGTACTGCTGCGGGCCGTGCTGGGCCGGCTCGCGCGGCCGGTCGAGGCGGTCGCCGGGGGGAGCGGCCACCTGGCGGTGCACACCATGCGCCGACGCGCGGCCGAACTGTCCGGCGTACTCATGCCGTTGATCCTCTTCACCGGCATGGCGACCGCGACGCTCTACATGCAGGCCGTCGAGAACGACGTGATCCGGGCGGCCGGTCTCACCAGGTCGGTCGACGACAAGAACCTGGAGACGCTGAATCTGGTGGTCGTCGGCGTCATCGTGGTCTTCTCCTGCGTCATGCTGATCAACAGCCTGTACGCCGCGACCTCCTTCCGGCGCCGTGAGTTCGGCCAGCAGCGTCTCGCCGGGGCCACCCCGGGCCAGGTGCTCGGGACGGTCGGCTGCGAAGGACTGCTGCTGACCGCGACCGGGGTGTTCTTCGGCACGGTCGCGGGGCTCGCGGGGATCCTCCCGTTCACCTACGCCCGGACGGACGGGATCCGGCCCGGCCAGGGGTTCGGCATCTGGCTCGGCATCGTGGCGGTCGCGGCGGCCGCGACGCTCGTCACCAGCCTGTGGACGGCCCGCCTGACCCTGCGCACACCCGCGGTGGACGCGGTCGCGGCCTGAGCGCGCGGGAGCGGCGGGCGACGCGCGGCAGCACACGCGGGTCGTGGGTCCGGGCCGGCGCCGCGCCGGTCCGGGCTCCTGCGCGCGAGGGCGCGGCCGCATACCGGAGTGCCGGAGTGCCGGAGTGCCGGTGGCCGTGACGCCGGTGGGGCGGCGGCCGCCTCAGGCCGACGCCGGTGTGGCCGGGGTGAGCACCACGAAGTCCGCGCCGTGCGGGTCGACGCAGACGGCCAGCCGGCCGACGTCCTCGGCGTCGTCCGGGCCCATGAGCACGCTGCCGCCGTTCGCGGTGACCTTGGCGACCGTGGCGTCGCAGTCCTCGACGGCGAACACTGGGTGCCAGTACGGCCTGCCGCTGTTCAGCGCCAGTGCCTCACCGGGGACCTCCATGAGGCCGCCGTGCATCCGTTCCGGAGGCTGGCCGGCCGGGGTGATCATCGAGTACGTCCCGCCGCCGCCCGGGACCTCCATGTCGTCGGTGGTCCAGCCGAACAGCCCGCCGTAGAACTGCTTCGCGGCCGCCGAGTCGGTGGTGTAGAGCTCGGTCCAGCACAGAGTGCCCGGCTGGTCCGCGGCCTCCATCCCCTTGGTCGAGCCCGGCTCCCAGACGGCGAACTGGCCGCCCTGAGGGTCGGTGAACTGAGCCATCCGCCCCTCGCCGTCGGCGTCCATCGGGGTGACCCGGACCGTACCGCCCGACCGCTCCACGGCCTCGGTGGTCGCGTCGGCGTCCGGCGTACAGAAGTAGATCATCCAGGCCGAGCGGGCGCCTTCCTCGGTGAGCTTCCCGATTCCGGCGACCGTCTTCCCGTCCCGCTTCAACATGCCGTAGTCACCCGCGTCGGGTGCGTCGTCCGGGCCGAAGGTCTGGAACTCCCAGTCGAGCACGGCGCCGTAGAACCCGGCCGCGGCGGGGACGTCGGGGGCGCCGAGGTCGATCCAGCAAGGAGAGCCGGGCACGAAGTCGGTGGTGATCATGACCTTGCCTTTCGTCGCGCAGATCCTCGTGGATCCAGCCTGTCACCCACCACTGACAAGCGCCGCTCGGAGACCCCGCGCCTGGGGGCGCTCCTCAGGGCCGCGCGGCGGCGGAGAACCGCAGGGCGAAGTGGTCGAGGGTGTACGGCAGCGACCGGCCGGAGCGCGGCCCGCCGGGCCCGCGCAGCCGGATGTCGTGCCGCTCCATGAGCGCGGCCACCAGCGTCGAGGTGACCAGCAGCACGAGGTCCTCGCCCGGGCACACGCCGGGGCCCGCGCTGAACGGCACGAGCTCGGGGCCGGTGTGCGCCGTACCGTCCAGCCAGATCTCCGGCACGAAGCGGTCGGCGTACGGCGCTGAACCGTCCCGGTGGAAGTACGGCGTGTAGAGGAGGAACGCCGTGCCCTCGGGCAGCGTTCCCTCGCCCCACCGGGTCTCCCGGGTGCTCTCCCGCAGCAGGAACGGCGTGGTCGGCCACAGCCGTACGGACTCCATGACGGACGCCCGGGTGTACGGCAGCACCTGCGGCCGGGCCAGGTCCGGTATGGCCAGCTCGTTGCGCACCTGCTGCTCCTGCGCCGGATGGGTGGCCAGCAGGGCGAGTGCGCGCGCGGCCGCGATGCCCGCCGCGTCGAACGCGAACAGCCAGTGCGGCACCTGTCCCGCGGGGTCTACGCCCGGCTTGGCGGGCGTTCGGCCGAGCGCCTCGGCGAGGCTGCCCGGCTCCGCCCGGTCCAGGCACTCGCCCAGGTCGCGCAGGAAGCGCTCGCGGGAGGCGGCGGTGACGCGCCGCGGCACCAGGAACGCCCAGTTGCCGAAGGAGCGCAGCCGTACGAGACGGTCGGTGAGCGCGGTGTCGTCGCGCGCCGCGTCACCGAGCACGACCCGCCGTACGATCCGCCACCAAGCCGGCGCGCCGTCCGCGAGGAGGCCGCCGAGCTGCTCAAGAGCGCCGGCCCGCTGGACTGGGACGCTTTCGACACCGTCGGCGTTCGGTCCGGGTCCGCGCGTCGGCATCCGGCCCGGGTCGCGCATCGGCGTCCGGTCCGGGTCGGCGCGTCGTCTCCGGTTTGGGCCCGCGCGTCGGCGCCGTGCCTGCCGGTGGTCAGGCGCCGGGGCCTCCGCTGCCGAACGAACCGCCGGACTTCTCGTTCCACCGGGGCGTGTCCTCGGGGTCGCCGGTGCTGGGCCGGCCGGAGGCGTTGCCGGTGTTCCGCAGCTCGTGCGGGAGGAGGCGGCCGCGTCCGCCTTCGGGGGGAACCACCTCGTCGGGCTCCCGGCGTTCCGTCACCTCGGGCGGGCCGGAGCCGTCCGGGCGATGCGGTTGCTCCTGGGGCGTGGGCGGCGACGGTTCGCGGTTCCTGATGCGGATGCCCCACCACACGGCGGCGATCAGAGCAGCCGCGATCGCGAGTCCGGCGACGAACGGCGCGATGCCGACGAGATGGTCGTCCGCGGCCAGGGGGTACACGAGGCCGGCGAATTCGCTCGGGCTTGTGCTCTGGATTGCGCTCATGCGCGGCGGGTACCCATCGGTGCCCGAGTCATGAGCGGCCGGACAGGTGAAACATTTCCGCACGCCCACCGCACCACCGCCGGCCTGCGACGACGGCCTGCGACGACGCCCCGCCCCGCCGCGTACGCCGGATCACGCCCGCCGAGCGCCCCGCGCCGTCATTTGGCGTCGGCGTAGCACTCCACGACGGCCGTCGTGAAGGGGAAGCGCACCGGCGTCTCGCCGAAGGCGATCCGCCCGGCCAGTTCACCGGCCGCGCGGATCGCCTCCGCCACGGCCGGCGCCTCCTCGGCGGGGCAGTGCACGATGACCTCGTCGTGCTGGAAGAACACCAGCTCCGCCCGCAGACCCGCCGCCCGCAGGCTCTGCCGCAGCGCCGCCATCATCAGCAGCGCCCAGTCGGCCGCGCTGCCCTGCACCACGAAGTTGCGGGTGAAGCGGCCCCGGGCGCGCGCGTTCGTCGACGCGTAGCCGGGCGTGACCTCCCCGTCGCCTCCCTCCCGCGGGGGCGGGCCGTCGTCCTGGGGGATGCCGGCCTCCCCGTCGTCGCCGGCCCCGGCGGCCGGCGGGCAGGTCCGCCCCAGCCACGTCCGTACGAGCCGCATCTCCTCGCCCGCGCGCGCCGCGTCGTCCACGTACGCGACGGCGCGCGGGAAACGTCTTCGCAGCGCCGCGAGGTTCTTCAGGCCGTCCCCGGAGGTCTGCCCGTACACCGCGCCGAGCACGGCGAGCTTCGCCTTCTCGCGGTCACCGGAGAACGCCCGGTCCGACACCGCCTTGTAGAGGTCGCCGGGCTGCCCCGCCACCTCCATCAGCCCCGGATCGCGCGAGATCGCGGCCAGGACGCGCGGCTCCATCTGGTCCGCGTCGGCGACCACGAGCCGCCAGCCCTCGTCCGCGATCACCGCGCGCCGGATCACCTTCGGGATCTGGAGGGCGCCGCCGCCGTTGGTGACCCACCGGCCCGTGATGGTCCCGCCGGGCAGGTACTGGGGTCTGAACCGGCCCGCGCGCACCCAGTCCTGGAGCCAGCCCCAGCCGTGCGCGGTGTGGATGCGGTACAGCTTCTTGTACGCGATGAGCGGCTCCACCGCCGGATGGTCGACCTCGGCCAGCTCCCACCGCCGGGTGGACCGGACCTTGATCCCGGCCTGCGCGAAAGCCCTGATCACGTCGGCGGGCAGTTCGGGCCGCACCCGCCGCCCGAAGGCCGCCGAGATCTCGTCCGTCAGCTCGGCCATGCGGCGCGGGTCGCCGCCGCCCGCGTACCGCTCGCCGAGCAGTTCTTCCAGCACCGCCCGGTGCACGTCCGCCCGCCACGGGAGCCCCGCCCCGTTCATCTCGGCGGCCACCAGCATCCCCGCCGACTGCGCGGCCGTCAGCAGCCGCATCCGGTCGGGGTGCTCCGCCGCACCGTGCCTGCGCTGCTGGTCCGCGTACACCTCCAGCAGGTCCTCGAACGGCACCGGGACGGGCTGCGGTTCGAACAGCGACGACTGCGAGCCGGGCTCGGCGGCGCGCTGCGGGGGGTCGGGCGGTACGGGCCGGTCGTGCAGCCGTGCCCAGGCGGCTGCCGCGGAGCGCGGTTCGCCGTGGCGCCCCTCGTGGCCGAGCAGCAGCGACTCCGCGTCCTCCACGTCGTAGCACCGCTCCACGCGCACGCCCGCGGCCAGCAGCCGGGGGTAGATCTCGGCGGTGGAGCGCCACACCCACCGCCCGACCCCGGGCCTGGAGCCGACCGCCGTCACGAGGTCGGGCTCCTTGAGCACGTCGCCGGCCGGCCGCCCGTCCCGCCCCAGCGG
>NZ_VBVX01000289.1 GCF_005981925.1 Streptomyces albidochromogenes
CGCGAGTACCACCACGGCGACCAGCGCCACCCACCAGGACGTGTCCATCCCCCGACCGTACCGGCGCACCGCCCGCCCCGCGCGCGCCGCCCGAACCGGTGACAACGCAGGTGAGTTCCCCCACAACGCCCCGCCATCAAGGAGCGACCGGCTCGCTCGCGCCTTACGCTCGACGAACCCGCACGAACCCTCCCCGTCCCTGTTACGGAGGTTCACGCTCCATGAAGCTCACCGTCGTCGGCTGCTCAGGGTCGTTCCCGTCCGCGGAATCGGCCTGCTCGAGCTACCTCGTCGAGGCCGACGGCTTCCGGCTGCTTCTCGACCTGGGCAACGGCGCCCTGGGCGAGCTGCAGCGCCACGTCGGTCTCTACGACATCGACGCCGTCTTCCTCAGCCACCTGCACGCCGATCACTGCATCGACATGTGCGGCTACTTCGTCGCGCGCTACTACCGCCACGAGGGCGGCCGCGCCCCCGCGATCCCCGTGTACGGCCCCGAGGGCACCGAGCAGCGCCTCACGACGGCGTACGCCGACACGCCGACCGAGAAGTCGATGGCCGAGGTCTTCGAGTTCCACACGCTGAAGTCCGGCGTGTTCGACATCGGCCCCTTCTCGGTCCGCACGGAGAAGGTGGCGCACCCGGTCGAGGCGTACGGCATCCGGATCGAGCACGGCGGCAGGTCCCTCACGTACTCGGGCGACACCGGCGCCTGCGCGGCCCTCCAGGAACTGGCCGACGGCGTCGACCTGTTCCTGTGCGAGGCGTCGTTCACGTACGGCAAGGAGGACATCCCGGGCCTCCACCTCAACGGCCGCGAGGCCGGCGAGTGCGCCGAGCGGGCGGGCGTCGGCCGGCTGGTCCTCACGCACATCCCGCCGTGGACGGACCCGGAAGTGAACCTGGCCGACGCGCGGGCGGTGTACGGCGGCCCGGCGGAACTGGCGGTCGCGGGCGCGGAGTACGACGTCTGAGATACGCGGACACGGCAGAGGGCCCCGGACCGCTCTGCCGGTCCGGGGCCCTCGCGCGTACGGCCCGGCTTACTTCGCCTCGGCCTTCCGCAGCTCGGCGATCTCCTCGTCGGACTCGCGGCCCGGCGTCGGCAGGTTGAACTTCGTGATCGCGAAGCGGAAGACCACGTAGTAGACGGCCGCGAAGCACAGGCCGACCAGGAGCAGCATCCACGGCTTCGTCGCGATGCCGATGTTCAGGCCGAAGTCGATCGCGCCGGCCGAGAAGCCGAAGCCGTCCTTCATGCCGAGACCCCAGGTCAGGGCCATGGAGACACCGGTCAGCACCGCGTGGATCGCGTACAGCACCGGCGCGATGAACATGAACGTGAACTCGATCGGCTCGGTGACGCCCGTGAAGAACGACGTCAGCGCGAGGGAGAGCATCATGCCGCCGACGACCTTGCGCCGCTCGGGGCGGGCGCAGTGCACGATCGCCAGGCAGGCTGCCGGGAGGGCGAACATCATGATCGGGAAGAAGCCGGTCATGAACTGTCCGGCCGACGGGTCACCGGCGAGGAAGCGCGCGATGTCGCCGCTCTTGCCGTCGTACGTACCGGCCTGGAACCACGGGAACGAGTTCAGCAGGTGGTGCATGCCGACCGGGATCAGCGCGCGGTTCGCGACGCCGAAGATGCCCGCGCCGACGGCGCCGGAGCCGACCAGCCACTCACCGAAGTTGTGCAGACCCGTGCCGAGGACCGGCCAGATGAATCCGAAGACGATGCCCACGACCAGGCCGGCGAAGGCGGAGAGGATCGGGACGAGACGGCGGCCGCCGAAGAAGCCCAGCCAGTCCGGCAGCGTCTTGCGGTAGAACTTCTGGTACAGCAGGGCGACGACGATGCCCATGACGACGCCGCCGAGCACCTTGGCGTCGACCGGGGCCTCCGTCATGACGATCTTGTTCTCGACCACCTTCGCCACCTTGGGCAGGTTGGGGTCGGTGAAGGTCGCCAGGACGTTCTTGAAGACGAGGTAGCCGGTGACGGCCGCGAGCGCGGTCGAACCGTCCGACTTCTTCGCGAAGCCGATCGCGATGCCCACGGCGAACAGCAGCGCCATGTTGTCGAGGATCGCGCCGCCGCCCGCGGCCATGTAGCCCGCGATCTTGGTGATGAACTCGGGGAACGACTCGCGGCCGAGCATGTCGGCGTTGCCGAGCCGGACCAGGAGCGCCGCCGCGGGCAGCACCGCGACGGGCAGCATCAGGCTGCGGCCGATGCGCTGCATGACAGCCATCGCGCCGGCGCCCTTCTTCTTGGGGGCCGCGGGGGCGGCGGTGTCCGTGGACATCATTTCCTCCATGGGGCAAGGCGCCGCCAGGGGGAAGCAGGGGGACGGCGGCGTCTCGGGGCACATCGCGGCGCATCGCCACGTGGTCTACACCACTCAGTGGTGTAGACCTGTTTTAGCACGGTGAAGGACGGATAAGGAACCCGCGATTCCAGTGCTCCGGAACACATCCGCCCAGGCACGGCGAAAGCCCCCGGACCGGACGGGTCCGAGGGCCTTGCGCGGCGGCGTGGAGGGCTACTTGACGCTCTCCTCCTCCGCCTCCTTCTCGATCTCCTCCGGTTCGCGGCCCGGCGTGGGGATGTCGAACTTCGTGATCAGGAAGCGGAAGACCACGTAGTACACGACGGCGAAACACAGACCGATCGGAATGATCAGCCACGGTTTGGTGTCCAGATGCCAGTTGACGACGTAGTCGATCAGACCGGCCGAGAAGCTGAACCCCGCGTGCACGCCCAGCGCCCACGTGATCGCCATCGAGGCGCCCGTCAGCAGCGCGTGCAGCCCGTACAGCAGCGGCGCCGCGAACATGAAGGAGAACTCCAGCGGCTCGGTCACGCCCGTGACGAACGAGGTGAGACCCACCGAGATCATCAGCCCCGCCACCCGCTTGCGGTGTTCGGGGCGGGCGCAGTGCGCGATGGCCAGGGCGGCCGCCGGGAGGCCGAACATCATGATCGGGAAGAAGCCCGACATGAACTGGCCGGCCGACGGGTCCTCGGCGAAGAACCGCGTCAGGTCACCCTGGACGACCTTGCCGTCCGCCGTCCGGTACTCACCCGCCTGGAACCAGAAGAAGGTGTTCAGGAACTGGTGCATCCCGATCGGGATCAGCAGCCGGTTGGCGACACCGAAGATGCCCGCACCCCACGCACCCAGGTCGATCAGCTGCTTCGAGAACCAGGTCAGCGCGTCACCCACCGGCTCCCACAGCAGCCCGAACAGCACCCCGAGGATCACGCAGAGGAACGCCATGATGATCGGCACGAGCCGCCGGCCGTTGAAGAAGCCGAGCCAGTCCACCAGCCGGGTCCGGTGATAGCGCTGCCAGACCACCGCGGTCAGCAGCCCGATGAGGATGCCGCCCAGTACGCCCGGATTCTGCGGCGTCCCCTCCGGCGCCAGCTTGGTGACCGAACCATCGACGGGGAAGGCCTTCAGTACGCTGTGGTAGACCAGGAATCCCGCGACCGCCGCGAGAGCCGTCGAACCGTCCGCCTTCTTCGCGAAGCCGATCGCGACCCCGATGCAGAACAGCAACGGCAGACCGAATGCCCCGTCCAGGATGGATGTGCCGCCCAGCGTCAGGACCTTGGCGGTCTTGTCCCAGAACGCGCCGTCCAAATACGCCGAGAACAGGTTGCCGAGGCTGACGAGCAGACCGGCCGCCGGCAGGACCGCGACCGGCAGCTGGAGGCTCCGGCCGACCTTCTGCAGTCCCTGGAAGAGGCCGTTCCACCACTTGCGCTGCCGCTTCTGCCCCGGCGCGGCCCCGGCGTCTGAACTCATCGGCGTCCTCCCGGAACAAGCCAGGTTTGGCGGGCGTCGCATACTGGTGTAGACCAGTTGCCGTACGGTCCGGAGCCCGGCCGGAAGACAGGGCGCCGGTGATCGCCATCATTCGGTACAGGGCGGTTACTCGCCCGCGAAGTTGGGCCAACCGTGAGTTACCGTGGCAAAGCGGCCACGGTCGGCCGAGACTTCCGCTTGGAACAACAGGGAGAAAGACATGGCCAGCAAGGCTGAGAAGATCGTCGCCGGGCTCGGCGGTATCGACAACATCGACGAGATCGAAGGCTGCATCACCCGCCTGCGCACCGAGGTCCACAACCCGGACCTCGTCGACGAGGTCGCCCTCAAGGCCGCCGGCGCCCACGGCGTCGTCAAGATGGGCACCGCGATCCAGGTCGTCATCGGAACGGACGCCGACCCCATCGCCGCGGACATCGAAGACATGATGTGAAGCGCCCGTGACACCGCCGTGAGGGGCCCCGACCGGACACCCGCGCCATTCCAGCCAAGCGCGGACCCCGAACCGGAACGGGCCCCTCACGCATGGGCGCGCCCGGCCGCTAGGCTCCACCCCATGTCTCGAATCGACGGCCGCACCCCCGAACAGCTCCGCCCGGTCACCATCGAACGCGGATGGAGCAAGCACGCCGAGGGCTCCGTCCTCATCTCCTTCGGTGACACCAGGGTCTTCTGCACCGCCTCCGTCACCGAAGGCGTCCCGCGCTGGCGCAAGGGCAGCGGCGAAGGCTGGGTCACCGCCGAGTACTCGATGCTGCCCCGCTCGACCAACACCCGCGGCGACCGCGAATCCGTACGCGGCAAGATCGGCGGACGCACCCACGAGATCAGCCGCCTCATCGGCCGCTCCCTGCGCGCCGTCATCGACTACAAGGCACTCGGCGAGAACACCATCGTCCTCGACTGCGACGTACTCCAGGCCGACGGCGGCACCCGTACCGCGGCCGTCACCGGCGCCTACGTCGCCCTCGCCGACGCCGTCGCCTGGGCCCAGACCAAGAAGATCGTCAAGGCCGGACGCAAGCCGCTCACCGGCACCGTCGCCGCCGTCAGCGTCGGCATCGTCGACGGCGTCCCGCTGCTCGACCTCTGCTACGAGGAAGACGTCCGCGCCGAGACCGACATGAACGTCGTCTGCACCGGCGACAACCGCTTCGTCGAGGTCCAGGGCACAGCCGAAGCCGAGCCGTTCGACCGCAAGGAACTGAACGCCCTCCTCGACCTCGCGAGCGGCGGCTGCGCCGACCTCACCGCCATCCAGACCCAGGCCCTCGCCGGAACCCTCTGACTCCCGCGCGCCGCGAGCAACCGCGGAGACCCGTTCCGGCGTCTCCCAGAGCACGGGCGTACGGGCCGAACCGTACGCCCGTCCGCACACCCGTACCCGCACACCGCACACCCGTTGAACCTGGGGGAGGACCGCTCCATGCGCAGTCGCCGTAGCAGCCGTACCAGTCGTGTCGCACTCGCCGTCGCCACCGCCGCGGCGCTCACCGGACTCGTCGCCGGCTGCGGAGCCCTCGACAAGGCCATGGACTGCGTCAAGACCGCCGACGCCATCGCCACGAGCGTCGACAAGCTGTCCACCGCCGTGTCCACCGCGGCCGACGACCCCACCCAGCTCAACGAGGCGCTCAACGACATCGACAGGGAACTCACGAACCTCGACGACACCACGGACAACGCCGACCTCTCGAAGGCCGTCGACGACCTGAACAAGGCCGTCGACAATGTCCGCACCGCCGTCGAGAAGGGCGACGAGACGCCCGACATCGGACCCGTCACCGACGCGGCCACCGAGATCGGCAAGGTCTGCACCCCGTAGATACTGGGAGCATGACCCGCCTGATCCTCGCCACCCGCAACGCCGGGAAAATCACCGAGCTGCACGCGATCCTCGCCGACGCAGGTCTCGACCTGGACCTCGTCGGCGCGGACGCCTACCCCGAGATCCCCGACGTCAAGGAAACCGGCGTCACCTTCGCCGAGAACGCGCTCCTCAAGGCCCACGCCATGGCCAAGGCCACCGGCCTGCCGGCCGTCGCCGACGACTCCGGCCTGGCGGTCGACGTCCTCGGCGGGGCCCCCGGCATCTTCTCGGCCCGCTGGTCGGGCACCCACGGGGACGACAAGGCGAACCTCGACCTGCTCCTCGCCCAGCTCGCCGACATCGCCGACCCGCACCGCACGGCTCACTTCGCCTGCGCGGCGGCCCTGGCCCTCCCCGACGGCACGGAACGCGTGGTCGAGGGCCGCCTCCAGGGCACCCTGCGCCACACCCCGGCCGGCACGAACGGCTTCGGCTACGACCCGATCCTCCAGCCGGACGGCCACACGGTGACCTGCGCGGAACTGACCCCGGCGGAGAAGAACGCCATCAGCCACCGAGGCAAGGCATTCCGAGAGCTGGCCCCGGTGGTACGGGAGCTGCTGGGGTGAGGTGTCTGCGTCGACGGCTCGGCTCGCGGGTGTGCGAGCCGAGCCGCCGTGGTTTGGTGCGCCCGGTCGGATTCGAACCGACAAACACGACCACCTAAAGATCGCCGCTCAGCCCTTGGCGTACAGGCGCATGCACCACGGCCACTTTACTGGTCGAAGCCGACTGCTGTGAGGGAGGCAGACTATGAGCTCCGCCGGCGGCCACCTCGGCACCACGTCTTGGTGATCGCGTGACAGTTGGGGCACAGCAGCCTGAGGTTCTCGGCGCGGTCGTCGCTCCAGTCACCGTTGATGTGGTCGACCTCCAGTGTCATCGGCCTTCCGAGCCACACGGGCCCGGTGCCGCACTCGTCGCACTGCTCGGGAACGCCTGTCTCGAAGAGTGCGCGCCGCAAGAGGGTGGTCTTCGTGCGCCGCTTGCCGTCGTGCTTCGTCAGCACGGCCGCAGCCTTTCTGACAGGGGCCGGTGATGGCTTACCTCGCTGATGGCCCTGCCCGAGAAGGTGCTCTGTGGGGATGGCATCCTGCGCCATCCACAGTTTCAGCAGTGCTCGCTGGCTTCCACTGTCTGGCCGACCAAGGCGCCGCAGAATATCGGCGATGGAGACAGCTGCGGCCACCGCTTCGCTGAGCTGTTCGCGGCTCGGTCGCGAGCCACCTCTGTGGTAGCCGCGCTGCTTGAAGTGCGACACGTCGATGCCGAAATGGGCGAATCGCTTGAACAAGTACCGGCGCAGGTGACCGTACGGACGCGTCTTGAAGAGCGCGATCACTTCGTCCATGTTCGAGCAGCACCCCGCTGCCTCGGCGAGCCGCTCGCGTGTGTACTTCTGAACCCGGCTCATTAGCCATCTCCGCGCTGTGACACCCGAACCGTGCGCCCTTTACTGCGGCCGCGATAAGAGTCAGTGGCCGAATGACAGTTCGGGCACAGGAGTCGCAGGTTGTCGAGGCAGTTGTTCCGCCAGTTGCCGTCGATGTGGTCCACCTCGAGAGGGAGGGGGTGTCCGCGCCACACTGGTTCCGTCCCACAGAGCGCGCAGCTGTCTGGCGTACCGAGGTCCAGCATCGCTCGCTTGAGCCGCCCACTCTGCTCCCGGCGGGCGTTGGTGGGATCCTGCTGGGTAAGCACCTCCTGTGCCGTACGGCGGCGTCGTGTTTCGCGCCTTCCGGTGCTGACGCGTGGATCGAAGTGCGAGGTGTCGATGCCGAACGCCTTTACTCTGCGGCTGATATGGGTGTGGTGGCCGCCCACGACATCGAGCCCGAGCCGGCGCAGGACGTCGCACATGTTCGTAGACGCGGCGACGACGGGTTCGAGGACCTCTTTGGTCCATCGCGCACCTTCACGCTCGAAGTGAGAGGTGTCGACGCCCAACTTCTTCATGCGTCCGTGGACGTAGCGCCGCGACGGACTCCTCGGGTCCACCTCCAGCTTGATCAACGCTTCGGAGAGCGTTCGCGACGAACTCGCGGCCCCCGCAAGGCGTTCACGCGTGTAAGGGCTTACCGGCATGTTCCCCTCCGTATTCGGCCGTTTGTGCAGGACCTCGTACAGACAAACGAGCCGGTTATCGGATGGTTACTGTCTCTTATACCCATCTGACGCTGCCGACGATCGCATAAGTGGAGA
>NZ_VBVX01000028.1 GCF_005981925.1 Streptomyces albidochromogenes
GCGCGGGAGCGGGGGCCGACGCGGGAGCGCCGGGGGCCTGCGCCGGGCGCTCGGTGAGCAGCGTGTCCCAGTCGGCCGGCTCCTCCTCGTCCTCCGGCGCGAAGCCGTCCTCGAACTCCGGCTCCGCGGGCTCGTCGACGTCGGCCGGGGGCTCCGCCGCTGCCTCCGGGGCGTCGTCCGGCGCCGACGCCAGGCTCCGCAGGTGCGCCATGACCGTCTCCGCCGTCCGGCGGCGGCGGGCCAGCGACGTCGGGTCCAGGGGCAGCGGCCAGGCCCGGTCCGCCGCCGACTCGCGCAGCGACGGGTTCTCCTCGCCCTCCGCCGGCTCGTCCGCCCACGCCTCGATCTCGCCGAATCCGGCCGCGCAGTGGTCGTACAGCGCCCGCAGGAAGCCGGAGGGGCCGCGCGGCTTCTTCTGGGTCGGGCCCCACCAGTGGCCCGAGCCGAGCAGCAGCGAACGCGGACGCGTGAAGGTGACGTACCCGAGGCGCAGCTCCTCCGTGTGCTGGTGGGCCTTCATCGCGTCCTTGAAGGACTTGAGGCCCTTCGCGTCCCAGTCGTCGACGTCGGGGAGCGTCTTCGCGTCGCCGCGCAGCGCGTGCGGGAGGACCTTCGCCTGGGACGTCCACGCGTCGCGGGACTGCTCGCTCGGGAAGTGGCCCGTGACCAGGCCCGGCACCGCGACGACGTCCCACTCCAGGCCCTTGGACTTGTGGGCGGTGAGGACCTTGACCGTGTTCTCGCCGCCGGGCAGGGCGTTGTCCAGGCCCTTCTCGTACTGGACGGCGGTCCGCAGGAAGCCGAGGAAGGCCAGCAGGTTCGCCTCGCCGTCGAGCGCCGCGAACCCCGCCGCGGTGTCCAGGAAGTTGCTCAGCGTCTCGCGGCGGCGGGCGGCCAGGGCGTGCGGGGACGCGGACAGTTCGACTTCGAGGCCTGTCGTGGCGAGCACCCGGTGCAGCACGTCCATGAGCGGGTCCGCGAGCGAGCGCCGCAGGTCGCGCAGCTCGGCCGCCAGGCGGGCGAAACGGACCCGGGCGTCGGCGGAGAAGGGCAGGCCGTCGTCCGGACCGCCGGACTCCAGGAACGTGTCGAGCGCGTCCGCGAGGGAGACGACCTCCGCCGGGTCCACCCCCTCGACCGCCTCCGCCAGCCTCCCGTCGGGGTCGGCGTCCGCGTCGGCGCCCGGCGTCCGGTGCACGAGCAGGCGCGCCCGGCGCCCGAGCAGCGCCAGGTCGCGCGGGCCGATGCGCCAGCGCGGGCCCGTGAGGAGGCGTACGAGTGAGGCGTTGGCGCCCGGGTCCTGGAGCACCTCGCAGACCGCGACGAGGTCCGCGACCTCCGGGAGGTGGAGCAGCCCGGAGAGTCCGACCACCTCGACCGGTACGTCGCGGGCCACGAGCGCGCCCTGGATCTGGGCGAAGTCGCCCGCCGTACGGCACAGGACGGCGATCTCGCCCGGCTCCTTTCCGGTACGGACGAGGTGGGCTATGGAGTCGGCCAGCCATGCGATCTCGTCCGCGTGGGTGGGGAGCAGCGCGCAGCGGACGATGCCGTCGCGCTCCGCGCCCGGGGCCGGGCGCAGGGCCTCCACGCCCGCGTGCATGGCGCGCAGGGGGACGGCGAGGCCGTTGGCGAGGTCGAGGAGGCGGCCGCCGCTGCGGCGGTTCTCGCTGAGCGAGAAGCGGGCGGCGGGGCTCCCGTCGGCGTGCGGGAAGTGCGCGGGGAAGTCGTCGAGGTTGGCCACGGACGCGCCGCGCCAGCCGTAGATCGCCTGGCAGGGGTCGCCGACCGCCGTCACGGCGTGCCCGGTGCCGCCGCCGAAGAGCCCCGAAAGGAGGAGGCGCTGGGCGACCGACGTGTCCTGGTACTCGTCGAGCAGGACCACCCGGAACTCGTCGCGCAGGATCCGGCCGGCTTCCTCGCTGGTGAGCGCGAGCTCGGCGGAGAGCGCGATCTGGTCACCGAAGTCGAGGAGGTCGCGGCTGCGCTTGGCCTCGCGGTAGCGGGCGGTGAGGTCGAGCAGTTCGAGACGGGCGGCGGCGGCCTCGGGGACCTTGCGCAGGTCGGCGTTGGAGAGCTTCACGGACGCGAGCGTGTCCAGCAGCTCGGCGTCGTACGCGGCGAGCCGGCCCGGCTTCACGAGGTGCTCGGCCAGCTCGGCGTCCAGCGCCAGCAAGTCGCTGACCAGGGCCGGAAACGACTTCGTGAGCGCCGGGTACGGTCCGGGCGCTTCCCGCAGCACCCGCGCGGCGAGCTGGTAGCGGGTGGCGTCGGCGAGGAGGCGGGCGGTCGGTTCGAGGCCGATGCGCAGGCCGTGCTCGGCGAGGAGCTGCCCGGCGAAGGCGTGGTACGTCGAGATCCGGGGCTCGCCGGGAGGGTTGTCGGGGTCGATGACGTCGGGGTCGGTCACCCCGGCCCGGATCAGCGCCTTGCGCACCCGCTCGGCGAGTTCGCCCGCGGCCTTGTTGGTGAAGGTGAGCCCCAGCACCTGCTCGGGCGCGACCTGCCCCGTGCCGACGAGCCACACCACGCGCGCGGCCATGACCGTCGTCTTGCCCGAACCGGCTCCGGCCACGATGACCTGCGGAGCGGGCGGTGCGGTGACGCACGCCATCTGCTCCGGGGTGAACGGGATGCCGAGGAGCTCTTTGAGCTCCTCGGGGTCGGTGATTCGGGCTGACACCCCAGAGAGGCTAGCCGCCCCCACTGACAACCACGGACCGCGAGCGGGGCGCTGCGCGGCCCTGGGCGCTACTCGACGACGTGGCGGCCCTCCGGCTGCGCGCTGCACGAGGCGCGGAACGCGCAGTGCGTGCAGTGCTGGCCGGTCGCCGGGCCGAAGCGTTCGTCGAGTACGCGCCCGGCGGCGGTGGCGAGGAGGTCGCCGACCCACTCCCCCGCGAGGGGTTCCTGGGCCTGGATCTTGGGGAGCGCGTCCCCGCCGTCCTTCTTGGCGGCCGCCTGGCGCAGCTGTACGAGTTCGGCTCCGCCCGGCTCGGGGCGCGTTCCCGCGAACGCCTCGTCGACGGCTCCTTCCCGTACGGCGAGCTGGTAGACCGCGAGCTGCGGGTGGCGGGCCACCTCGTCGCGTGTGGGGGCCGCCTTGCCGGTCTTGAAGTCGACGACGTACGCGCGTCCCTCGGCGTCCGTCTCGACGCGGTCCATGGACCCGCGGATGCGCACCTCGTACGCGCCGCCCGCTTCCAGCGTCACATCGAAGTCGTGCTCGGTGGCGACGGGTGTGCGGCCGCCGCGGTCCATGACGTGCCACTGGAGGAAGCGTTCGAGCGCCACGCGCGCGTGCTCCTTCTCCTGCTGCGACTTCCAGGGGGCGTCGAAGGCGAGGGCGTCCCAGACGGAGTCGAGGCGTTCCATGAGGACGGCGAGATCGGCGGGCGTACGGCCGGACGCGACCTCGTCGGCCAGGACGTGCACGACGTTGCCGAAGCCCTGGGCGGCGGTCGCGGGAGCGTCCGCCTTCACTTCGCGTCCCAGGAACCACTGGAGGGAGCAGGTGTTCGCGAGCTGGTCCAGTGCGCTTCCCGAGAGCGCGACGGGCTGGTCGCGGTCGCGCAGGGGAACGGTGCTGTGCGTCGGGTCGTACAGGCCCCACCAGCGGTACGGGTGCGCCGAGGGGACCAGCGGCTGGCCGTCCTCGTCCGCGAGCGCCGCCAGCCTGGCCAGCCGGCGGGCGGCGGCGTCGCGCAGGGCGGGCGTCGCGTCGGGGTCGACGGTGGTGGCGCGCAGTTCGGCCACCAGGGCCGCCACGGCGAGCGGGCGGCGGGGCCGGCCCGTGACGTCCTTCGGTTCGACGCCGAGTTCGGTGAGGAAGCGGGAAGGCTGGTCGCCGTCGTCGGCGGGGGCCTTGACGGCGGTGACGACGAGGCGGTCGCGGGCGCGGGTGGCGGCGACGTAGAAGAGGCGGCGTTCCTCGGCGAGGAGGGCGCCCGGAGTGAGGGGTTCCGCGAGGCCGTCGCGGCCGATCCGGTCCGCTTCGAGCAGGGAGCCCCGGCGGCGCAGGTCCGGCCACAGGCCCTCCTGTACGCCCGCCACGACGACCAGGCGCCACTCCAGCCCCTTCGACCGGTGGGCGGTCATCAGGCGTACGGCGTCGGGGCGTGCGGCGCGCTTGCCGAGGGTGTCGGCGGCGATGTCCTGGGCGTCGAGCTCCTCCAGGAAGTTGAGGGCGCCGCGGCCGCCGGAGCGTTCCTCGGCGCGGGCCGCCGTGTCGAAGAGCGCGCAGACGGCGTCGAGGTCGCGGTCGGCGTTGCGGCCGGCCGCGCCGCCGCGCAGGGCGGCGCGTTCGAGGCGTCCCGGCCAGGAGGTGCCGTTCCACAGCTCCCAGAGCGCCTCTTCGGCGGTGCCGCCGGCTTCCAGGAGGGTGCGGGCTTTGCGCAGGAGCGCGCCGAGGCGCTGGGCGCCGCGCGCGTACGCCGGGTCGTGTGCGGCCAGGCGCTCGGGTTCGGCGACGGCGCGCGCGAGCAGTTCGTCGGAGGGCGGCGGGAGCCGGTTCCCGGCGGCGCGCTCCTCGTCGCGCAGGGCGCGGCCGAGCCGGCGGAGGTCGGCGGTGTCCATCCCGGCGAGCGGCGAGGCGAGCAGCTCGGCGGCGACCTCGGTACTGAGCCAGGTGGTGACGGCCGGGGCACGGCTTGTCTGGGGATCGTCCCCGGAGCCGGGCTCGGTACCGGCCCCGGACTCGGCCTCGACGCGGGCCCCGGGCTCGGCCCGCCGGGCGCCGGGCTCCGCGGGGTCCGCGTCGTCGGTGGGGTGCTCCGGTGCCGTGAGCGCCGCCTCGGCCACCGCCCGCAGGGCCGTCAGCAGCGGGGTCACGGCCGGCTCGTGGCGCAGGGCCAGGTCGTCGCCGTCGATCTCCAGCGGGACGCCCGCGGAGGTCAGGGCGCGTCGTACGGCGGGGATCGTACGACCGCCGGCCCGCACCAGGACCGCCATCTCGTTCCACGGCACGCCCTCCTCGAGGTGGGCGCGGCGCAGGATGTCCGCGATGTTGTCGAGCTCGGTGCCCGCCGTCGGGTACGTGTAGACCTCCGTGCGGCCCCCCTCGCGTACCGGGGCGAGGTCCCTGTGCGCCCGTACCTTCTCGGCCGGCAGGCGGGTCAGGGGCATCCTGCGGGTGAGCAGACGGGTGGCCGACAGGAGGTCGGCGCCGGAGCGGCGGGAGGTCGTCAGCACTTCCACCGGGGAAGGGTTTCCGTCCGTTCCCCGGAACGTGTCGGGGAAGTCGAGGATGCCGCCGACGTCCGCTCCCCGGAACGCGTAGATCGACTGGTCCGGATCGCCGAAAGCCACCAGGGTGCGGCCCGACCCGGCCAGTGCCCGCAGGAGGCGCACCTGCGCGGGGTCGGTGTCCTGGTACTCGTCCACGAAGACGGCGTCGTACCGGGCGCTGAGCCGGCCGGTCAGCTCCGCCTGCTCGGCGAGCAGCACCGCGCGGTGGACCAGCTCGGCGTAGTCGAGGACGCCCTGCATGTCGAGCACGTCGAGGTACTCGGCGAGGAAGGCCGCCGCCGCCTTCCAGTCGGGCCGTCCGGTGCGCGCCGCGAAGGCCCCCAGGGAGTCGGGGCCGAGCCCCAGCTCGCGGCTGCGTGCCAGGACCGCGCGGACCTCGTCGGCGAAGCCGCGCGTCGTGAGGCACGCCCGCAGTTCGTCCGGCCAGTGGAAGGGGGCGGTCCGGCCCTCCCGCTCCAGCTCGACGTGGCCCGCGAGCAGCTCGCGTACGGCGACGTCCTGCTCGGGGCCGGACAGCAGCCGCAGGGGCTCGCTGAACAGGTCGCTGTCCTGGTGCGCGCGGACCAGGGCGTAGCAGAACGAGTGGAAGGTGGTCGCCTGCGGCCCGTACGCGCCGCCGAGGCGAAGCGCCATCCGGTCGCGCAGTTCCACCGCCGCCTTGCGGCTGAACGTGAGCACCAGGACGCGCTCCGGGTCGGCTCCCTTGGCGACGCGCGCGGCGACCGCCTCCACCAGCGTCGTCGTCTTGCCGGTGCCCGGTCCGGCGAGCACCAGCAGCGGCCCGCCGGCATGGTCAACCACGGCGCGCTGTCGTGCGTCCAGAACAGGGGGGTCCACCGGGCCCGGCCGGGTACGCACCAGTCGGTACGCGCCCGGAGTCCGCTGCCGCGCCTGGAGGTGCGGCGGATTCCAGGCGGAACCCGAGGTACCGGAGGCACCTGCGGTACCCGGGGTACCCGGGGGAAGGGAGGAGCTCACGTGGATCGCCGGTCCTGGTGGGTGTACGGGGTGAGGTGCCGCCTGGCGCGGGGCGCGGTGCCCGCGGGACGGACGGTGGGCGTGTGCCGCGCTGCGACGACGCTACGCCAGTCGGCGCCCGGGACGCAGCGAGTCCGCCTGCCCTCCCGCCCCGCGCCTCTTCCGGCGGCCCGCCCGGCACCCTGTCCGGTACCGGATTCACCCGTTGCGGCTCCGGATGCAGGAAGCTGTCAGGTGTGAGTCGTGTGAGCTTGTGCACTTCCGCCGGAGCCGACCGTTCCGCCGTCCCACCGCGCCCGCTTCATGTCCAGCCGCGGTACGTGGGTACCGGACTGCCGGGAGGCCGTCCGCAGCGGCGTTCCCTCCGCGCGGTAGTGCCCGAGGGCGCGCGGTTCGTGCCCGGGCAGCAGTACGCCGTCGGAACGCACCACCCGCCACCAGGGCGCGGCGCCGCCGTAGAGCGCCATGACCCGCCCCACCTGGCGCGGGCCGCCCTCCTCCAGCCACTCGGCGACGTCCCCGTACGTCATCACACGGCCGGGTGGAATCATCTCGGCGACCTCCAGCACGCGTTCGGCGTACTCGGGGAGTCCGGGGGCCTGGGGCTCGTCGCTCATCCGGTCCATCCTGCACCACGGCACCGACAGCCGACGCTGCTCCATGGGGCGTACTCAAACCACCGCACGCCCCCGCAATGCACCCTGATGCCCCCCTCTGTCATCCGGTCATGCCACCATCATCCGGGCGGTGACAGGTGATACGAGATCAAGAAGAAGCGACGAAGGAGCAGGGCGTGCAGCCTCCCCCGGTGGCGAGCACCCCTGGCGTACCGTCGCACCCTGACGCTCCCGAAAGGCCCACCGAGACCATGGACAGCGGGCCCGAGGGCAGCCACATCGACCGCGTCTCCGGCGACGAGCCGCTGCTCTCCGCCCGCGTGCACCGCCCCTCCGACCTGGTACGACTGCTCGCCGGCGTGCTCGGCATCATCTGCGTGCTCGCCATCGCGGCCTTCGCGCACGGCACCGCGTCCGGGCTTGAGCAGGACATCAGCAAGGGCACGGGCCAGACCCCGGACGTCTTCATCAAGCTGGCCGGTCTGATCTCCAGCATCGCCGTGCTGATCCTCCCGGTCGCCTTCGCGATCGAGCGGCTCGTCAAGCGCGACGGCCTGCGGATCGCAGACGGCGTGCTCGCGGCCGTACTCGCGCACGGCGTGGCACTCGCCACGGACCTGTGGGTGTCCGAGAGCGCTCCCGCGACGATCAGGGAAGCGCTCACCCAGGCGACGGCGAGCGGGGAACTCACCGATCCCGTGCACGGCTACCTCGCGCCCGTCATCGCCTACATGACGGCGGTGGGCATGGCCCGCAGGCCGCGCTGGCGCGTGGCGCTGTGGGCGGTGCTGCTGCTCAACTCGTTCGCGGTCCTGGTCGGCCGCCAGACGACACCGTTCTCGATCATCGTGACCGTGCTGATCGGCTGGACGGTCGCGTACGGGACGCTCTACGCCGTCGGGTCGCCGAACGTAAGGCCCACCGGACAGACGCTCCTCGCGGGCCTGCGGCACGTCGGCTTCCGCCCGGTGACGGCCATGCGCGCCGAGGATGTGCCCGACTCGGCGGAGCAGGGCGACCGCGGCCGCCGCTATCTCGTCACCCTGGAGGACGGGCCGCCGCTCGACGTCACCGTCGTCGACCGCGAGCAGCAGGCGCAGGGGTTCTTCTACCGCGTATGGCGCCAGGTCACCCTGCGCGGCATCACCCAGCGCCGCTCGATCCAGTCGCTGCGCCAGGCCCTGGAGCAGGAGGCGCTGCTCGCGTACGCCGCCATCGCCGCCGGGGCCAACGCGCCGAAGCTGATCGCCACCTCCGAGCTCGGCCCGGACGCCGTGATGCTCGTGTACCAGCACCTGGGCGGCCGCTCCTTGGACTCGCTGCCCGACGAGGAGATCACCGACGAGCTGCTGCGCGGGGCCTGGCGGCAGGTCAAGGCCCTCCAGTCGCGCCGCATCGCCCACCGCAGGCTGGTCGGCGACGCGATCCTGGTGGATCGTTCCGGCAGCGTGATCCTGACCGACCTGCGCGGCGGTGAGATCGCCGCGGGCGACGTCGTCCTGCGGATGGACGTCGCCCAGCTCCTGACCACGCTGGGGCTGCGCGCCGGCGCGGAGCGGGCCGTGGCCGCAGCCGTGGAGGTACTGGGCCCCGACGCGGTCGCCGACAGCCTGCCGCTGCTCCAGCCGATCGCGCTGAGCCGCTCCACGCGCGCGACGCTGCGCCGGCTGGCGCGCGAGCGGTCGCAGCGGGAGCGCGAAGCGGTGATCGAGGCCTCGCACGCCGCCAAGGCCGAGCGCGCCGCCGACGAACCAGTGCCGTCCGGCGGGCGCAAGGACGTACGGGCGGAGAAGAAGGCCGAGAAGGACGCCATAGAGGAGGCGCTGGAGCAGGCCCGGGAGGAGGACCTGCTGTCGCAGATCCGCAACCAGGTGCTGCTCATCCGCCCCCAGGCGCTGATCGAGCCGGCCCGCCTCGAACGCATCAGGCCGCGCACCCTCGTCAGCATCATCGCGGGTGCCTTCGTCGCGTACTTCCTGATCTCCACCCTGATGGCCAACGACGTCAGCGACGCGATCGCGACGGCGGACTGGCGGTGGGCCGCGGTGGCGGTGCTGTTCTCCGTGCTCAGCTATCCGGCGGCGGCGATGAGCCTGCTCGGGTTCGTACCGGAGAAGGTGCCGTTCTGGCGCACGGTCGGGGCGCAGGTGGCCGGCTCCTTCGTGAAGCTGGTCGCGCCCGCGGCCATCGGCGGTGTGGCGCTCAACACGCGCTTCCTCCAGCGCGCCGGGGTACGCCCCGGGCTCGCGGTGGCGAGTGTCGGCGCGTCGCAGCTCTTCGGTCTCGCCAGCCACATCTCGCTGCTGATGGTCTTCGGCTACATGACGGGCACCCAGCACACCCCCACGCTCTCGCCGTCCAGGACGGTGATCGCCGGTCTGCTGACGGCGGCGGTGCTGGCGCTGGTGGTGACGGCCGTACCGTTCCTGCGCAGGTTCATCGTCACCCGGGTGCGTTCGCTGTTCGCGGGCGTGGTGCCGCGCATGCTCGACGTGCTCCAGCGGCCGCAGAAGCTGGTCACGGGCATCGGCGGAATGCTGCTGCTGACGGCGGCCTTCGTGATGTGCCTGGACGCCTCGGTCCGCGCCTTCGACAGCGACGTCCAGCTGAGCTACGCGACCGTCGCGGTCGTCTTCCTGACCGCCAACGCCCTGGGCTCCGCCGTGCCGACGCCCGGCGGTGTCGGCGCGGTCGAGGGCGCGCTCATCGCGGCCCTGACGCTCGCGGGCCTCGGGGGCGGGGTCGCGACGTCGGCCGTGCTGCTGTACCGGCTGCTGACGTTCTGGCTGCCGGTGCTGCCGGGCTGGCTGTTCTTCAACCACCTGACCCGCAAGGGCCAGCTCTAGGGACAGCGCGCGCGTACGTACGCCGCCCGAGCGCGCGCGTACGTACGCCGCCGAGCGCGCGCGTGCGTACGCCGTCCGAATGGCGCTCCCGGGGCGCACGCTCCCGCACGCCGTCGCACGATGGACGCATGCCGACTTCCGCCGCCCTGCGCGCCACGGCCGTCCTCGCCGCCACCGCTGTCCTCGCGTCCCTCGCCGGCTGTTCCGACGACGGCGACCAGGGCAAGGACACCAGCGGAGAGACCGGGCTCGCGTCCCAGCGGCTGGAGTGGACCGACTGCCCCGCCCCGTCGGCGGCGGAGGGCGGCGGCACCTCCCCCTCGCCCCTGCCGGGCGGCGGCACCTGGCAGTGCGCCTTCATGGACGTGCCGCGCGACTACGCGAAGCCCGACGGCGACACGATCGAGCTGGCGCTGATCCGCGCGAAGGCCCGCGACCCGCGAAACCGCATCGGCTCCCTCGTCTTCAACTTCGGCGGCCCCGGCGGCTCGGGCGTGACCGGCCTGCCCTCGCTGGCGGCGGACTACGAGCGGCTGCGGTCCCGCTACGACCTGGTCAGCTTCGACCCGCGCGGCGTCGGCCGCAGCGTGGGCGTCCAGTGCCAGGACGACGAGGAGCTCGACCAGTACTACGCCCAGGACAGCACCCCGGACGACGCCGCCGAGGAGAGGACCTTGACCGAGGGCCTGGCGACGTACGCCAACGCCTGCGAGGAGAACTCGGGCGAGGACCTCCCGTACGTCGGCACCACCAACGCCGCCCGTGACCTGGACCGGGTGCGCCAGGCCCTCGGCGACGACAAGCTGCACTACTTCGGCATCTCGTACGGCACCGAACTGGGCGGCGTCTACGCCCACTTGTTCCCGAAGAAGGTCGGCAGGGCGGTCTTCGACGCGGTGGTCGACCCCACCCAGAACTCCGAACAGGGGTCGCTCGGCCAGGCCAGGGGCTTCCAGCTCGCCCTGGACAACTTCGCCAAGGACTGCGTCGCGCGCGGCGACGAGTGCACGCTGCCCGGCAACAGCGTCAAGGAGATCGAGGACTTCGTCGTCGACCTGCTCAAGCGGCTCGACAAGAAGCCCGTCAAGGGCATCGGCGACCGCGAGCTGACCCAGACCCACGCCACCAACGGCATCATCCAGACGCTCTACTCCAAGGAGTACTGGCAGTACCTGGAGCAGGGCCTCAACGACGCGGACGGCGGCAACGGCGAGCTGCTGCTGACTCTTTCCGACTCCCTGAACGGCCGCAACCCCGACGGTACGTACAGCAACATCGGCGCTGCGAACGCCGCCATCAACTGCGTGGACGACACGGCGCGTTTCGACCTGGAGGAGACCAGGACGCGCCTCCCCCGGTTCCGCGAGGCGTCGCCCGTCTTCGGCGATTTCCTGGGCTGGGGGCTGCTGGGCTGCTCCGTCTGGCCGGTGGACGGTCAGGCGCAGACCCCCGATGTGAGTGCGCCCGGATCGGCGCCCATCCTCGTCATCGGGACCACCGGCGACCCGGCGACGCCCTACGCGGGTGCGAAGAGGATGGCCGAGGAGCTCGGCAGGGGCGTCGGCGTCGAGCTGACGTACAAGGGCGAGGGCCACGGGGCGTACAACGGCGGCGACGCGTGCGTGCGGCGGACGGTGGACGCGTACCTGCTGAGGGGCAAGGTGCCGGCCGACGGGACGGTGTGTCCGTAGGGCGATCGGGGCGGCCTTGCCGGACGGTCCGTGCGAGTGGGACGGTCCGTGCGAGCCGGATCGACCGCCGGAGCGACCTGGACTGTCAGTGGCGCTGTCAGTGGCGCCACCTAGGATGACGAATCCGCTTTCGAATCTGTTGTCCAGTCCTGGGATCCGGTGGGGGCCACGATGGCGCATCTCGTACGGACGGCTGCCCTGACGGCCGCCGCGCTCCTCATGGCGGGCACGGCCACTGGATGCGGAAGCGGCGGCTCCGCCGGCGGCGACCGCCCCAGCGCCACGCCTGAGCCCCCGCGCGCCGCGTCGGCCGCTCCCACCGCCCGGGCCACCAGCGACGAGGCCGACGGCCGCCTGCCCGCTCTGCCCGCCCGGCTCACCGGCCAGCGGCTCGACTGGAAGCCGTGCTCCGCACCTCGCGGGGCCGGCAGCGGCGCCCGGGCGCCCGGCGGCGCGTGGCTGTGCGCCACCCTCACCGCGCCTTTGGACCATCGCGCACCGGACGGGGCGACGATCGGCATCGCGCTGATCCGCTCGAAGGCCACCGACAGCGACCGGCGCCTCGGCTCCCTCCTGTTCAACTTCGGCGGGCCCGGCGGCTCGGGAGTGGCGGCGATGCCCGGCCACGCGCCGAGCTTCAGCACTCTGCACACCCGCTACGACCTGGTCGGCTTCGACCCGCGCGGCGTGGCCGCGAGCTCCGCCGTCGTCTGCCGGGACGACCGGCAGACCGAGGCGTCGTTCCGGCTGGACGCCACCCCCGACACGCCGGCCGAGGAGCGGGCCTACCTCGATGACTCGGCCGCGTTCGGGGCGGACTGCGCCGAGCGCTCCGGCAAGGTCCTTCCGCACGTCAAAACGAGCAACGCCGCCCGCGACATGGACCTCGTCCGCCAGGTCCTCGGCGACAGGAAGCTGCACTACTTCGGCTTCTCCTACGGCACGGAGCTGGGCGCCACGTACGCCCACCTCTTCCCGGGCCGCGCCGGGCGCATGGCGCTGGACGCGGTCGTCGACCCGTCCGCCGACTTCGTCCGCCACTCGCGCAATCAGGCCCTGGGCTTCCAGCGCGCCCTGGACAGCTACTTCCGCAGCACCGGCACCAGCGCGGGGGCGGGCACCGGGCGAGTGGTGCGCCTGCTCGACCGGCTCGACAGGAAGCCGCTGCCGGCCGCCGCGGGCCGTCCGCTCACGCAGAGCCTCGCCGTCACCGGCATCATGTCCCAGCTCTACGGCGAGGACAGTTGGCCGACGCTCACCCGCGCCCTGCGCGAGGCCGAGAACGGCGACGGCAGGACCCTGCTGCGGCTCGCCGACGCGTACAACAACCGTGACGCGAAGGGACGGTACGGCACGGACCAGCACGCCCAGCGCGCCATTCACTGCGCCGACGCCAAGGGCCGGGTGAGCGGCGACGAGGTCCGGGCGACCCACCTCGCGGACTTCCGGAAGGTCTCCCCCGTCTTCGGCCCCTACCTGGCGTGGGACCTGGCCGGCTGGTGCGCCTCGTGGCCGGTCGACGGCGAGCACGTGACCCCCGAGGTCGGCGCGCCGGGCGCGCCCCCGCTGCTGGTCATCGGCGGCAAGGGCGACGCGGCCACCCCGTACGAGGGGTCGTTGCGGATGGTCGAGGAGCTGGGCGACGGCGTGGGCGTGCAGCTCACGTACGAGGGCGAGGGCCACGGCGCGTACCTGACGGGCAACGACTGCATACGGCGAGCCGTGGACGCGTATTTCCTCGACGGCAGGGTCCCGGCGCACGGCACCACCTGCTCGTAGCGCGAACGGACCGCGCTCCGGCGTGTACGCGGCCCCCGTCCGCGCACCACTGCCACAGTGACCGTAAATCCCGAATGTCGGATTTGCGCGAAACAGGGAGAGTGGTCGTGGCACACGTACACGTGATCCTCAATCAGAAGGGCGGCGTGGGCAAATCCACGCTCGCCGTCAATCTCGCCGCCGTCACCGCCGACGTGCTCGGCGCCGGGGCCAAGGGCGGGCAGCCGCCCGTCGTCGCGGTCTCGATCGACCCGCAGGGGTCCGCCGTGTGGTGGTCGGAGCGGGTCGGCGACGGCCTGCCGTTCGACTTCGTCCAGGCGCACGACGACCTCCCCGGCCTCGCCGCGCTCGCCCGCATCCCGTCCGCCCAGCACGTCTTCGTCGACACCCCCGGCTGGCTCGACCTCGCGGAGACCGACGGCGACGACCCGCTCGGGAAAGGGCCCGCCGCCGACGCGCTGCGCGCCGTCCTCGACAGCGCGCACGACGTGATCGTGCCGATCGAGCCCGAGCCGCTGGGCTTCCAGCCCACGCAGCGGACCATCGAACGCGTCGTGAAGCCGCGCGGGCTGCCGTTCCGCGTGGTCATCAACAACTGGGACCCCCGCGACGGCAAGGCGGACCTCGACCAGACCCGCGCGTTCGTCGAGGCTCAGGACTGGCCGCTCGCGCGCACCGTCGTACGCCACTACAAGCTGCACACCCGCGCCTCAGCCGACGGCCTGGTCGTCACCCAGTACGGCGCCAACCGCGTCGCACTCCAGGCCCGCGAGGACTTCTTCCGGCTCGCCCTGGAGGTCGGCCTCGCGGTGATCCCCGCCCCGGCCGGGCCGAAGCGCCGCACCCGCGCCGCCAGGAAGGCGGTGGCGCGCTGATGGGCCGCCGCACCGACCTCGCCACCCTGCTCACGCCGGGCGACGTCCCGGCGCCGTCGGCCGGGCGGGACGCGTACCCGCTGACCGTCCCCGTCACGGACCTCGCCGAGAATCCCGACAACCCGCGCCACGAGCTGCGCGACCTGGACGGCCTGGCCCAGACCCTGCGTGAGCGCGGTGTGCTCCAGGCCCTCGGCGTCGTCTCCCGGGGCGCCTTCCTCGCCGCGCACCCGCAGCACGAGGCGGCCGTCGGCGACGCCCCCTATGTCGTCCTGCACGGCCACCGCAGGCTCGCCGCCGCCCGGCTCGCCGGGCTGCGCGAGGTGCCGGTGCTCGTACGGGAGGACGCGACGCGCACCGACGAGGACGCGCTGATCGAGAACGTCCAGCGCGACGACCTCACCGAGCTGGAGCAGGCGCAGGCCATCCAGGGCCTGATCACCGCGTACGGCTACTCGCAGCGGGAGGTGGCGGCCCGTATCGGAAAGACCCAGGGGTTCGTCTCGCAGCGGCTGTCGTTGACGCGGCTGCGGGAGGACCTGCAGGAGGCACTGGCCGACGGCCGGGTGTCGGTCGAGGACGCCCGGCGGATCGCCCGGCTGCCGCGCGACGAGCAGCGACTGCCCGGCGACGCGCAGGACGCGCCCGTACCGGTGCCCAAGGCGCGGCGGCGACGCGATTACGGCGTAATCACCCTCGACACCCGGAGCACCCCGGAGGAGCTGGTCGAGGAACTGCGCCGCCACCTGGCGCCCGCCGCCCTCGACAGGGTGGCGGAGCTGCTGGCCACCGCGCGCTGAGGCCGCACGCGCGAAGGGGCCGCCCCGCACGTGGTGTGCGGGGCGGCCCCTTCGGCGTACGAAAGGCGGGCGCGGAGCCGGGCGGGAGAGAGCGACCGACCGGCGGGGGCGCCTAGTAGATCGGCTTCTCCGGCTCGATCTGGTTGACCCAGCCGATGACGCCGCCACCGACGTGCACCGCGTCGGCGAAGCCGGCGGACTTCAGCACCGCGAGGACCTCCGCACTGCGGACACCCGTCTTGCAGTGCAGGACGATCTTCCGGTCCTGCGGGAGGTCCTGGAGGGCGCTGCCCATCAGGAACTCGTTCTTCGGGATCAGCCGCGCGCCGGGGATCGAGACGATCTCGTACTCGTTGACCTCGCGGACGTCGATGATGTCGATCTTCTCGTCGGCGTCGATCCACTCCTTGAGCTGCTGGGGAGTGATCGTGGAGCCGAGCGCCGCCTCCTGCGCCTCCTCGGACACGACGCCGCAGAAGGCCTCGTAGTCGATGAGCTCGGTGACGGTCGGGTTCTCGCCGCAGACCGCGCAGTCGGGGTCCTTGCGCACCTTGACCTGGCGGTACTGCATCTCCAGGGCGTCGTAGATCATCAGCCGGCCGACCAGCGGCTCGCCGATGCCGGCGAGGAGCTTGATGGCCTCGTTGACCTGGATCGACCCGATGGACGCGCAGAGCACGCCCAGCACGCCGCCCTCGGCGCAGGACGGGACCATGCCCGGCGGCGGGGGCTCGGGGTAGAGGCAGCGGTAGCACGGGCCGTGCTCGGACCAGAAGACCGACGCCTGGCCGTCGAAGCGGTAGATCGAGCCCCAGACGTACGGCTTGTTGAGCAGCACGCACGCGTCGTTGACCAGGTAGCGGGTCGCGAAGTTGTCGGTGCCGTCGACGATCAGGTCGTACTGGGAGAAGATCTCCATCACGTTCTCGGCTTCGAGCCGCTCTTCGTGCAGGACGACGTTCACGTAGGGGTTGATCCCGAGGACCGAGTCGCGGGCGGACTCGGCCTTCGAGCGGCCGATGTCGGCCTGGCTGTGAATGATCTGGCGCTGCAGGTTCGACTCGTCGACCTCGTCGAACTCCACGATGCCGAGCGTGCCGACGCCGGCCGCGGCGAGGTACATCAGCGCGGGCGAACCCAGGCCGCCTGCGCCCACGGCGAGGACCTTGGCGTTCTTCAGCCGCTTCTGCCCGTCCATCCCGACATCCGGGATGATCAGGTGGCGGGAGTACCTGCGAACCTCATCAACAGTGAGCTCGGCAGCGGGCTCGACCAGGGGTGGCAGCGACACGGGGACTCCGTAGGTCGGTCAATCAGTACGGTTGTTCTCCGCGTAACACTGCCACGCCCCTTCTCATTCCGAGACACCCGGTCCGATCCGCGAGACGATTTCGTCCCAGTAGCCGGGCAGTGTCTCGAATGCGGCGTTCTGTCCGTCCAGGTCGCCGACGACGGTCCGGTCCGTCAGGAAGACGGTTCCGGCGCCCTGCCAGCGGGCGATGCGGACGGCCTCCTCCAAGTGTGTGCGCGGCAGTCCGTGCACCAGGTGGCAGAAGCGCTCCGGCGGGTAGTCCGCCGTCCACTCCGCCACCTGTGACCAGCGGTAGTCCGTCCACGGCCCGGAGAACGTCACGAGCTGGTCGGCCGTCTCCGCATAGCCGGGGTACGGGTGCGTGCCGTGGCCGAGGACCAGGCGGCAGCCGCCCTCGGCCAGTCCGGACAGCATGGTGGTCAGGCGGCGGACACCCGGCAGGTCCGTCCGGTCGGTGGGACAGCGGTCCAGATAGAAGCCGTCGACCTTGTACCAGTCGCGGAACCGGTGCCCGTCGGAGACGAGCTCGCCGAAGGACCGCGCCCCGTACGCCACGTCGAGCCGCCCGAGCACGGGGACACCGGCGTTGCGCAGGCGGCCAGCGGCCTCCAGGCAGTGGGGGTCGGGGCGCTGTCCCGGGCCGTTGGCCACGTTGAGCGCCACCCAGTGCAACGGCGCACCCGGCCGGCTGAGTTCACCCCACTCCACCGGGGCGACGAGCGGGTGGGCGTATCCGGGGACCCCGACGCCCATCCGGTCGGCCGCGGTCGCCGCCGGCTGCCGCCGGGGCGTGGTCAGATGCGGCATGCCGCCTCCATCCAGATGTCCGCGAGCGACTCCTCCAGGTTGATCCTGGGCCGCCAGCCGAGGCGGTCGCGCGCGGTGCGCACATCGGCCTGCTGCCAGCTGCCGCAGCCGTCCGGGTACGGGTACGGGGCGCCCACGTGCTCCGGGGCCGTCTCGCCGCGCTGGGGGCCGACGGAGGCGAGCACGCCGCCCACTCCCCCGTTGCGCGCCGCCGCGGCGGCGCTGCCCGGCACGTAACCGGAAGGCGCGTCCAGTTCGTGCAGCGCGCCGCCGTAGCCGGCGACCCGGGCCAGGACCGCGGCGGCGTCCCGCAGCCGGACGGCGCGCCCGGTGCCGATGTTGATGGCGCCCTGCGCGGCGGACAGCGAGGCGGCGTGCACGGCGCGTGCCACGTCCCGCACGTCGACGAAGTCGCGCTGTACGCCGAGGCCGCTGAGCTTCAGCTCGCCGTCCCCCGCCTGCATCGCGCGCCGCATCGCCTCGGCGAGCCGCCCGAGCGGCGAACCCGCGGGGGTGCCGGGTCCGACCGGTGAGAAGACCCGGAGCACGACGGCGTCGAGTCCGGACCCGAGCACCAGCTCGGTGGCGGCGAGCTTGCTGACGCCGTACGGGCCGCCGGGGCGGGGCACGGCGTCCTCTGCGGTGGAGGACCCCGGCTGGGAGGGCCCGTACTCGGCGGCGCATCCCAGCTGTACGAGCCGCGCGCCGCAGCCGCTGCGGCGCAGGGCCTCGCAGACAGTCGCGACGGCGACGGTGTTGTGCCGGGTCAGGTCGCGCGCGCCGCCCCGGGTGGCGCCCGCGCAGTTGATGACGACACCGGGGTGCACGGCGTCCAGGAACCGGGTCAGCGCGCCGGGACTCCCGGTGGCGAGGTCGAAGCGTACGTCGGCGTCGTCGCCGCGCCCGAGGGCGGTGAGCTGCACGGCCGGGTCGGCGAGCAGCCGGTCGGCGACGAAGCGGCCGAGATATCCGTTGGCACCCAGCAGCAGCACCCTCATCGCGCGTCCCCTCGGTGCCGACCGGCTGAAGTTGGGGGTTGGGGGGTCATGGTCACGTTCTCCTTCGAGTGGGGCGGGATGAGTGCTGCGGTGTACGCCCGCGGCGTCGGCTCCGCGGGAGGTTTGTGGGCGGATCGGTACGGTCAGTGCGGTCCGTGGCGCAGGTCGGTGCGGGGGCAGCCGTCCGGTCCCTGCGGTCCGGCCGGTCCGTGGCGGCCGTCCGGTCCGGGCCGGTCCTCCGGCCGCCGCGCGGGTTCGGTGGCGCCCGTGCGGGCCCGGTCGGCGTGGGCCGAGGCGCGGGAGAGGGCCGCGGTGGCGTGGACGAGCAGGGCGAGCGCGGCCACGGCGCAGGCGAGCGCCGGGACGGCCGCCGCTCCCCCGACGGCGACGAGGCGCTCGACGGGCCGGGCGAGGGTGCCGCAACCGGGCAGACGGGCCGCGAGTACGGCGCACACCGCGCCGATCTGCGCCCCGGCGGCGGCCGCGAGCCCGGCGGAGGCGGACCGGGGGAAGCCGTGGACGGTGAGCAACCGGGCGAGGAAGAGGAGCGTGCCCAGGGCCGCACCGGCCGCCAGGACGGCTCCGCCGCTTCCCCCGCCGGCCGCCCCGGCTCCCGCCGCCGCGCCGACCGCGAGGTGCAGGGAGCCGAGCACGCACACGAAGAGGCCGGTGAGACCGAGGACGAGCGGACGGACCGACGCCCCGAAGTCCTCGGTGCCGCGGCTCGCGGCGAGCTTGCGCCGCGCCTGCGCGGCGAGGCGGTGCGCGCACCAGGCGGCGGGCGCGAGCGCGACGGCCAGGGCGACGAGCGTGGCCGTGCGCACCGGCCACGGTCCGTCGGGGCCGCCCGGGAGGAGCCGCGTGAGCAGCCCGTCGCCGAGGACGGCGTACCCGAGCAGCCAGCACACCCACAGGCGCGCGGCGGGCGCCGTACGCCCCTCGGCGCGCAGGGGCCCCCGGCGCAGGCACAGCGCGAGGGTCACGGCGACGACCAGTACGCCGCTCGCGCCGACCGCCCACCGGGCGCGCCCCTGGGCGAGTTCGAGCCCGGCGGCGGTCGCGGCGCACGCGACGCCGGGCAGCAGCGCGTACCCGACCCATCCGGCGTACGCGGGGGCCTCGTGCGCGGGGGCCGTGCCGGCGCCGTCGCCGGCGCGCGGCACGCGCGCGTACAGCTCCTCGGCGAGGGCGAAGACGTCCCGGTGGCGGAAGCGCGCGGCGGTCCTGTCGGTCACCCCGTGCGCTTCGAGCCCCGCGGCGATCTCCAGCGGGTCGACGGCGCGTTCGCACAGCTCCCGGTGCCGGTGCATGAGCGCCCGGACCGGGTCGGCCGGACCCCGGCGGGGCGGCGCCGCCGCCCTGGCGCGAGCGGGAGCGGCGGGCTCGGGCGCCGGGGGCGGCGCGTCGTGGTCCCAGGCGCCGGGGCTCACGGGCGTACGGGGTGCGTCCCACGCGCCCCTGCCGGGGAGGGCCGGCATACGGGTCGCGCTCATCGGCGGGCCTCCTGCGGTGACGGTCGTGGTGACGGGTCTCGCCGGGTCCTGCCGGCCGCTTCGCTCAGACATCGCGCTCCCCGGGCGCCGACCCGGCGCCCACCCGGTGCTCCGGCTCCGCGGCTTCCGCCCAGCTCGGGGCGGTTTCCCCGGCGCTCGCCCAGCGGACCGGCACGTGTGCTTCCGCCGGGTTGGCGAAGAGCGCGGGTTCGCCGTCCGCTCCCACCACTTCGCGGCGTACCGGGCAGTGCGAGATCAGCTCCAGGTAAATGCCGCGAAATGCCGCGAGATTCTGCTCGACGGTGAAGAGTTCGAGGGCGCGTGCGCGTGCCGCCGCTCCCAGTCGTTCGCGCCGCTGCGGGTCGCGCATCAGCGCCACGCATGCCTCGGCCAGAGCGCGGGGGTTGCGCGGCGGGACCACCAGGCCCGTGCCGCCGATGACTTCGACGACCGCGCCGACGTCCGTGGAAACCGTGGCCCGGCCGCAGAACATCGCCTCGACCAGGCTGACCGGAAAACCCTCGACGACGCTGGAGAGCACGACCACGCTGCCCGCCGCGTAGGCGTCGGCCAGGTCGGGCACCTCGGGGCCGCCGATCTCCTCGAAGGAGACCGGGTTGTCGCCGACGGCGTGCGCGTCGGCGGCCTCGTCCGGGAAGAGCTGGGCGGCGAGCGCCTCGCAGTGCGCGAGGTAGGCGGCGGCTTCGGCGCTCTGCGCGTGCCGGCTGTGGACGACGCGCAGCCGGGCCTGCGGCTCGGCCCTGCGCACGTCGGCGAAGGCGTGCAGCAGCGAGACGAGGTCCTTGGCCGGCTCGACGCGGCCGACCCAGACCAGGGTGCGGGGGTCGCCGCCGTCGGCGCCCTCCCCCACCGCCGCGAAGCGGTCCGACTCCATGCCGGGGTAGACCGTGCGCAGCTTCGCGCGGTCGGCGCCGCAGCGCTCCTGCCACCGCCTGGCGTGCGTGTTGCCGGGCGTGACGAGGGTGGCCTTGTCGTACACCTCGGCGGCGAGCTTGCCGTGGAAGGACGCGAGCAGGGCCCGGACGGGGGCGCTGCGGGCCGCGTCGCCGGCGGCGAGGTAGTGCGCGCGCAGTTGTACGCCGTACTCGGTGACCAGCAGCGGTACGCCGAAGAAGCGTTTGCCCAGCAGGCCCGGCAGGGCGGCGGACCCGCCCGAGGCCGCGTGGCACAGGTCGACGGCGCCGAGGCTCCGCTCGTCGTACCAGTCGAGGGACAGCGGCCGCAGGGCGCGCTCCAGCAGATCGACGAACTCCAGGTAGTCCGGCACCTTGGCGGCGTGGACGGCGCTGTTCGCGCCGGGCGCGCGGCAGGCGGCCTCCAGGGCGCGTACGGCGACCTCGGAGCGCAGGGCGGCGTGCAGCCCGCCGCGCTCCCCCGCCAGCTCGGCGAGGCCGTAAAGACCGGCGGCGAACCGGTCGCCGGCGTCCGCGTCGTCCGGCGAGCAGATCGCGCCGGCCAGCTCGCGGAAGTGCCCGGCGAAGCGGTGCCGCTCGCGCCGGCCGTACGTCGCGCCGTCGTCCTCGGGCGCCCACAGCGGCGCGGTCCGGACGCGCTGCACCTGGGGCGGCAGCGGCATCCAGCCGAGCGCCTCCTGGCGGGCGCTGCGGCTCAGGGCGTACAGGTCGAATTCGTGCTGCGCGAGCCCGCGCACGAGCCGGTCGCACCAGAGCCTGGACTCACCCGTCGCGTACGGGTAGCCACCCTCCGTCAGCAGTCCGATCCGCACGAGCGCACCCCCGATCTCCCTTGTGGGCGGCCGCCGTTGGTCCGGCGACTCGCAGCGGGACCGACCGTATGCGGACAGGGCGGTGACGCGACGGACGGTTGTCCATCGCGCCACCAAAAGGGGTGAACGCGCGTAACTTTCGCCCCACGGTCGCGTTCTGTCGCGCTAGAGGGCTTTTCGGTTACGCGGCGTCAGGTTGCGGCCTGTGCACAGCGGCCTCTCAACTGCCGGGGAAGACCCAGGGGTTGGGCTTGCATTCGATGCCGCCGATGTCGAGCGACTTCGTCTGCTGCTGCATGATCGGCGCGAGTTCGCCGGGCGTCTCGCAGTTCTTGTGACCGTGCCCGAGCCGGTGGCCGACCTCGTGGTTGATGAGCATCTGCCGGTACGCGAACATCTTGTCCTTGCCGAAGGTGTCGGCGCCCTGCGCCCAGCGGAACGCGTTGATCATGACGCGCTCCGTGGCCGCCGAGTCGCACGAGACGTTGCCGGACAGCGTGTCGAGACCGGACTTGGCGCACCACTCACCCGTGGTGCCGGGACTCGCGAGCGTGACCACGAAGTCGGGCCGCCCGGAGGAGATCCGTTCGAACGTCATGGCGCCGTCGTGCGCCCAGCTCCGGTCGTCGTTGAGGGTCTCCTGCACAGCGCGGGCGAAGACCGCGCCGTCAAGCCCGAGCCCCTTCTCGACGTCCACCCGATAGGAGTACTTCTGCCCCTTGCCCGGTGCCTTGTCGAACCCGCCGATGGCCTGAAAGTCACCCTTGCCGGTCAGCTTCGGGTCGATCGGGTACGTCCGGGCCATCTGCTGCGCGTACGTCGCCGGAGCGTCCGCCACTGCCCGCGAGGGCGTCGGCCGGGGCTCCGAACGCGAGGCGTCGCTCTCGCGGGTGCTCCGGTCACCGGCGGCCGGGGACGCGACGGGCTCCTGCTCGCCCTGGGCGACCTGCCCGGCCACGACGACGGCGAGGACGGTGGTCACGGCGGCCGCCGCGATCCCGGTGAAGGTCCGGCCCCTGCCGCCCTTGGCCGGTGCGGCGTCCTGAAGGTCGTCGCCGTCGCGCCCGTCACCACCGGTGCCGGTGGCCTCGTCCGGCTCCCGGCCGTCGGCCGGGCCGACCGGGCCGGCCTGCGACGGAACCCGGGGCGGGGCGTCGAACGCCTCGACGAACTCCTGCCGCGGTCCGGGGATCCGCGCCCCGGCCGCCGCGTAGCGCGCCTGCGCGGTTCCCTGCGCCGGTGTGTGCCCCGGAGCCTGACCCCGCGCGTGAGCCTGTGTCTGCGCCGGCGTCTGCTCGGCGGGCGGCCCCTGCGGTCCGCGCGGCGCCCCCTGCCAGTCGCCGTACCGGCCGCCGGGCGCGGCGCCCCAGCCGCCTCCGGCCTCCCGCTGCTCGGGGTGGCCGCCGCGCACCTGCGGCACCCCGTGAGCCGGAGTGCCGCCGTACTGCTGCTGCTGCCGCGCCTGCGGCTGTGCCTGTGGTCTGCGGGCCCCGGGGGGCGGCGCGACGTCGTACCCCGCCGCGTCCGGTCCTGACGCGGCCTGCCGGCCGCGGCCCGGTATGGCGGGCTTCTCGGCGGCCCCCTTGGGTGCGGGGCCTCGGCGACTATGACGTCCCACGCGCCGGATCAGCTCCTGCCGCTGTCATTGATCAGGTCCCGGACGGCGTTCGCGACCGTCTCCGGGTATTCCATCATCGCCACGTGCCCCGCGTCGGGCAGGGTCAGCAGCCGCGAATCGCGGAACGCCGCGGCCGCCCTGCGCGCCATACGGTACGACACGAGCTGGTCCCGTCCTCCGTACACGAGCAGCGTCGGCGCGAGCACCCGCTCCGCCTGCCGCCACAGACCGTGCTGTCCGCCCAGGGTGTACGCGTCGACGATGCCCCGCGCCGAACGCGTCATCGCGTCCCAGAAGTACGGCAGTTGCAGCCGCCGCTCCATTTCCTGGACGGCGTGCTCGAACGCCTCGGGCGTGACCGCCCCGGGATCGCCGTAACACAGCGCCATCACACCGCGGGTGCGCTGCTCGGCGGTCCAGTCCTTGCTGAGCCGGGCGAACAGCGAGGCGATGCCGGGCAGGGCGAGCAGCCCGGTCGGCACCGCCGTGCGCTGCACCCGCAGTTCCGGCAGGGCGGGCGACACGAGCGTGAGCGTGCGGACCAGGTCGGGCCGGACGGCGGCTACGCGGGTGGCGACCGCGCCGCCCAGCGAGTTGCCGAAGAGGTGGACCGGTCCGCGTCCGCCCGCGTCGATCAGGCGGATGCAGGCGCGCGCCAGCCCGCTGACCGAGTAGTTGCCGTCGTCGGGCGGTGGGGAGTCCCCGAAGCCGGGCAGGTCGACCGCCTCGCCGTCCACGGCGTCGGCGAGCAGCGGCATCAGCGCCGACCAGTTCTGGGAGGACCCGCCGAGCCCGTGCACGTAGAGCGCGGGCGGCAGTCCGGTGCGCGCCGGGGGCCGGGAGCGCACGTTCAGCGTCAGCCCCGGAAGGGTGACGGAGCGCAGCTTCTCCCCCTCGGCGACCCGCACGGCGCTGACCCGCGGCACCGCGGTGGCGGCGGCGAGGCTGGTACCGGGCAGCTCGGTCGAAGACATGCGGCAATGTTACGAGACGATCACGCACTGAATCGTGTGTTCGCCGTCACAGATCTACCCTCGGAGCAAAGGGGGTACGCGACCGCCCCCGTTTCCTCCCGAAAGGCGGCCCCGCATGTCCGTCGATCCGACCGACCCCGAGAGCTTCACCGAAGAGGAGACCCCCGAGGACTCCGACGTGCTCGCCGACGACGCCTCGGAGGCGGACGCGGCGGAGCAGCGCACGGAGTGGCAGCAGTCGCACGACGACCGTCCGACCGGCATCGACACCGGGGAGGCGGCGGACGGGGACGCCGCCGAGCAGGCCCGTGTGGTCACCGTCGACGAGGACGACTACCGCTGACGGGACCGTGCGAAGCCCCGTCCGGCGACCGATCGGCACGTGATCGGCCTTCCCCGGCCGTCCGGTCCGTGAAATTCTCCGTCCGCACCGCGCGCTCCCGCATTACCCAAAAGTACGATGGCGGGCGCGGCGCACACGGCGCACGGAACGGCCGTGCTGTTGAAAGGCCGCGACACTGAAAGACATGGGAGGCGGCGTGACAGCCACCGAGCAGACAGAGGCGGCACGCCCACGCGGCACACGCCTGCCCCGCCGAGCCCGACGCAATCAACTTCTGGGCGCGGCGCAGGAGGTCTTTGTCGCGCAGGGGTACCACTCGGCGGCGATGGACGACATCGCCGAGCGCGCCGGTGTGAGCAAGCCGGTCCTGTACCAGCACTTCCCGGGAAAGCTCGAGCTGTACCTGGCCCTCCTGGACCAGCACTGCGAGTCGCTGCTCCAGGCGGTGCGAACCGCCCTCGCCTCGACCACGGACAACAAGCTGCGCGTGGCCGCGACGATGGATGCCTATTTCGCGTACGTCCAGGACGAGGGCGGGGCGTTCCGCCTGGTCTTCGAGTCGGACCTGACCAACGAGCCGGCGGTGCGCGAGCGGGTCGACCGGGTGTCGCTCCAGTGCGCCGAGGCGATCAGTGAGGTCATCGCGGAGGACACCGGTCTGTCCAAGGACGAGTCGATGCTGCTCGCCGTCGGACTCGGCGGGGTGTCGCAGGTGGTCGCCCGCTACTGGCTCTCCAGCGGCAGCACGATCCCGCGCGACACCGCGGTGCAGCTCCTGACGTCGCTCGCCTGGCGCGGCATCGCGGGCTTCCCGCTGCACGGCAGCGAGCACTGAGGCGGCCGGCGCGGGCCTGAAACGGTCCGCCGCGGGACGCGGCCGGGGCGTGTTCCCGATCCGTGTTCGCTTCTGGCGTGCGGCGTCGGAGCGTTCCGTGTCCCCTCACCGGGCTAATGTGTGCTGCGTACGGCGCGACGACCGCGCACCGCAGCACTGACCGTCGGAGGGACATAGCCGTGGAGGTCAAGATCGGCGTGCAGCACGCGCCCCGGGAGATCGTTCTGGAGAGCGGGCAGTCCGCCGAGGAGGTCGAGCGCGCGGTGTCCGACGCGCTGGCCGGCAAGGCGCAGCTGCTCAGCCTCAAGGACGACAAGGGCCGTACGGTCCTCGTTCCCGCCGACCGGATCGCCTACGTGGAGATCGGCGAGCCGGCGACGCGCAGGGTGGGCTTCGGCGCGCTGTAGGCGTCGGACGCGGGGCGGCATCAGCGGCACCGCACAGCATCACCGCAGACGGAACCGGCCCGGTGGGACTTCCCACCGGGCCGGTTCCGTCTGTGCGCGCGGGGGCGGCGCGGACGCCCGCGGCCCCGGCCTTCGACGTGCGCGGACGTGGGGCGCGGACCTGTTCGGCGGGCCGGTGGAGGGTTGCCTTCCGCGAGGCGGGGGTAGTACGGGCTACGACCCATTCGCACCCTGGCCGCACGGGAGGAACCCACGTGATCCTGCTGGAAGCTCTCGGCTCCCTAGCCCTCGGCTTCGCCCTCGCCTGGGCGGCTGTCCACCGGCTCGCCGACCGGCTGCCCTCGCGGCGCGTCGTGCTGGCCGCGGGGCCGCTCGGGTCCCTGTTCGGTGCGTACGTCACCCACTCCGCACTCGGCCCGGGTCATGTCGTGGCGACGCTGATCGGCGCGGTGGCGGTGGGAGCGGTTCTGCTCTCGCTCCTCATCCGCCCCAGGGGCCGCATCCGCCGTTCGGCGGCGGCGTAGCGTCCGCTTGTCGGCGTTACGCCGCCAGGCCGAGCGCGGCCATGCGCTTGGTGTGCGCCTCGGTGATCCGCGAGAACATCCGGCCGACCTCGGCCAGATCGAAGCCGTCGGCGACGCCGCCCACGAGCATCGTGGACAGGGCGTCACGGTCGGCCACCACCCGCTGGGCCTGCGAGAGCGCCTCGCCCATCAGCCTGCGTGCCCACAGCGCGAGCCGGCCGCCGCAGCGCGGGTCGGCCTCGATCGCGGCGCGCACCTTCTCCACGGCGAAGTTCCCGTGACCCGTGTCGTCGAGCACGGCGAGCACCAGCGCCCGGGTGTCGGAGTCGAGCCGCTCCGCGACCTCGCGGTAGAAGTCGCTGGCGATCGAGTCGCCGACGTACGCCTTGACCAGGCCCTCCAGCCAGTCGGACGGCGCGGTCTGGCGGTGGAAGTCGTCGAGCGCCTTGGCGAAGGGCTCCATGGCCGCCGTCGGCTCCTCGTCGATCGCGGTCAGCCGGTCCCGCAGCCGCTCGAAGTGGTGGAACTCCGCCGACGCCATCTTCGCCAGCTCGGCCTTGTCGGCCAGCGTCGGGGCCAGCTTGGCGTCCTCGGCGAGGCGCTCGAAGGCGGCCAGCTCGCCGTACGCGAGCGCGCCCAGCAGGTCCACGACCGCGGCGTGGTAGTTCGGCTCGGTGGACGCCGTGGCCCAGTCCTGGGCCGCGATACCGGTCCGGGGTGTCTCTTCGGGTGCAGTGGCGTTGTCAGGCGTCTCCATGAACGGCACAATAGCCCGCCCTTCCGGGGGCGTAAGGGCCTGGTCAGCCCCCGGCCTCCCCCCGATCCGGTAAATCGTACCGACACACCTGCGCGATTCCGGGGTACAGTGGTAAAGTGCTAGCAGAGTGCCCAGGGCATTTCGCGGCGCAATTGAATGAGGATGCCCGGTCGGTGGCCCGATCGGCTCCGACCCGACAGCCCTCCACGCGGGGCGTACCAAGGCGTACGACCGCAAGATGAGGGGCCCCCTCAGCGACATGAGCGCTTGAGCGACGGCATGTGGTCCCGCGCCCCCGGCCCGTATTTCCGGCCGGAAGAGAACCAGGCACGGTACGACCCCCATCGTTCGCCTCGGGTCGCGTCTCACAGAAGAGGCAGCACCCTGACTACGTTCCGAGACCTCGGGATCCTTTCCGAGACCGCCGAGGCCCTTGAGGCCGTCGGCATCATGTCCCCCTTTCCCATCCAGGAGATGACGCTCCCCGTCGCGCTTTCCGGCAGCGACGTCATCGGCCAGGCCAAGACCGGCACCGGCAAGACGCTCGGTTTCGGCCTGCCGCTGCTGGAGCGCGTGACCGTCCCCGCGGACGTCGAGGCCGGCCGGGCGGCGCCCGAGAAGCTGACCGAGGCCCCGCAGGCGCTCGTCGTCGTCCCCACCCGTGAGCTGTGCCAGCAGGTCACCAACGACCTGCTGACCGCCGGCAAGGTGCGCAACGTCCGCGTGCTCGCCATCTACGGCGGCCGTGCGTACGAGCCGCAGGTCGAGGCGCTCAAGAAGGGCGTCGACATCGTCGTGGGCACCCCCGGGCGGCTGCTGGACCTCGCGGGCCAGAAGAAGCTCGACCTCTCCCATGTGCGCTCGCTCGTCCTCGACGAGGCCGACGAGATGCTCGACCTGGGCTTCCTGCCCGACGTCGAGAAGATCATGAAGATGCTGCCGCCGAAGCGCCAGACGATGCTGTTCTCGGCGACCATGCCGGGCGCGGTCATCGGCCTGGCCCGCCGGTACATGTCACAGCCGACGCACATCAGCGCCACGTCGCCCGACGACGAGGGCGCGACCGTCGCGAACATCACGCAGCACGTCTTCCGCGCGCACAACATGGACAAGCCGGAGCTCGTCTCCCGCATCCTCCAGGCCGACGGCCGCGGACTCGCGATGATCTTCTGCCGTACGAAGCGCACCGCCGCCGACATCGCCGAGCAGCTGGAGAAGCGCGGCTTCGCCTCCGGCGCGGTACACGGCGACCTCGGCCAGGGCGCGCGCGAGCAGGCGCTGCGGGCGTTCCGCAACGGCAAGGTCGACGTGCTGGTCTGCACCGACGTCGCCGCGCGCGGCATCGACGTCGAAGGTGTGACGCACGTCATCAACTACCAGTCGCCCGAGGACGAGAAGACGTACCTGCACCGCGTCGGCCGCACCGGCCGCGCGGGCGCCAAGGGCATCGCCGTCACGCTGGTCGACTGGGACGACATCCCGCGCTGGAAGCTCATCAACAAGGCGCTGGACCTGCCGTTCGACGAGCCGGAGGAGACGTACTCCACGTCGGCCCACCTGTACGAGATCCTGAGCATCCCCGCCGGCACCAAGGGCATACTGCCCCGGGCCGACCGGAACCGCGCCGGTCTGCGCGCGGAAGAGGTGGAGGACCTCGGCGAGACGGGTGGCCGCGGCCGCAGGTCCGCGCCGGCCGCCGCCGCTCCCGCGGTCGTCGAGGAGCGCGCCCCGCGTACGCCGCGTCAGCGTCGCCGCACCCGCAACGGCACGCCGGTGCCGGCCGACGAGGCGACGGCGGTGTCGCAGGCCCCCGCGGCCACGGCGACCGCCGAGGCTCCTGCCGAGCCGCGCACGCCGCGCCGCCGTCGTCGCACCCGCTCGGCCGAGGCCGTCGTGGAGACGGTGGAGGCTCCGGTCCCCGCGCCCGCCGCGGAGCCCGAGGCGCAGGCCCCGAAGGCTCCCCGCCGCCGTACGCGCACCGCCAAGACGGCCGAGGCCGTCACCGAGGCGCCGGCGACCGCCGAGGCCGAGGCCGCACCGGCCAAGGCGCCGCGCCGCCGCACCCGCGCCGTGGCCGCCGTCGAGACGGTGGAGGCCGCGGTACCCGCCCCGGCGACGGAGGCCGAGGCCCCCAAGGCACCGCGTCGCCGCACCCGCGCCGCCGCTGCCGTGGACACCGCCGAGGTCCAGGTCCCCGCGCCCGCGACGGAGGCGGAGGCCCCGAAGGCCCCCCGCCGCCGTACGCGCACCGCCAAGACGGCCGAGGCCGCCACCGAGGCACCCGCGACCGCCGAGGCGGAGGCCGCACCGGCCAAGGCCCCGCGCCGCCGCACCCGCGCCGCCGCCCAGTCGGAGAGCTGAGCGGCGCCGCACGGCTGAGCAGACCGTCCGATGGCCCGGTCCCCGTTCGCGGGGGCCGGGCCATCGACGCGTTAGCCTCGTCGCATGAGCAGGCCGCCCACGTTCACTCCGCCCCCCGGCACCCGCGCGCTCCCGCTGCGCACCTCGCGCGGCGTGTTCGCCGCGCTCGAAGCCGGGCCCCGGCACGCCGAGCCCAGAGGAACCGCGCTGCTCCTGCCGGGATACACCGGCAGCAAGGAAGACTTCATCGCGATGCTGGTGCCCCTCGCGGAGGCGGGCTACCGGGCCGTCGCGGTCGACGGGCGCGGCCAGTACGAGTCCGAGGGTCCCGCTGACGAACTGGGCTACGCCCAGGCCGAGTTGGGGCTGGACGTGCTCGCCCAGGCGGAGGCCGCCGGCCGGCCCGTACATCTCGTCGGGCACTCGCTCGGCGGCCAGATCGCCCGCGCCGCCGTGCTGCGCGACGCCTCGCCGTTCGCTTCGCTGACCCTCATGTCCTCGGGTCCCGCCGAGGTGTCGGCGGCCCAGCAGCAGAAGATCGCACTGCTGACGCAGGCGCTCGAAACCATGACGATGGATCAGGTCTGGGAAGCCATGCGGGCGCTGGACCCGCCGGAGGACGCCGACCTCGACGGCACCGCCCTGCGCGCCCGCTGGCTGCGCCACAATCCCGCCCAGCTCATCGCGACGGGACGGCAGTTGACCGGCGAGCCGGACCGGGTGGCCGCCCTCGCGGCCGTGGGGCTCCCGGTGCACGTGGTGTCGGGAGCCTCGGACGACACCTGGCCGGTGCCGCTGATCGACGACATGGCCGAGCGGCTCGGCGCGTACCGGTCGGTGATCGAGGGGGCCGAGCACTCGCCCAACACCGACCGGCCCGAGGAGACCGCGAAGGCGCTGGCGGGGTTCTGGGACTCCCTCTAGCGCCGGGGCGGCCTAGTACTGGGCCTGAAGGTGCTGCCAGAAGCCGTCCCGCAGCGCCCGCCGCAGGTCCGCGTGCCCGCGCAGGGAGCGCTGGAGCAGCCGCTCCGCCTCCACCAGGAGCTCCTGGTCCACGGACCCGGGCAGGTACGGGTGGCCCGGCAGCAGATCCGCCAGTGAATCACGGCCGCGCGCCCCGATCCACGCCGCCGCGATCTGCGCGCCGATGAACCGGACGTCCTCGCGGGTCGGCCGCGGCGCGCCCTCGTTCTCGTACGTCGTCACCGGGCGGCGCGTGACGTACGGCTTGCAGAAGTCGAGGTCGAACGTGCGCTGGCTGTCGACCTCCCACAGGAGCGGCTCCGCCTGGTTGCGCCCCTCCCCCGCCTCGATGCCCCACAGGTGGACCCGCGCGCCGTACCCCTGGGCCGCCTCGACCGCCGAGACGAGGTCCTCGTCGCCGCCCACCAGGGCCGCGTCGCTGATCGCGCGGTGCCGAGCGAGCGATTCGAGGTCCGTACGGATCAGGGAGTCGACGCCCTTCTGCTGGTTGTTGGCGTTGAGGTTGCCCAGGCGCACCTTGACGTCGGGCAGCTCGGCGATCGACTGCTGCTCGGTGGTGTGGATGCGGCGCCTGGCTCCGTCGTACCAGTAGACCCGCAGCAGCCTGCTGTCCGCGAAGATCGTGCGGGCCTTGTCGATGAAGGCCTCGATGATCCCTTCCGCGTCGAGGTCGAAGGACCTGCGGTCCTCGGTCCCGGTCACGAGCAGCCCGGCCGCCGCGTAGACGTACCCGGCGTCGACGAAGATCGCGTGCGTGGAAGGGGTCTTCGCCACCTCGACCAGCATGCGCTGGAGCAGCTCGTTGGTGCGTTCCAGGCGGGCGGTGACCCTGGCGAGTTCGGTGGGGCCCGAAGGCTGTGCGTCGTCCATACGGCTCTCATTGTCCGTGGCGTGAGCGAGCGGGCACAACCGGTGGGCCTACCGGCCGGTATTTAGAGTGACGAAAATTTTCTTTAGCGTAGGGAATGACTGGGGTGGGCAGACAGTTGTCATCAGTAGAGAACGCGAGGCGCCCAGCCTCGCGTTCCCGTACACAGTTCTCCAGCAGGAGGATCAGACGAAGGGAGAAGCCTTGCGCTTCGAAATCATGCGCCTGGACGACGTCGACGGTTCGGCCGTCGACAGCACCGTCGTGGACGCCGCCTCCGTCAACCGGATCGTGCAGCAGGCCGCCTCCGTCGGCCAGCGCATCTACATCCGCCCGGCCGAGACCTCGGCTTCATAACACTCTGTAGTGGTTTGTTTTGAGGTGAGAAGCGCCCCCGTACGCGTGTACGGGGGCGCTCGTGCGTCCGGGGCCGGGCCGACCCGCCCCGGGGTCCGGGGTCAGCTGCCCTGGATCACCTGGGTGACGCCGTTGATGATCTGCTGCACCGCGATCGCGGACAGCATCATGCCCGCGAGACGCGTCACCAGCACCACGCCGCCGTCCTTGATCACGCGGATGATCACCAGCGAGTAGCGCATGGTCAGCCACAGCACCACGTGCATCGCGACGATCGCCGCCCAGACCGAGACCTGGCTCTTGACGCTCCCGGCGTGCTGGACGGCGAGGATGACGGAGACGATCGCACCGGGGCCGGCGAGCAGCGGCATGCCCAGCGGCACGAGGGCGACGTTGACGTCCTTGGTCTGCGTCGGCTCGTCGGTCTTGCCGGTCAGGAGGTCGAGCGCGATCAGGAGCAGCAGCAGGCCGCCCGCGATCATCAGCGCGGGAACGGACACGTGCAGGTAGTCGAGGATCTGCTGGCCCAGCACGCCGAAGACGGCGATCACGCCGAAGGCGACGGCGACGGCCTGCCAGGCCATCCTGCGCTGCACCTTGGCAGGCCGGCCCGAGGTGAGGGCGAGGAAGATCGGGGTGATCCCAGGGGGGTCCATAATCACAAAAAGCGTGAGAAAGAGGGATCCGAAGACAGCGAAGTCGAGCACAGTGAGGCCTTGCGAGAAGAGGGGTCTTACGAGGGAGACGAGGGGCCGCGACAGCAGGCGCGGTTACGGGCGGCGGCTTCCGCCCGCGCCCGGCACGGGGAACGCACCGGTCGCGCGCCGCGTGATCTCGCCGTAGATCTCGGGATCCGTGGTGAACTCGCCGAGCCGTACGGTCTTGCGGCTGCCGTGGTAGTCGCTGGACCCGGTGACCAGCAGCCCGAGGTTGGCGGCGAGGCCGCGCAGGCGCGCGCGGGTCTGCTCGTCGTGGTCCATGTGGTCGACCTCGATGCCGTCGAGGCCCGCCGCCGCGAGCGCCGCTATCGCGCTCTCGGGGACGATGTCGCCGCGCTTGGCGGCGCCGGGGTGCGCGAAGACGGTGACGCCGCCGGCCGCCTTGACGAGGCGGATCGCGTCGAACGGGTCGAGCTCGTGCTTGTCGACGTACGCGCGGCCGCCGTTGGCCAGCCACTCGGGAGTGAAGGCGTCGGAGACGCTCTCCACGACGCCGAGCTCCACCAGCGCGGACGCGATGTGCGGGCGGCCGACCGAGCCGTCCCCGGCGATACGGGCCACCTGGTCCCACTCGACCGGGACGCCCAGCTCCCGCAGCTTGCCGACCATCGCCCGGGCACGGGGCACGCGGTCGTCGCGCACCAGCTCGCGCTCGCGCGACAGCTCGGGCTCGTCGGGGTCGAAGAGGTACGCCAGCATGTGCAGCCCGATGCCGTCGAGACGGCAGGAGAGCTCGGCGCCGGTGACGAGCGTCAGCCCGTCCGGGAGCGCGGCGATCGCCTCGGCGTGGCCGCGCGTGGAGTCGTGATCGGTCAGCGCCACGACGTCGAGTCCGGCCGCCGCCGCGTTGCGCACCAGCTCGGCGGGGCTGTCCGTGCCGTCCGAAGCCGTGGAGTGGGTGTGCAGGTCGATGCGCACGACGCGGGACTCCGGGGCTCGGCGGGACGGGGGGACCGGTCAAGGATAGCCGGGAATCGAACACCCCCCGGTCCGCCCGTGCCGGTCCCGGCGGCCCCGGTCAGGCCAGCAGCCTCGGCGACAGCGCCCCGCACGGTACGAGGTCCACCTCCGCGCCAGCGTCGCGAAGATCGGTCAGTATCAGCTCGTCGTACATCATCAGCCCCGACTGCTCCGGCCAGACGACGGCCCACAGCCACAGTCCGCACGCCTCGCCGGCGAAGACGGCGCGGTCGTCGGGGACTCCGGACAGATGCCACAGCGGCGTGGGCCGGCCGGCCGCCATCAGCTTGGCCTGCGGCGGCTTGTCCATGCTCATGTACGCCCCGGGGTCCGGGCCCTGCACGCCGGCGTACCGCGCGCCGAGACCGACGCCCAGCTCCTCCGCGACGAGCAGCATCTCGCCGAGGCCGCCGAGCGGTCCGGGTCCCGAGCAGGCGACGACGGTGGCCCGCGAGCCACTGCGGTCGTCACCCGCGCAGGTCACCCCTGTGAACAGCCAGCCGACCGGGAGCGGCCAGGGCATCCACACCGGGACCTTGGCGCGTTTCACGGCCACCGTGAGCGCCTCGACGCTGGGTGGCACCACGGGCTGCAGCGGGTGCACCGTCCCGTGCACATCGCACTGCCAGGAGTCGGCAAAGAGACCGGGCGCCCTGACCCGGCCACCGCACTTCGGGCAACTGGGTTCGCCCCTCATAGGCCCCAACGGTCCTCCCCGGCCGTCCCCGCGTCAAGGACGATCACCCGTCCGGAGCGTGCCCTTGCCCGGGAAATGTAGATGCACTCTGCATTCATTGGCCCACCGCACGGCGGCGGTGAGTGGACCGAGCCGCACACCCGCTCGTGGTCGCCGCCGGGGCCGCCGCCATCGGAGCGCGGCGTACCCCACCGGTCCACCGCTCCGGGGATCCGGTCCCGGCCCTGGCCGGGAGAGCGGCCGCACGGGTCAGTCGAGCGGCACGGACGCGCGCAGCGGGTCGCGCAGGTCCGTGCCGTGCGACAGCCAGCGCTCCTGGAGTTCCTGCGCTCCCTTGACCCGCTTCCACGCCGCCTCGTTCGGCGTCATCGGCAGCAGCGGCAGGAAGCGCACCGGGTCCATCGGGGCGTCCAGCTCCAGGTCCTCGACCAGGCCACCGGACTCAGCGACCAGTACGGAGCTGAAGGGCGCCCCCGGCCACAGCGGCTCCCCGAGGTCCAGGGACGCGCCGGGGGCCACGATCACACCCTCGACCTGCGGAGACGCCGCCAGGACCGCGAGCGGGCGCAGCACCTTGTCGGTGTCGGCGAGCCCGGCCCGTACCGACAGGACCAGCTCGGCGCGCGGGCCCTTCACCGGATCGGCCAGGACGGCCGTCGGGTCGGCCATCGGCTGGGCCGACATGCCGAGGGTGGCGTAGCGGATGACGTCGCCGTCGACGAAACGCAGTACCTCCATGCGGTCCGTACCGAGGAACGTGACAGCGGCGCGCGCGTCCGGTTCGCCCAGCGTCGTACGCAGACGGGCTTCGACCAGCGCAAGAACATCTCCCATGCGGCGAGCATAAGTCGCGTGGGGAAGGGGCAAGGGAGGGACTTGACACAACAGTGGGCTGATAGTCTTGGCCGCTGGTCAGGGCAGCACGCAGAAGCGTGGCTTTCGAGTCCCGACATCACGTCATCCCCCACGGGGGACCGGCCGGAGGAGGTGGGGCTGCGGTGGATCGAAGTCGTCCCGGCAGTACCAACCGCTCTTCCGCACCGTCAGTGTTCCCCGGGGCCTGAGCCCCTTCGTACCCGGTCGCCAGCCGGTGAAACCCATGGGGCTCACGGCATTTCGCACGACGGAAGAGCACTTCGTTTTTGCCTGATCCGTGTCTGAGCGAACGCCGTCACCGCGTCTTTGCGGTGCCGCCCGCTTTGCCGACGTACGGCCGCCCCGACGCCGTGGCCCGCACGTCTCCATTCCGGGCAGCGCCATGCCTCGCAGACGGCTTCTCCGTGAAGGAGCCCCGCCATGTCGATGATCCGTGACCTGCGCGCAGCGGTCCGTCCGTCCCTGCGCAAGAGCAGCGCCGTGTACAGCGGTTACGACACCACCCGAGACCCGTCCGCGAGCAGCGCGGTCGTGGACTGCGCCGTCTACCGCGACGGGCGCCGGGTGAAGAACGCCGAATGCCTCACCCCGCACGAGGCGATGGTCCGCGTCCGGGAGGGCGGCGGCTTCGCCTGGATCGGTCTGCACGAGCCGACCGAGGAGGAATTCGCCGGTATCGCGGCCGAGTTCGGGCTGCACCCGCTGGCCGTGGAGGACGCCGTCCACGCACACCAGCGGCCCAAGCTGGAGCGGTACGACGACACCCTGTTCACCGTCTTCAAGACGATCCACTACGTCGAGCACACCGAACTGACCGCCACCAGCGAGGTCGTGGAGACCGGCGAGGTGATGTGCTTCACCGGCAAGGACTTCGTCATCACCGTGCGGCACGGCGGCAAGGGCTCGCTGCGCGCGCTGCGCCACCGGCTGCAGGACGATCCGGAGCTGCTCGCCAAGGGGCCCTCGGCGGTGCTGCACTCGATCGCCGACCATGTCGTCGACGGGTACATCGCGGTGGCGGCGGCCGTACAGGACGACATCGACGAGGTCGAGATCGACGTCTTCTCGGCGCCGGCCAAAGGCAGTCCGCGCGGCTCGGACGCGGGCCGGATCTACCAGCTCAAGCGGGAGGTCCTGGAGTTCAAGCGGGCGGTCGCACCGCTGCTGCGGCCGATGCAGCAGCTCAGCGAGCGGCCGATGCGGCTGATCGACCCGGACATCCAGAAGTACTTCCGGGACGTCGCCGACCACCTCGCGCGGGTGCACGAGGAGGTCGTCGGTTTCGACGAGCTGCTGAACTCGATCCTCCAGGCCAACCTGGCGCAGGCGACGGTCGCCCAGAACGAGGACATGCGCAAGATCACGTCCTGGGCGGCGATCGTGGCCGTACCGACGATGATCTGCGGGGTCTACGGCATGAACTTCGACCACATGCCGGAGCTGCACTGGCGGTACGGCTATCCGCTCGTCCTCGGCTCCATCGTCGTCGTCTGTGTCAGCATCCACCGCACCCTCAAGCGGAACGGCTGGCTCTGACCACGAGCGCGAGGCCGGCCAGGATCACCGCCAGCGCCGGGTAGGCGGCCGTCGGCGGCTGCTGGCCGAGCCAGAGCGCGGCGATCAGGGCGGCGCCCGGGGTCTCCAGGAGGATCGCCGTCGAGGTGACGGAGGGGCCCAGGGTGCTCACGACGCGGTTGAGCAGGGAGTGGCCGAGGAGCTGGGCGGCGGCGGTGAGCGCGGCCAGCTGGAGCCAGGTGGTGGCGCTGTACCCGCCGAGGTCGGCGCCCGCCACCAGGCAGGTGACCAGCAGGATCAGGGCGGTCGTGGAGTAGCAGACGTAGGTGTACGCCGTGGTGCTCACCGTCCGCCGCACCTCGGCCCCGAGCAGGACGTAGCCCGCGGCCGCGATGCCGCCGCCCAGCGCGAGGGCGTCGCCCGCGAGGGCGCGCGGGGACAGCGTCATGTCGACGCCGGTCAGGATGACGACGCCGACGACGGCGAGCAGGGTGCCGGCCCACACCATGCGCGGCGGCCGGTGGCCGCGCATCCGCAGCAGGATCGTCGTCCAGATCGGGGTGGTGGTGCACAGCGCGGTCGAGGACGCCACGGACGTCATGCGCAGGCTGGGCAGCCAGAGCCCGAAGTGCAGGGCGAGCAGCGCGCCTGCGGCGACGGCGAGCAGCAGCGGCCTGCGGCCGATGCCGCGCAGTGCGGCGCGATGCTTGAGCAGCACGACCGGGCTCAGGACGCCGACCGCCATGGCGTTGCGCCAGAACGCGATGGCGAGCGCGGGGGCGGCGGTGGCCGCGATGAGCGGCGCGGAGAACGACACGCTGGCGACGGCGACGCCGAGCAGGACGAGATCGACGCGGGGCGCGGCGGGGAGGC
>NZ_VBVX01000290.1 GCF_005981925.1 Streptomyces albidochromogenes
GGTTGCCGGTTGGGCGTGCCTCGCCCGGCCGGGAGTGCGTGACGATCCCGGCCGGGGGCGGCGCCGCGGGCTGTCGGCGGGGCCGGTGGTCAGCCCTTGACGCCGTCGGCGTCGCGCAGCAGGCAGGTCAGGCGGGCCGTGCAGACCCGCTTGTCGTGCTCGTCCGTGATCACGATCTCGTACGTCGCGGTGGAGCGCCCCCGGTGGACCGGGGTGGCCACGCCGGTCACCAGGCCGCTGCGGGCGCCCCGGTGGTGGGTGCAGTTGAGGTCCACGCCGACGGCGATCTTGGAGGCGCCGCCGTGCAGCATCGAGCCGATCGAGCCGAGGGTCTCGGCGAGCACGGCGGACGCCCCGCCGTGCAGCAGGCCGTACGGCTGGGTGTTGCCCTCGACCGGCATCGTGCCGACGACGCGCTCCGCCGACGCCTCGACGATGCGTACGCCCATGCGGGTGCCGAGGTCCCCTGCCGAGAAGAGGGCGGGCAGGTCCACGCCCAGCTGGGCGTACTCGTCGATGACCTCTTGCGGGAACTTCACAGCTGCGCTCTGCTCGCCCATGGGGCCCGGCTCCGATCGTCGTACGGCGTTCTACGTCCATAAGCAAACGCTTAGGCGGTGGCTGATTGTTCCAGACGTACGACGACGGACTTGCTCGCGGGGGTGTTGCTGGTGTCCGCGGTGGCGTCCAGCGGCACCAGGACGTTGGTCTCGGGGTAGTACGCGGCGGCGCAGCCGCGCGCGGTCGGGTAGTGCACCACGCGGAAGCCGGGGGCGCGTCGCTCGACGCCGTCCTTCCACTCGCTGACGAGGTCGGCGTACGCCCCGTCGGCGAATCCCAGGGCGCGGGCGTCGTCGGGGTGGACGAGAACGACGCGGCGGCCGCCCCTGATGCCCCGGTAACGGTCGTCGAGGCCGTAGATCGTGGTGTTGTACTGGTCGTGCGAGCGCAGCGTCTGGAGCAGCAGCCGGCCTTCGGGGAGCTGGGGGTACTCGACGGGCGCGGCGGTGAAGTTGGCCTTGCCGGTGTCGGTGGTGAAGCGCCGCGCGTCGCGCGGGCCGTGCGGCAGGGTGAAGCCGCCGGGCCGGGCGACGCGCGCGTTGAAGTCCTCGAAGCCGGGGACGACCCGGGAGATCCGGTCGCGGATCGTGCCGTAGTCCTTCTCGAACTCCTCCCACGGGGTGGCGGAGGCGGGCCCGAGGACCGCGCGGGCCAGGCGGGCGACGATGACCGGCTCGGACAGCAGGTGCGGGCTCGCGGGGGTGAGGTTGCCGCGCGAGGAGTGCACCATGCCCATGGAGTCCTCGACCGTGACGAACTGCTTGCCCCCGGCCTGGACGTCCTTGTCGGTACGCCCGAGGGTCGGCAGGATCAGCGCGCGGGCGCCGGTGACGGCGTGCGAGCGGTTGAGCTTCGTCGACACGTGGACGGTCAGCCGGGCGCGGCGCATCGCGGCCTCGGTGACGTCGGTGTCGGGGGTCGCGCCGACGAAGTTGCCGCCCATCGCGAAGAAGACCTTGGCCTCGCCGTCGCGCAGGGCCTGGATGGACCGGACGACGTCGAATCCGTGGTGGCGCGGCGAGGTGATCCCGAATTCCTTGTCGAGCGCGTCGAGGAAGGCGGGGGCGGGGCGCTCGAAGATGCCCATCGTGCGGTCGCCCTGCACGTTGGAGTGGCCGCGCACCGGGCACACGCCCGCGCCGGGGCGGCCGATGTTGCCGCGCAGCAGAAGGAAGTTGACGACTTCGCGGATGGTCGGCACCGCGTGCTTGTGCTGGGTCAGACCCATGGCCCAGCACACGATGGTGCGCTTCGACGCGAGGACCATGGCGAGGGCCTGCTCGATCGCGGAGCGTTCCAGGCCGGTGGCGGCGAGGGTCTCGTCCCAGTCGGCGTCGCGCGCCGCTGCGGCGAAGTCGTCGAAGCCGTGGGTGTGGTCCCGTACGAAGTCCTGGTCGACGGCGCCGTCCGTCTCGATGATCAGCTTGTTGAGCAGGCGGAAGAGGGCCTGGTCGCCGCCGAGGCGGATCTGGAGGAACAGGTCGGTGAGGGCGGCGCCCTTGATCATGCCCCGGGGCGTCTGCGGGTTCTTGAAGCGTTCGAGCCCGGCCTCGGGCAGCGGGTTCACCGAGATGATCTTCGCGCCCGCGGCCTTGGCCTTCTCCAGGGCGGTGAGCATCCGCGGGTGGTTGGTGCCGGGGTTCTGTCCGGCGACGACGATCAGGTCGGCCTGGTGCAGGTCTTCGAGGGAGACGCTGCCCTTGCCGATGCCGATCGTCTGCGTCAGCGCGGAGCCCGAGGACTCGTGGCACATGTTGGAGCAGTCCGGCAGGTTGTTGGTGCCGAACTCGCGGGCGAAGAGCTGGAGCAGGAACGCCGCCTCGTTGCTGGTGCGGCCCGAGGTGTAGAAGACGGCCTCGTCGGGGGAGCCGAGCGCCTTCAGCTCCTCCGCCATGATCTCGAAGGCCCGCTCCCAGGTCACCGCGTCGTACCGGTCGGCGCCCTCGGCCAGGTACATCGGCTGGGTGATGCGGCCCTGCTGGCCCAGCCAGTACCCGCTGCGCGTGGCGAGGTCGGCCACCGGGTGGGCGGCGAAGAAGTCGGGGGTGACGCGGCGCAGGGTCGCCTCCTCGGCGACGGCCTTCGCGCCGTTCTCGCAGAACTCCGCGGTGTGCCGCTTGTCCTCCTCCGGCCAGGCGCAGCCGGGACAGTCGAAGCCGTCCTTCTGGTTGACCTTGAGGAGGGTCCGCGCGGTGCGGCGCACGCCCATCTGCTGTTGCGCCATCTTCAGCGTGTGCCCGATGGCGGGGAGCCCTGCCGCGGCGTGCTGGGGGGCCGCGACCTGCGGCGCGTCCTGGACCGGGTCACCTGCGGGCGGCTTGGCAGCCATGGCGCTCCCCTTTGAGCGTGCGTTCCTGTCACGTACGTCTTCGATCCTGTCACGCGGCACTGACAGCGCGACGCCGCGGGCCGGATTGTCAGTGGTGCGGCCTAGGATCGTGGGCGTGTCAGAGACAGCATCGAAGAAGCCCGCAGAAAACCGTCCGCGCCTGCTCCTCATGGACGGGCACTCCCTGGCGTACCGAGCGTTCTTCGCGCTGCCCGCGGAGAACTTCACGACCGCGAGCGGTCAGCCGACGAATGCCATCTACGGCTTCGCGTCGATGCTGGCGAACACGCTCCGCGACGAGGCGCCCACGCATTTCGCGGTGGCCTTCGACGTGTCGCGCAAGACGTGGCGCTCGGCCGACTTCCCGGAGTACAAGGCGAACCGCTCCAAGACCCCCGACGAGTTCAAGGGCCAGGTGGAGCTGATCGGTGAGCTGCTGGACACCATGAACGCCGAGCGGTTCGCGGTGGACGGGTTCGAGGCCGACGACATCATCGCCACCCTCGCCACCCAGGCCGAGGCCGCCGGTTTCGACGTGCTGATCGTCACCGGGGACCGGGACTCCTTCCAGCTGGTCTCCGACCACGTGACCGTGCTGTACCCGACCAAGGGCGTCTCCGAGCTGACCCGGTTCACCCCGGAGAAGGTCCAGGAGAAGTACGGGCTGACCCCCTCGCAGTACCCGGACTTCGCCGCCCTGCGCGGCGACCCGTCGGACAACCTGCCGGGCATCCCGGGTGTCGGTGAGAAGACCGCCACGAAGTGGATCAACCAGTTCGGTTCGTTCGCCGAGCTGGTCGAGCGCGCCGAAGAGGTCAAGGGCAAGGTCGGGCAGGCCCTGCGCGACCACCTTGAGTCCGTCAAGCTCAACCGTCACCTGACGGAGCTGGTGCGCGACGTGGAGCTGCCCAAGGCCGTCGCGGACCTGGAGCGCGCGCCGTACGACAGGGCCGCGCTGAAGGGGTTCCTGGAGGTCTTGGAGATCCGCAACCCGAGCCTGCGCGAACGGCTGCTCGCCGTCGACCCGGGCGCGGAGGAGGAAGAGGCGCCGGCCCCGGACGCCGGGGTGGAGCTGGACGGCACCGTGCTGCGCGCCGGTGAGGTGGGCGCCTGGCTGGAGCGCCACGGCGGGCAGCCGCTCGGCGTGTCCACGGTGGCGACCTGGGCCCTGGGCGTGGGGAACGTCAGCGAGGTCGCCCTGGCGGCGGCCGACGGCAAGGCGGCCTGGTTCGACACGACCGAGCTGGACGAGTCCGACGAGCGGGCCTTCACCGCCTGGCTCGCCGACCCGGCCCGGCCGAAGGTCATGCACAACGCCAAGGACGCGCTGCGGGTCTTCCCCGAGCACGGGTGGCGCATCGAGGGCATCACGATGGACACCGCGCTGGCCGCCTACCTGGTCAAGCCCGGCCGCCGGTCCTTCGCGCTGGACGCCCTGTCCGTCGAGTACCTCCACCGCGAGCTGGCCCCGGCCGCCGCCGACGGGCAGCTCGCCTTCGGCTCCGACGAGGACGACCAGGCCGAGGCCGACGCCCTCATGGCCCAGGCCCGCGCGGTCCTCGACCTGGGCGACGCGTTCGGCGTGAAGCTGCGGGAGGTGGGCGCGACCGAGCTGCTGCACGAGGTGGAGCTGCCCACGTCCCTGCTGCTGGCCCGGCTGGAGCGGTACGGCATCTCGGCCGACCGCGCCCATCTGGAGGCGATGGAGCAGCAGTTCGCCGGCGCGGTGCAGCAGGCCGTGAAGGAGGCGCACGCCTCGGTGGGCCACGAGTTCAACCTCGGCTCGCCCAAGCAGCTCCAGGAGGTCTTCTTCGGGGAGCTGAACCTCCCCAAGACGAAGAAGACCAAGACCGGCTACACGACGGACGCGGACGCGCTGGCGTGGCTGGCGGCCCAGACCGAGCACGAGCTGCCGGTGATCATGCTGCGCCACCGGGAGCAGGCGCGGCTGCGGTCGACGGTCGAAGGGCTGATCAAGACGATCGCCGGCGACGGCCGGATCCACACCACGTTCAGCCAGACCGTCGCGGCGACCGGCCGCCTCTCGTCCACCGACCCGAACCTCCAGAACGTGCCGGTGCGCACGGACGAGGGCCGTGCCATCCGCCGAGGGTTCGTCGTCGGTGAGGGCTTCGAGTCCCTGATGACCGCGGACTACAGCCAGATCGAGCTGCGCGTGATGGCGCACCTGTCCGAGGACGAGGGCCTGATCGAGGCGTTCACCTCGGGCGAGGACCTGCACACCACCGTCGCCTCCCAGGTCTTCGGCGTGGAGCGGTCCGCGGTCGACGCCGAGATGCGCCGCAAGATCAAGGCCATGTCGTACGGTCTGGCCTACGGCCTGTCCGCGTTCGGCCTCTCGCAGCAGCTGAACATCGAGGCGGGCGAGGCGCGCGTCCTGATGGACACGTACTTCGAGCGGTTCGGCGGGGTGCGCGACTACCTGCGGCGCGCCGTGGACGAGGCGCGGGCCACCGGGTACACGGCGACGATGCTCGGCCGCCGCCGCTACCTCCCGGACCTCAACAGCGACAACCGGCAGCGCCGTGAGGCGGCCGAGCGGATGGCGCTGAACGCCCCGATCCAGGGCACGGCGGCCGACATCGTGAAGGTCGCCATGCTGAACGTCGACCGGGCGCTGACCGAGGCGGGCCTCAAGACCCGGATGCTGCTCCAGGTCCACGACGAAATCGTCCTGGAGCTGGCCCCGGGGGAGCGGGAGCGCGTGGAGGAGATCGTCCGCCGCGAGATGGCGGGCGCCGTCAGCCTGCGCGCCCCGCTCGACGTGTCGGTCGGTGTGGGAACGGACTGGGAGTCCGCCGCGCACTGACCCGGGCGTCCGCTCCCGGAAGGGAGCGCCGTCAGTCGCCGGACCGGCTGAACCGCCCCGCCCGCACGGGCAGGTGCGGTTCAGCCGGTGACCGCGAGCCGTCGCTGGAGCGGGCGTCCCGGAGGCCGTCGGCCGCATCGCCGTCCGCCGCCACGGCGCCCGGCCGCGGCGCGCGGCGCAGCCACAGCCGCACTCCCGCGGCGTACAGGACGAGCCCCACGGCCAGCCCCGCGCCGGCGCCGAAGCACGCGGTCGGGACGAAGTCGAGCGGCTTCAGCTCGACGGTCTGGGCGGCGTACCAGCGCACGCACCGGTGGACGACGCCGACGAGTACGCACAGCGCGAGTAGCCCCCCGGCAGCCCACCTCCCGCGCGCGTCCAGCAGCGGTACACCAACGGGGGCGGGCCCGTCCGGCCGGCGCCGCAGCGCCGAGACCATGAACCACACGATCACCGCGAGGGCCACGGCCGAGCCGCCGTACTGCGCGTACAGGTACATCGGGAAACCCGCGACGACCTCACCGAGCAGGGGGAAGACCCGCGTGCCCCACCGGTCGAGGTGGGTGAAGCTGTCCCAGACGACGTGCGTGCAGCTGCCGATGACGGCCGAGAGGAAGAACCGCCACGCCAGCGAGGCGAGTTGCGTCTGCCGCCAGTCCTGGCCGCGTACGAGTCCGTGGACACGGGCCTGCCTGCGCCGTGGCACCAGCGCCAGCAGGGGCTCGCGCATCAGCACCCACAGGCCGACGAGCACCGCCGTGATCAGCACGTCGGCCGTGACGAGGCCCGGCAGGGAGTGGGTGACGTCCCCGAAACGCATCGCCGTCGGCGCGGCGGTGGCCGCGAAGTAGGCCATGTCGGGCGCGAACGACCCGGCGACGAGGGCCGATGCGAGCAGCGGCCCGCGCGCGGTACCGTCGCGTCGTATGCCTGGCAGCACCGCCGCCGCGTGGCTCAGTGTGAACGGCAAAAGTCCCCCTGGACCGGTTCTGTTCAGTGACGATCAGTATGCCGCCCATGGTTCCGGGTTGAATTTCGGTGAACAAGCGGCAATAAGACGACAGCGGCCGGTGTCCCACCGCCGTGAGTTGTCGTAGTGTCGCCTGAGTCCTGGCGCTGGGGAGCGCGGACAGCCGTTGACGGGAGGGGCCAGACGTATGGCAGCACAATTCGGTCGCAGGCTGCGCAAAGGGGCGACGGCCACCACGGTGGCAGCCCTCGTCGTAGCAGCACTCTCGGCCTCCGAGGCACCGGGCAGCACGTCCTTGCCCGCCGACGAGAGAGCCGCGGAGGCGACCGACCCGCCCGGCACCGCGGTGACCGGCAACTCGCCGTACTTCACGGACCTTCCGCCGCTGAACACGCCCAACCGGCCCAACAAGCCCGGCACTTCGATCGACCTGCCCGTGGTGGCCGGTCCGGCGGAGGCCGGCATACCCGCCACCGTCCTGGCCGCCTACAAGCGGGCGGAGAACACCGTCAGGGCCTCGCAGCCCGGCTGCCGCCTCCCCTGGCAGCTGCTCGCCGCCATCGGCAAGGTGGAGTCGGGCCAGGCGCGCGGCGGACGGGTCAACGCCAACGGCACGACGTTGACGCCCATCCTCGGCCCGCAGCTCAACGGCGTCGGCTTCGCCAACATCACCGACACCGACGACGGCGCGTACGACGGCGACGCGACGCACGACCGCGCGGTCGGCCCGATGCAGTTCATCCCGTCCACCTGGGCGACCTGGGGCCAGGACGGCAACGCCGACGGCCGCAAGGACCCGAACAACATCTACGACGCCGCGCTCGCCGCGGGGCGCTACCTGTGCGCCCACGACCGGGACCTCTCCCAGCAGGACGACCTCGACCAGGCGATCCTCGGCTACAACCGCTCGCGGGAGTACCTGCGGACGGTCATGTCGTGGTTCGACTACTACCGGCGCGGCAACCACGAGGTGCCGGACGGCGCGGGCGTACTGCCCGTCACCACCGGCCCGGACAGCCACGTCGGCGGCGGCGCCGGCGACCGCCGCGGTGGCGTTGGCGCGAGCACCCCGCCGTCGCCCCCGCGCGACCCGGCGCCCGGCAAGCCC
>NZ_VBVX01000291.1 GCF_005981925.1 Streptomyces albidochromogenes
GTCAGACGTGTATAAGAGACAGGCGCCGGCCCGCCCCGGCCGCTCACGGTCGGGCGCTCGCCGCGCCGCCATAGATCCATTAAACAGATTTTGTCCGTTTGGCGCGTATTGTCACCTCATGCCCACGCCCTACGGATCCCGTGGCGGAATGGCGTTCGGCGCGGACGAGCTGCGTGTGCTCCGACGCGCCCTCGCCATCGCCCTCCATCCCGCGTCACTTTCCGACGAAGACGTCCAGGACTGCCTGCGCCTCGCCGGCACCCTGGACGAGGCGGTCCGCGAGGCGGACCGGTTGCGCGCGTTCCTCCTCGCCGACCTCGCCCGCTACCGCGACGCGCTGCCCGCGGCCGCCGGCGGCTATCTGGGGCTGCTCCAGGACGCCCTGGCCACCGGCTACCAGCCCGTCCCCGAGGACCTCGTGGCCCTGCGCGGACTGCGCGGCACGCCGACGGGCGCCGCGCTCCTCGACCGCTGCCGGGCCGTGGCGGAGCAGTCCGTACGGGCGCGCCTGGCCGGCCGCAGCGCCGCGCCCCTGCCGCGCACCCGGCTGCTGGCCATCGCGGGCGGCCGCGCCCCGGGCTCGGACGAACCGCCCAAGCCGAAGCAGCCGGAGCCCTCCCGCGATCCTTTGGAGCGCCCTATGCCGAAGCCCTCCGAGGTGTTCCCGCCGCGCAGACGCCCCGAGCCCCCGCGCGAGCAGAGGGCGGCGGGGTAGCTACCCTGGACCGCATGGACTACGTTTCCGCGCTCCTGCCCCCCGTGGTGATGGCCGCGTTCTTCATCGCTCTGGTCACGACGATCGTCAAGACGCAGGGCGGCTCCAACAAGGCCAAGGAAGACGCGGCCGTGGACGCCACGCTCGCCCGGGCGGAGAGCGCCCGCCAGGCGGGCCGGCCGAACCCCGGCGACGCCTGACCGGCACCGCGCTTCACGAGGGCGTACGGCTCATTTCGAGCCGTACGCCCTTTTCGCTGCGCAAATAACCAGCCATTACCGATTTCTCCTACTATGGTGGCGCTGTGCCTCGCCAATTGGGAGAGCTGGAAGACGCCGTCATGACGCGCGTGTGGCAGTGGAACCGACCGGTCACCGTCAGGGAAGTCCTGGAAGACCTTCAGAAGGAACGGTCCATCGCCTACACCACGGTCATGACCGTAATGGACAATCTCCATCAGAAGGGCTGGGTCCGCAGGGAAGTCGAGGGCCGCGCCTATAGATATACGGCTGTCTCCACCCGCGCCGCCTACTCGGCCGCACTGATGAACGAAGCCTGGTCGACGAGCGACAACCCGGCGGCGGCTCTTGTCGCCTTCTTCGGCATGATGTCGGCGGAGCAGCGGGAGGCACTGGAAGACGCGATGCGCGTTGTTCAGCGCACCGATCCCGTGACGGAACCGGCGGCGGAACCGGAACCCGCCCCGGAACCCGCGGGAGAAGCCGCCGGAGAACCGGCCGCGGAACCCGCCGCCCCTCCCGCGGAGGCTGCCGGGGATCCCGAGGGCCCGGGGCGATAGCGTCGACGTATGCCGTCAGAGCAAAAAGCCATCACCGTCCGGCGGGCGAGGACCAGTGATGTGCCTTCCGTACGCCGTCTCGTCGACACGTACGCACAGAACCGCATCCTGCTCGACAAAGCGAACGTGACGCTTTACGAGGACATCCAGGAGTTCTGGGTCGCCGAACGCGACGAGGACGCCGCCGTGATCGGCTGCGGCGCGCTGCACGTCATGTGGGAGGACCTCGCCGAAGTGCGCACTCTCGCCGTCGATCCCTCCTTCAAGGGCGCCGGAGTGGGGCACCAAGTGCTGGGCAAGCTGCTGCAGACCGCGCGCTGGCTCGGCGTGCGCAAGGTTTTCTGCCTGACCTTCGAAGTCGAGTTCTTCGTGAAGCACGGCTTCGTGGAGATCGGAGAGGCGCCGGTCGACACAGATGTGTACAGCGAGCTGCTGCGTTCCTATGACGAGGGTGTGGCGGAGTTCCTCGGTCTCGAACGGGTGAAGCCGAACACCTTGGGCAACAGCCGGATGCTTCTGCACCTGTGATCGCCGGAAGCCGCCGGAACCCTATGTCCGAAACGCGCACGTTTCCCGTCTTCTCGCGGTACTGAACCTCCGCCGGGGGTTTGTGTTTTCCAGGGAAAAGCGGTTTCCTTTCCGCGTACTGCATTTTCGATGAAAGGAAATCCGGTGGCACAGAAGGTTCAGGTCCTTCTTGTCGATGACCTCGACGGTGGCGAGGCGGACGAGACCGTGACGTTCGCTCTGGACGGCAAGACCTACGAGATCGACCTCACCACCGCGAACGCGGACAAGCTCCGCGGTCTGCTCGACCCGTACACCAAGAGCGGCCGGCGCACCGGTGGCCGCGCGGCTTCCGGTCGCGGCAAGACGCGCGCCGCCACGGGCGGCAACCAGAACACCGCCGAGATCCGTAAGTGGGCCAAGGCGAACGGCTACAACGTGAATGACCGCGGCCGCGTCCCGGCCGACATCCGTGAGGCCTACGAGAAGGCCAACGGCTGAGCATTCGCGTGAGCGGAATTCGTACGGGACAACCGGGCCCGGTGGCATTCCGTCGCCGCCGTGCCCACAAGACGTACGAGATCGGGTGTTTCCCCACGGCACCCGAGTCCGGCGAAGGCCGGCAGGGTCGGTTCCACCTCGTGCCGCGGCTCGGGGGGCCGCAGCCATACGGCGGCCCCCTGCGCGCCGGCCCAGCCCGGCGGTGAGGGCGCGGTCATCCGCCCGCCCGCGCCCAGTGCCCGCAGGTCGAGGGCCACGCCACCCCACTCCAGCCAGTCGAGCAGGCCGGGAAGCTCCTCGGCGCTCCCGGCGGCCACCAGCAGCCGCATCCGCCGCCCCATGAGCGCGACGGGACCCGTGAGCCCCGCGTGACGCCGCAGTACGGCGAGACCCGCGTCGGCGGGCAGCTCCAGGACGTCGAAGCGCAGGCCGGTCAGCAGCCGCACGGGGAGACCCCGGGCGCCGGCCGCGGTGGCCCAGCCCAGCTCGGTCTCGTACCACTGCGCGATACGGTCTTCGAGCGAGGGCTGCGACAGCGGCGTGCGCGGGGACGGAACCGTGGGCGTCATGTCCGGACCAACTCCTGAAACGCCCCGGGGTTACGCTGCGTGGACGATCGACTGCGCTGAGTCGCCGACTCGGGGGCGTACGGAGGCATTCGGCGGCGCAAGGATGTTCGCCCGTAGCTGAGGGAACTGGCGCGCGCCGCATGGAGTGTCAGTGCTTACGGGTAAGACATTCCTAGTGGGAAAGGGTCGACCCGCCTGCCGGACCGTCTCACGTTCGCCATCGGCGTAGTGGATGAACGGGTATCCGCTTGGCCTGCGGGAACATCGTCTCCCACCATCAGGTTGGAGCAGGTGTCGGCTGTTCGGCAGCTCGATTCCCCGCGGAGGCGGGGGTGATCCGGACGGATGTCGGCAGTTGGAATGAGCTGTCCCGTCCTACGGGACTAGCATGCGGAAGGACTGGGAGGGGACCGACCCCTCACTGACCGACCGCTCTGAGGAGCGATTAACGATGTTCGAGAGGTTCACCGACCGCGCGCGGCGGGTTGTCGTCCTGGCTCAGGAAGAAGCCCGGATGCTCAACCACAACTACATCGGCACCGAGCACATCCTCCTGGGCCTTATCCACGAGGGTGAGGGTGTCGCCGCTAAGGCCCTGGAGAGCCTCGGGATTTCGCTCGAGGCGGTCCGCCAGCAGGTGGAGGAGATCATCGGTCAGGGCCAGCAGGCTCCGTCCGGTCACATTCCCTTCACCCCTCGTGCCAAGAAGGTCCTGGAGCTCTCGCTCCGCGAGGCCCTCCAGCTCGGCCACAACTACATCGGTACGGAGCACATCCTGCTCGGCCTGATCCGCGAGGGCGAGGGCGTCGCCGCCCAGGTCCTCGTGAAGCTGGGCGCCGACCTGAACCGGGTGCGCCAGCAGGTCATCCAGCTGCTCTCCGGCTACCAGGGCAAGGAGACCGCCGCTGCCGGCGGCCCGGCCGAGGGCACCCCCTCGACCTCCCTCGTGCTGGACCAGTTCGGCCGCAACCTGACGCAGGCCGCCCGCGAATCCAAGCTCGACCCGGTCATCGGGCGCGAGAAGGAGATCGAGCGGGTCATGCAGGTGCTGTCCCGTCGTACCAAGAACAACCCGGTCCTCATCGGCGAGCCCGGCGTCGGCAAGACGGCGGTCGTCGAGGGCCTGGCGCAGGCCATCGTCAAGGGCGAGGTGCCCGAGACCCTCAAGGACAAGCACCTCTACACCCTCGACCTCGGCGCGCTCGTCGCCGGTTCCCGCTACCGCGGTGACTTCGAGGAGCGCCTGAAGAAGGTCCTGAAGGAGATCCGCACCCGCGGCGACATCATCCTGTTCATCGACGAGCTCCACACCCTGGTGGGTGCGGGCGCCGCCGAGGGCGCGATCGACGCGGCTTCGATCCTGAAGCCGATGCTGGCCCGTGGTGAGCTCCAGACCATCGGCGCCACGACGCTCGACGAGTACCGCAAGCACCTCGAGAAGGACGCGGCCCTCGAGCGCCGCTTCCAGCCGATCCAGGTGGCGGAGCCTTCCCTCCCCCACACGATCGAGATCCTCAAGGGCCTGCGCGACCGCTACGAGGCGCACCACCGCGTGTCCATCACGGACTCCGCGCTGGTCGCGGCAGCCACCCTGGCCGACCGCTACATCTCGGACCGCTTCCTGCCGGACAAGGCGATCGACCTGATCGACGAGGCCGGCTCCCGGATGCGCATCCGCCGGATGACCGCGCCGCCGGACCTCCGCGAGTTCGACGAGAAGATCGCCGGTGTCCGCAGGGACAAGGAGTCCGCGATCGACTCGCAGGACTTCGAGAAGGCGGCTTCCCTGCGCGACAAGGAGAAGCAGCTCCTCGCGGCCAAGGCCAAGCGCGAGAAGGAGTGGAAGGCCGGCGACATGGACGTCGTCGCCGAGGTGGACGAGGAGCTGATCGCGGAGGTCCTGGCCACGGCCACGGGCATCCCGGTCTTCAAGCTCACCGAGGAGGAGTCCTCCCGCCTGCTGCGCATGGAGGACGAGCTCCACAAGCGCGTCATCGGGCAGAAGGACGCCATCAGGGCCCTCTCGCAGGCGATCCGCCGTACGCGGGCCGGCCTGAAGGACCCGAAGCGCCCCGGTGGCTCGTTCATCTTCGCCGGCCCGTCCGGTGTCGGTAAGACCGAGCTTTCCAAGACGCTCGCCGAATTCCTCTTCGGCGACGAGGACGCACTGATCTCCCTCGACATGTCGGAGTTCAGTGAGAAGCACACGGTTTCCCGCCTCTTCGGTTCTCCCCCCGGTTACGTGGGATACGAAGAGGGCGGACAGCTCACCGAGAAGGTGCGCCGCAAGCCGTTCTCCGTCGTTCTCTTCGACGAGGTCGAGAAGGCCCACCCCGATATCTTCAATTCCCTGCTCCAGATTCTGGAGGACGGTCGCCTGACCGACTCCCAGGGCCGGGTCGTGGACTTCAAGAACACGGTCATCATCATGACGACCAACCTCGGGACCCGGGACATCTCCAAGGGCTTCAACCTGGGCTTCGCCGCCCAGGGCGACGTCAAGACCGGCTACGAGCGGATGAAGAACAAGGTCAACGAAGAGCTGAAGCAGCACTTCCGCCCCGAGTTCCTCAACCGTGTGGACGACACGGTCGTCTTCCACCAGCTCACCGAGGAAGACATCATCCAGATCGTCGACCTCATGCTGGCCAAGGTCGACGAGCGCCTGAAGGACCGCGACATGGGCATCGAGCTGAGCTCGGAAGCCAAGTCGCTGCTCGCGAAGAAGGGCTACGACCCGGTCATGGGCGCCCGGCCGCTGCGCCGGACGATCCAGCGGGAGATCGAGGACGTCCTGTCCGAGAAGATCCTCTTCGGCGAGCTGCGTCCCGGCCACATCGTGGTCGTCGACGTGGAGGGCGAGGGTGAGGCGAAGAAGTTCACCTTCCGCGGCGAGGAGAAGTCGGCTCTGCCCGACGTCCCCCCGATCGAGCAGGCCACGGGCGGCAGCGCCGGCCCGAACATGTCGAAGGACGCGTAACCGCGACCTGAGCGCCTGAAGGGGTGGCCCCGGAACGAAAGTTCCGGGGCCACCCCTTTTTCGCGTCGTTCAGGGTGGTTCAGCGTGGTTCAGCAGGGGGCGGGCTTGCGCCAGGAGCATTCGAGGGACGCGTCGGCCGCCCCGGCGGGAGGCGCGACCCGAGGTGAGGTGGGACGTACGAGGGTCGTGCGGGTCTCGGTCGAGGAGGCGAGGGTGGTCACGATCGCGTCCTCGACGCTCTTGACGGACGCCGCCAGGTGGTTGTTGAGGAGGATGCTGAAGACCAGCTCGCGCCCGCCCGCGTCCGTGACGTACCCGGAGAGCCCGGAGGCGCCCGTCAGGGTGCCCGTCTTGGCGCGGGCGTTCAGCGCGGCGGGCGTCTTGCACATCCGGGAGCGCAGGGTGCCGCCGATCGCGCGGTCCGGGTCGCAGGCGACGGGCAGGGACGCCTTCCAGTCGGCGTACCAGGGCGCGGTGCGCACGGCGAGGAGGAGCTTGGTGAGCTGGGCGGCCGGGATGGTGTTCATGCGGGAGAGGCCCGAGCCGTCGACCTGCCGGAGTGTGGCCGTGTCGACGCCTTCCTTTTTGAGGTACGCCGAGATACCGGCCAGGCCGGCGCTCCAGGTGCCTTCGCCGGTCGTCTCGTGGCCGATGGTCTTGGTGAGCGCCTCGGCGTGCATGTTGTTGGACAGCTTCATGAAGGGGCGCACCAGCTCCTTCAGCGGCATGGACGTGTGGGTGGCCAGGGGCTTGGCGTCCTCGGGGGTGGGGCGGCCCAGGCGGGTGGGGCCGTTGACGCGTACGCCGTGGCTGTCCAGCGCGTCGGCGAAGACGGCGGCGGCGTAACCGGTCGGCTCCCAGACGCTGACCCACTCCTTGACGGGGGCGGCGCCGACCGGGATGTCACCGGCGACGACGACGGTGTTCGAGCCGTGCTCGCGTTCGACGGTGAGCGTCCGGGGCCGGCCGGCGGGGACGGTCGTGGCCCGCACGTCGAGGTCGACGTAGTCCGTGCGCGGGGTGAGCCGGAGCTCGGGCTCCGCGCCGGGCTCGGCGCCGGGGGCCGCCTCGACGATGACCGATCCGGCGTCGTAGTCGGTGTCCGGGGCGACGGTGAGCGCCGAGATCGGAGCGGAGTAGTACGACGATTCGTCGTCGGCGGCCCAGGAGCGGCCCAGGCGCTGGGTGTCGAAGCGGGTGTCGTCGGCGACGAGGCGGCCGGAGACGCGCTTGATGCCGGTGGCGGCGACTCGGCGGGCGAGTGCGTCGTAGTCCGCGGCGAGGGTGGTGGGGTCGCCGGTGCCGCGCAGGTAGAGGTCGCCGCGCAGGACGGAGCCGTGGCGGGTGCCGGTGGCGAGGGCGTCCGTGCGGTAGCGGTAGTCGGGCCCGAGGACGGCCATCGCCGCCGCGGAGGTGGGCAGTTTGGTGTTGGAGGCGGGCATGAGGCGGTCGGAGCCGTCGCGCTGGTAGAGCGTCTCACCGGTGGCGGCGTCGGCCACGACGACGCTCGCGGCCCCGCCGTCGAGGCGGGCGTCGGTGAGGATGGTGTCGATCGCGCCCTTGATTCCGGAGCCGGAGGGCTCGGCGACGGTCGCGCCGGACGAGCTCCAGGCCAGCGCACAGGCCACCACGACGGCCAGCGGCCACGTGCGGGTGCGGGTGCCGGTGCGGGCGGGCGTACGGGCGGCCGTGGAGGCGGAGGCGCGGTGCGGGCGGCGC
>NZ_VBVX01000292.1 GCF_005981925.1 Streptomyces albidochromogenes
GCAGCAACCGGGCCGGGGCGGGGGCGGCTCTGCGGCCACGGCCCGGTTGCTGCTGTGCGCGGCGTCCGCGCCGAGTGCTCGTAGCGCTGGTCATCCCCCGGGAGATCCCTTTCGCGAAGTGGTGGCCCTCGTCGGTGCGGATCCGTCTCGCGGAACGCGGCGACGGGGCCAGGGGCCACAATTGCCCACGTCAGTTGTGCGAGTGGTCACGGTACCCGTTGATGAACACGGGGCGACACAGGTGCCGGGCTACGAACATGGCACAGGGCTGTGAAGATGCGGCGGGGACCGCGCACCTGGTGGATCACGGTCGCGCGGCGCAGGGCATAGTAGGTGGCCTGTTCGGCTCAAGCAGCCTTCACGCACGACCAAACGGGAGAGCCAGGACCATGGCAACGCGTCGGGATGAGCTCGCCGCCTATACGTTCGCTCGCAAGCGCACCGTCGCAGCGTTCCTGGCACCTTCGCCCGGGGGCTCCGACGAGGGCGCGCCGCGGCCCATCCGTACGGTGATGCCCAGCTTGGCGGTGGGTGTCGTCCTGGTGATCGGCTTCATCGCCTGGGGCGTCATCAAGCCGTCGGCGCCGAAGGGCTGGGACACGCCCTACGAGCACATCATCGTCGACAGCGACTCCACCACGCGCTACGTCGTCATCAAGGACAAGGCGGCGAACGGCAAGCAGGTCCCGACGCTGCACCCCGTCCTCAACTACGCCTCCGCCAAGCTCCTCCTGGACAAGGGCAAGGGCAGCGTCATCGAGGTGCCGGGCAAGGAGATCGACAAGAGCGGCATCCCGCACGGAGCGACGCTCGGCATCCCGTACGCCCCCGACCGGCTGCCCACCAAGGAGGACGCCGAGAAGGCGAAGACCTGGGCGGTCTGCGAGCAGCCGATGCGCGGCTCGGGCACGTCGCTCGACCGGGCCGTCTTCGTCTTCAACGACAAGGACGCGAAGTCGGTCGCGAACGCGGGGAAGGTCGACGCGCGCGAAGCGCTGTACGTCGTCAACACCAGGACGAAGCTGGAGTACCTGGTCGACGGCAAGGGCAACGCCTTCGTGCTGGGCGGCACCTCACGGCCCGACACCACGGAGATGCAGCAGCTGCGCGCCTCCGTCATCGGTTCGACGGCCAAGCCGCAGCCGGTGAGCGCGGAGTGGCTGAAGACGCTCAACCCGGGCGGCGAGATCTCCTTCCCGGTGGTGGAGGCCGCGGGGGACAAGACCACGCTCCAGGGGCTTCCGGCCGAGGCGGCGACGGTGGGCCGGGTGCTCAAGGCGCGGGACGCGCAGGGGTATCAGTACTACGTCGTGCTCAAGGACCGGATCGCGTCGGTCTCGCCGTTCGTCGCCGCCCTGATCAAGGCGTCGCCGTCCGCCTCGCTGGCGTACGCGAACGACGAGGTCACCGACATCAAGGCCGAGACCTCCGACATCATCGAAGCCAACGGCGGGGTCAGCGAACCCTTCTACGGCGACAAGGGCTGGCCGCACGACGTACCGCGGCAGGCCAACCCCGCGGCGACGGCGACCGAGGCGGCCCGCACCACCTCGTGCAGTGTCTACGGCGGCGCCGTCGGGCCGGACGCGAAGCCGAAGCTCGCCACATGGGCCGGCGCGGCGTACCCCAAGAAGATCATCGCCGACTCGCTGAACGCGTACGTCTCCTCGGGCTCGGGGCTGCTCTTCCAGGAGGTCACCGGCGCGGCGCAGGGCGGTGGCGCCACGTACCTGCTGACGGACACGGGCCTGCGCTACTCGCTGCCCTCGAACAACGACAGCGCGGCCGACAAGAGCGGTGGCAAGGCGTCCTCGCAGGACGAGGCGAGCGAGACGGACAAGGCGCGCACCCGCCTGGGTTACGAGAAGGTGTCCAGCCCCGCGATCGTGCCGCAGCCGTTCGCGGAGTTCATTCCCAAGGGGCCGATGCTGGACACCGGAAGCGCGGCGCAGCCGCAGAGCCAGTGACCCCAACGGGCATAATCGGGGCGGCACTTGGTGTTGTCGATCACAAGGCCGTCGCGCGTGTGTGTGAACTCTGTAACTGATAACTCGCACATGTGGATGTGTGACGTACGGACGATAGAGTGTTTGCAGCGCTCATTGATGTGACGCTTATCCGGGGAGTGGCACAGGCTTCCCGGACCATCAACGACATGGGGGAAGGTTCACCATGGCCGGGCAGTTTCGGGTAACAGAAGATGAGCTGACCAGGCTCTCGGGCCAGATCGCCACCGTGAATGGTCAGATCCAGGGCGAGATCCGTCGTCTCGACGGCGTGATCAGCCAGATCGCGGGGGGCTGGCAGGGCACGGCGGCCAAGTCGTACCACGAGCTCCAGAACCGGTGGAACGAGGATGCCAAGAGGATGAGCGACATCCTCAACGACATCAAGGAAGCCGTGGACTCCACGCGGAGCAACTACACCGCGTCGGAAGAGCAGCAGAACGCTGAAGTCAGCAAGATCATGTCCGACTTCGGCTGAGCAACTCTCCCCGACCCGCCACGACTTCTTCCTGAAAGGGAGCGACGATGTCGATTCTCGTCAATTACGCCACCATCACCAACGCGTCCACGGACGTCAAGAACACCGCCGGCCGTATCAAGCAGCAGCTCGACGACGTCGAGGCCGCTGTCCGGCGCGTCGCCAGCACCTGGGAAGGTGAGGCGCAGGAGGGTTACCAGCGCAAGCAGCGCGACTGGGACAAGACCGCGGCCAACCTGCACGCGACGCTGATGAAGATCGCCGCGGCGCTGCAGAACTCGGCGGAGAACTACCAGGCCACCGAGAAGAGCAACGCCAACACCTGGGGCTGAGCCGGCCCGAGGTCACACGAGATGGGCCGGCCCGGCGACGTCATGGCGTCCGCTGGGCCGACCCACTTCTGCGACAACCAGAGCTCCGGCCGACGAACGGACCGGGGCAAGAAAGCCTGGGGAGCCTGAACATGGGGGTCCTGACACCCCGTCCGCGCAAGCGCACGAGTGGAACCCGCGCACTGCAGCGGGCATTTGGCGTTCTCGCGGTCACCGGGGTGTGTCTCACGACAGCCCCGCCGGCAGCGGCCGCTGCCGCTCCCACTCGCCTCGCGGACGCCGGCAAGCCGTCCTTCGGGCTGACCTCCAGCTCCGAGTGCACGTTCGGCGGCAAGATCATAAAGTCCACGCCGTGGTCGCTCCAGCGCGTACTCCTGGACCAACTGCGGGAGCAGGCGACGGGCAAGGGCGTCACGGTAGCCGTCATCGACACCGGCGTCGACGACACGAACCCGCAGCTGCGCGGCGCGATGGCCGCCGGCGGCAAGGACTACGTCGGCAAGTCGAAGGACGGCACCGAGGACATCGAGGGCCACGGCACCCGTGTCGCGGGCATCATCGCGGCCCGGCCGTACCCTGGCACCGGCTTCGCGGGCATCGCCCCGGAGGCCAAGATCCTGTCTCTCCGCTACACGGGCGGGGAGGAGAAACAGGGCAACTCGGGGACGATGTCCGCCGCGATCCGCGACGCGGTCGCCAAGGGTGCGAAGATCATCAACATCTCTTCGGACACCGCGAACAAGAAGGACAACGGGGAACTGCGCACCACGGTCGCGAACGCCGTGGACGCCGGCGTCCTGATCGTCGCGGCCTCCGGCAACGACGGCGCCGACGGCCGGTCCGCCGACACCTACCCGGCGTCGTACCCGGGCGTCCTGGCGGTGGCGGCCTCGGACCGCAACGACGAACGCGCCACCTTCTCGCAGGCGGGCGACTTCGTCGACATCGCGGCGCCCGGCGTCGGCATGGTCTCGACCGTCCCGAAGGGCGGCCAGTGCACGGCGGACGGCACGAGCTTCGCGGCCCCGTACGTGGCCGGTGTGGCGGCGCTGCTCAAGGAGAAGCACCCGAGCTGGACCGCGGCCCAGATCACCACCCGCATCCAGGAATCCGCCCAGCGCCCGGGCCGTGAGGCGAACCGCTACCTGGGCTGGGGCGTCGTCGACCCGGTGGCCGCCCTCGCGGACGACTCCACCCCGGGCACCCGCCCGAAGCCGGACCTACCGGTGACCGCGGGCGCCGGCGAGGTCATCCCCATGGCAGTGACGATGGGCGAGACGGAGGCGGAACAGGAGCGCCGGGTGGCGATGTACGTGGTGGGCGCGGGCCTGCTGCTGGTACTCCTGGCGAGCGGGAGCGGAATCGCGGTGCGGGACTGGCGCAACAAGCGCGCCAGGCAGTCAGGTTAAGGAAACAGGGGAGAGGACAACGGGGTATGAGCAACGGAGTGCGGGTCGATCTGAGCGCGCTGGATGAGGTCATCCGGAAGCTGCTGGGTCTCCTTGGCGACATGGAGTCGGCCAAGACCAAAGCCAAGTACGAGACGAACATCCCTAGCAGTGCCTTCGGCAGTGACAAGTTCCTGGAGTCGAACGCGCTGCACGCGGCTCACGAAGAAGAGAAGGTCCGGATCGAGAACATCATCCGGGGACTGCACGACCTGATTGAAAGGTTCGGCACGAGCGCCTCGAAGGTCAAGGACAAGTACGCCGACCAGGAGCTCGCGGTCGAGACGAACATGGGTGGCGGCTCTGGCGGGTCCAAGGGCTCGGCTTTCTAAACGGCTTACAGGCAACGGCCACTGACGGAGGGGATGTTCGAAGATGGCATACGGTTACCACCCCACACCTGAACAAATCAAAGCGCAGCAGGAGGCGCGAGAGCAGCGCATCCAGGACAAGCACGACGAGATCCTCGAGGAGCAGCCCAACGGCGGCAAGGGCGGGCCGGATCGCAGTCAGATCGAAACGCCCTTGATGAACCAGGGGATCCCTGCTCTGCGCGACATGATCATGAACGCGGATCCGGACCGGATCTACGAGGTCAGTCAGCACTGGAAGCAGGTGCACAACATCCTCTCCGGAGGAGATGGTGACGGCAAGAGCGGCGGAGTGGACTCCGTCTCGGCGAAGGACAGCGTCGCCGGAATGCTGCAGACGGCTGTTGACAACGTCTTGGAACACTGGGAAGGCGAAGCGGCCCAGGCGTTCCAGCGCGAGGCGGCGAAGCTCTCGCAGAGGGTCAGGAATGGCGCTGCTTGGGCGAATCGCAATGCGCAGATAATGGATGCCGCGCAGAAGGATCTGCGCGCCTCCAGGGAAAAGATGCGGGACATCAAGGAGCCGTCCGGCTGGGACAGGGCTTGGGACAAGGCCTTCGATGACGAGCGGAACGACGCTCGGCTGCTGGAAGACATCAAGAACGGCGCCAGCACGGAAGCTGCGGCGAAGGCGAATGCGGATTCCCTGTCGCTGGGTAAGCAGAAGCAGCTCGAAGCTGTTGCAGTGATGGAGCAGCTGGCGGTCAACTACAAGGCTTACGCCAAGACGCCGAAGGTTGGCGGTGACCCCAACGACCCGTACGCGCCCCCGTCAGGTGACGTGCCGATGCCTCCCCCCATCACGATGCCGAGCCCATCCGGCAGCGCTCGCCCGGGTGCGGTAGGCGCAGCTCCCAAGCCCTGGAGCGCCGGCGGAACCAGCCAGATCGGCGCGGCCCCACAGGTTCCCCGTGCGAAGGGCATCACCGGCGGTTCCGTGCTGCCGCCCACCACGGGTACGAACGTGGACAGCATCAAGCCCGGGCTAACTGGCCCCGGCCTTAGCCCCGGTCCCGTCCCTGGCGGTGGTGGTGGCGGCGGTGGCGGCGGAGCAATGCCGCCCGGCGGCATCGCTCCCATCGGAGGCCCTGGTCTTGGCGGTGGTGGCGGTCGCAGCGCTATCGGTGGTCCGCGTGGAATCTCCCCGGCTGCGCGCAGCGGCCTCGGTGCCCCGGGAGGCCGGGCTGGTCTCAGCGGTGGCCCGGGAGGCGCCGGAGCCAACCGTGGTACCGGTGGTCGAGCCGGCATGGGCGGCATGGGCGGCGGTGCCGGGGCCGGCGCAGCCGGTCGAGGTGGCGCTGCAGCGGGCGGCCGAGGAGCCCTTGCGAAGGCTCGAGGTGGCGTAGTCGGTGCGGCCAAGGCACCTACCGGTAAGGGCACAGGCGCCGGTGCGGGCCTGCACGGCAGCCGCGGTGGATCGCAGCGCGGCGGCATGGCCGGCGGTATGGCAGGCGGCATGGGCCGAGGTAATGGCAGGCGCCCCGAGGACGAGAACAGCAGGGGCGAGCGTCCCGACTACCTGGTCGAAGACGAGGAGACCTGGATCTCGGAGGAGGACCGCAGGCGCAACGTGCCGCGGAACATCGAGTAGGCACACGCGCGGCCCGAATGGCAAGCTGCCAGCGGTCCGCGTATGCAGGCTGGCGTAACCAGTCGTAGTTGAGTGAGGAGCAAGGAATGGGTGTCAAGCGAGTCTGGTCCACGACAGGAGTCGTGGCGCTGACAGGAGCCTTGCTCCTCACTTCAGCCCCCATGGCGACTGGGGACGCTATGCGGGACAAGCAATGGCCACTACGCGTGTACGACGCAGAGAGGGTTTGGGCGACATCGCAGGGCGCAGGTGTCACGGTTGCTGTCGTGGACTCTGGAGTCGACGCCAGCCATCCCGATCTGGCAGGACAGGTCTTGGCGGGGAAGGACTTTAGCGGCGACGATCCGCATCAGGATGACGATGGCCATGGTACGGAAATGGCGAGTCTCATCGCTGGCCGCGGCCATGGGGCCAACAATGCTGCTGGTGTGATGGGGCTCGCGCCTAAGTCCAAGATCTTGCCGGTTCGCGCCGATGCGGGCGAGGAGATGGACTCGGCGGCCTGGCCGGCTGGAGTTCGGTACGCTGTGGATCAGGGTGCTAAGGTCATCAACCTTTCATTCAACGATGACAATGCTTACCCCGGATCTAAGGGCGCTAAGGCAATCAAGTATGCGCAGGATCATGACGTCGTAGTTGTCTCGGGCGCGGGCAATGACGGTGGAACCGTAAATTACCCGGCCGCTCTTCCGGGGGTAGTTGCAGTAACCGCCATCGATGAGTCGTTCAAGATTTGGGGCGATTCGAATACTGGTAAGGGAGTCACTCTCGCGGCCCCGGGCGTAAGGATCCTGGCTGCTGAACCTCACCTCGCCAGCGGTTACGGAGTAGCCGACGGCACCTCCCACGCCACCGCTTACGTCTCAGCAATCGCAGCCCTTGTCCGCTCTAAATTCCCCGACCTCACAGCCGGCCAAGTCATCAACCGCATGGTCAAGTCGGCCTCGTTCCTGGAGAACAAGGTGAGTGAGGTCCCCGACCGTCAGTACGGCTACGGGATCGCGCGCCCGGGTTCGGCGCTGACGATGGACATTCCCAAGGGCCCGAAGGAGGGCCCCCTCCCGCAAGCGCCCGCGTCCACGTCCTCAAAGGCCGCCAGCGGCTCTGAGGGTGGAGACAGCACGACGAACCAGGCCAAGAAGAAGACCAAGTCCTCCTCCGGCACCATCCTCGTCATCGCCGGCATCGTAGGCGTCCTCGTCATCGGTGGCATCGTCTTCGCCGTGATCCGCAGCCGTGGCAACCGAGGCAGTGGCGGAGGATCCGGCGGCGGGCCCTCTCAGGAGGGCGGTTACCCGGACCAGCCGGCGTACCCCTCCGCCCAGCAGCCGTACCCCGGCTCGCCTCCGGGCCAGGCACCGCAGCAGCCCAACCCCTATGCGCAGCATCCCCCGCACCAGGGGCAGTAAGCCGTACGCCCAGAGCTGAGCCCGTCGCGCCCGCCCCCTCGGGGCGTACGCGACGGGCTCAGTCGTTTCTGAGGTCGGCCTCGACCAAGGCCCCCGCCCCGCAAACGCCCCTGTGCTCCCCTGTGC
>NZ_VBVX01000293.1 GCF_005981925.1 Streptomyces albidochromogenes
GAAGCGGGGACGCCGGGGGTGGGGACGGGAAGGTCACCCTCGGGCTCGTCGTGATCGGCGGCGTCCTCGCCGCGTACCTGGGGCTGAAGCGGCTGATGCGGCGGTCATAGGTGCGTTCTAACGGAGGGTGACCGTTCGGCGTGCGAGGGTGACGAAGCCCTGGTTCGCTGAAGGGGACCCGCTCTCCCCAACGTCAAGGAGTGACGATGAGCGTTGCAGGCGAATCCAGTGGCCGTGTGCAGCAGATGCGTGAGAAGGCCGAGCAGCTGAGGCAGGCGGCGGAGCGCGCGACCGATCCGCAGGAGCGTCAGAAGCTGCAGGACAAGGCGCAGCGGCTGCAGGAGCAGAGCCGGCAGGAGGGCTCGATGAGCGGCCAGCAGGGGTTCCTGCCCGAGTAGGCGGACCGCCTGTCCGACCTCGGCGCCTCATGAGCCGATGGCCTTCCGTACCGCGTGAGCGGGCGGGGGGCCATCGGCCCGTTCCGGGCCCGGGAACGCGAGGCCCCCGCAACCGACGGATCGTCCGACTTCCCCCCGCGCTTTGTGCACCGTGGCGCAGGACCCGTCGCACACGCGCCCCTAGCCTCACCGGAACAGCACCTACGAGGGGCGGTACCGGTGAACTGGCTCATCCACGACTACCGCGAGAGCGATCTCGCGGCAGTGGTCCACCTGATCGACACCACGGCCGAGCTCGGGCAGGAGTCGGTGTTCTCGCTCGCCGAGTGCATCGGTGCGCTCACGTCGCGGCAGCCCGCCGTCGTCGCCGTCCACCAGGGCGTTCCCATCGGTGCGGCGCTCGCCTGCGTCGCCGGGGAGCGCGCCTGGGTGATGCGCATCGCGATCTCCTCCGCGTGGCGCGGCCGTGGGCTGGCCAGTGCGCTGCTCGTGGAGCTGGAGCGGCGGCTCGTCGCCGCCCGGGTGGGGCGTATCGCGTACGTGCTGCCCGAGGAGGACCTGCTCGGTGAGGGCCTGCTCAACGCGGGGTACACGCGCCGGCCCGCCGTGGCGTACTTCGAGAAGGTGGAGCCGCTCCACGGCCCGTCCGCCAACCTCCTGGAGGACCTCGGCGGGCGCTTCCTGCCCAGCGACCTCTGGGCGAAGGTGGCCGGCATGGAGGCGGAGAAGGACCTGATCGAGCGGCGCGTCGTACTGCCGCTCGCGCAGCCGGAACGCGCCGCCCGGCACGGGGTGCGGCCGCCGCGCGCTGTCGCGCTCTTCGGGCCTCCCGGGACCGGCAAGACGACGTTCGCGAGGGGCATCGCGTCGAAGCTCGGCTGGCCGTTCGTCGAGCTGCTGCCGTCGCGGCTGGCCGACGAGGGCAACCTCGCGGCGGCGCTGCGGGACGCGTTCGCCCGTATCGCGGAGCTGGAGCGGGTGCTGGTCTTCATCGACGAGGTCGAGGAGATCGCTCCGGTACGGACCGAGCCCGCGCAGCCCGGCGGCATGCACGGAGTGACCAACGAGCTGCTCAAGCTCATACCGGGCTTCCGGGAGGGTGACGAGCGTCTGCTGGTGTGCGCCACCAACTCGATCCGGTCGCTCGACCCGGCGTTCCTGCGGCCCGGCAGGTTCGACTACCTGATTCCGATCGGTACGCCGGACACGGCGGCCCGGGCGGCGATCTGGGCCCGGTACACGGACGGCAGGGCGGATGTGGACGTGGCCCGGCTGGTGGAGGCGAGCGAGCTGTTCACGCCGGCCGACATCGAGCACGCGGCCCGTATCGCCGCCCAGGCCGCGTTCGAGCGGGACCTGGCGGAGATCGGAGCGGGTGCGGGCGATCCGCGCGCGCTCGGCGCGAGCACGGAGGACTACCTGGCGGCCATCGGGCAGTGCCGGCCGACGGTGACGCCCGCGATGATCGACCAGTTCGACGCGGACATCACGGCGCACGCCCGCTTCTGAGGCCGCGCGGCGGCCGTCCCCCGGTGACAGAATGGGACCGACGGCTCGGGGACGGATGTTCATGCCACGTGGGAGGCCACGATCATGGCGTCGCAGAGCGTGCACACCCCCGCCGCGTCCCACCCGGAGCCCGCCCCGCACCGCGACCTGTGGCCCGGGATCGCCGGGCTGGTGGCCGGAGGGCTGCTGATCGCCGGTCACATCCTGCTGATGCGTACGCCCGACACGACCGGGCGGGGCGCGATCAGGCACGTCGTGCGCTTCTACTCCAAGGACGGCAATCAGGCGCTGGCGGAGACGTCGGCGGTGCTGCTGCTGGTGGCGGGCCTGCTGTTCGTGTTCTTCCTGGTCGCCCTGTCGCGCCTGGCGGGCAACCGCTCGCACCTCGTCCTGGTGGGCGGCACGGTCTTCACCGTGCTGCTGCTGGTCGCGGCGATCACCGGGACCGCGTTCGCCATCACGGTCGGTACCTCCGACGTGCTCCGCGTCGGCCCGCAGACGGCGTTCCTGGCGATCCTGCTCCTGAACGTGGGTTACCTCGCGACGATCGCGGCGATGTTCGGCGCGGCGGTGCTGCTGTTCGCGGTGTGGCGGGTGGCGCGCGAGTCGCGGGCCGTGCCGATGTGGCTCGGGTGGTTCGGGTTCGTGGTGGCCGTGCTGTCGCTTGGCGCGCCGTTCAGCGCCTGGGCCACGCCGGTGCTGCTGGGGGCCTGGATCATGGCGGCGAGCGTGGTGCTCATCCTGAACGCACGGGTGGCGCAGCGGGACGAGGGGCCGGAGCCGGCCGTGGCGACCGGCACGCCCTGAGGCCGCCCGTCAGTGCTGTCCCGCGCGCTCTGCTACCAGCACCTCGAACCCCGCCACCAACCGGCGGAGCCCGAACGCGAAGTGGTCGAAGCCGGTGTCGAAGGCGTCCTCGTCCAGAGCTGCGACCAGCGGGAACTCCCCGCTCGCCATGGCCTGCTCCAGGTACGGCATCTGGCTTCCCCAGAACTCCTCGTGGCTCTGCCCCGTCTCCTTCGCCGCTTCGTCGGCCTCGGCCTCCATCCGGGCGACGCCGACGACGAAGCTCTGGACCGCGATGATCGAGGAGATCAGCTCCTGGTCGCGGAGCCCCATGCCCTGGAGCGCGGCCACTGACATCTCGAGGCCGCGCACCGCGCTCGGTCCGAGGACCGTGCGCGCCTGGTTGATCTTCAGCAGCCACGGATGGCGCCGCAGCAGTGCGAGATGGGTGCGGGCCATGGACTCCATGGCCGTCCGCCAGTCCGCCGGCTCCCGGGCGTCGACGGCGTCGAGCGGCTCGCCCTGTACGCGGTCGAGCATGAGGTCGAGGAGTTCGGCCTTGCCCGGTACGTAGCGGTACAGCGACATGGTGCCCGTGCCGAGGTCGGTCGACAGGCGGCGCATCGACACCGCGTCGATGCCCTCCGCGTCCGCGATCGCGATCGCGGCGGCCACGATGCGGTCGAGCGTGAGGCCGGGCTTGGGGCCGCGGGTGGGGCGCTCGCCCGTACCCCAGAGCAGTTCGAGGCTGCGGCCGATGTCGCCGCTGCCACTGGTGGTGCTGGTGTCGCCCGGCCCGGTCGTCTTCTTCATGGGCTCACTCTAAATCCGCTCCGCATGAACTGAGTACGGTGTACTCTCAATCGGGTACGCCGTACTCAGTTGCTCGATCGTCAGTGTGCCGTGAGCGAAGGGATCCCTTGGTGAGTGCCACCGATTACGCCGTGCGGGCGGAAGGACTGCGGAAGCGGTACGCGGAGAAGAAGACGGCCGGGGGCGGCGCGTACAAGCTCGCCCTCGACGGCTTCGACCTGGCCGTCCGTGCCGGCACCGTGCACGGCCTGCTCGGCCCCAACGGAGCCGGCAAGACGACCGCCGTACGCGCCCTGGCCACGCTCCTGAGGTTCGACGGCGGCCGGGCGGAGGTCGCGGGCGTGGACGTGGCCCGCGACCCTCGGCTCGTACGCCGCCGGATCGGCCTCGCCGGCCAGTACGCGGCGGTCGACGAGGTCATGACCGGGCGGCAGAACCTGGAGATGTTCGGCCGCCTCTTCCATCTGGGCGGGCGGCGCGCGAAGGCGCGGGCGGGCGAACTCCTGGAGCGGTTCGACCTGGTGGACGCGGCCGACAAGAGCGTGGGCGCGTACAGCGGCGGGATGCGGCGCCGGCTCGACCTCGCCGCGTCGATGATCCTCGCCCCGCGCGTGCTGTTCCTCGACGAGCCGACCACCGGGCTCGATCCGCGCGGGCGGGGCGAGGTGTGGGACGCGGTACGGGCCTTGGTGGCGGGCGGTACGACCGTACTGCTGACCACCCAGTACCTGGAGGAGGCCGACAAGCTGGCCTCGCGCATCACCGTCATCGACCGGGGGCGGGCCATCGCCGACGACACCCCGGACGGCCTGAAGAACCGGGTCGGCGGCGACCGGGTCGAAGTCGTCGTCGCCCGGGCGGCGGACCTGGCCGCGGCCGCCCGGGTGATCGCCCGTGTCTCGGTCACCGAACCGGAGACGGACGAGGTGGCGCTGCGGGCGCACGCGCAGGTCGACGACCGGGTGGCGGCACTGACGGAGGTGGCGCGGACCCTCCAGGACGAGGGGATCGCGGTGGAGGACATCGGGTTGCGCAGGCCCAGCCTCGACGACGTGTTCCTGCGCCTGACCGGACACCGTGCGGAACTGGAGGCGGCGGCGTGAGCACCGTGAAGACCGAGGAGACCGAGAAGCGGGAAACGGATCCGAATCCTGCGGCTCCCCACCCCGGGGATCTGTACCCCGCGGGGCCCGAACGGCGGCTGTACTGGGCCCTGGCGGACTGCTGGAACGTCACCCGGCGCACCCTCACCCACTACCAGCGCCAGCCGGTCACCATCGTCTGGCAGCTCGGCTTCCCGATCGTCTCCGTTCTGCTGTACGGATTCGTCTTCGGCGAGGCGATGGCGGTGCCCGGCGACGGGGACTACCGGGAGTTCCTGATGCCCGGGATGTTCGCCTCGACCATGGCCTTCGGGTTCATGGGCACCACGATGGCCGTGGTCACGGACTCCACGAAGGGCGTGATCGACCGCTTCCGCTCGATGCCCATGGCGCCGTCGGCGGTGGCGGCCGGGCGCGGTGTGTCCGATCTGCTGGTCGCCTGCGCCGAGTTGACGATCCTGGGGGTGACGGCCCTGCTCATCGGCTGGGAGGCCGAGGGCGGCGCGCCGGCCGCCGCGGGGGCCTTCGGGCTGCTCCTGCTGCTGCGCTTCAGCCTGATCTGGGTGGGCGTCTGGCTGGGGCTGCTCGTCCCCAACGCCGAGGCGGCCGGCGGCCTCTACGCGGTGGCCTTCCCACTGACGATGATTTCCAGCATCTTCGTGGCGCCGTCCCTGATGCCGAGCTGGCTGGGGCCGGTCGCGGCCTGGAACCCGGTGTCGTCGACGGTCACCGCCACCCGCGAGCTGTTCGGGCAGCCGGTGAGCGGCGGCACGTGGATCGAGGAGAACGCGGTGCTGATGGCGGTGGTCTGGCCGCTGGTGATCACAGCGGTGTTCCTGCCGCTGGCGGTACGCCGGTTCCAGGCGCTGAGCCGCTGACGCGGAGCCGGAGGGGTGGGCCCGGGAGGGGGGCGGACCCACCCCGGTCGCGACTAGGCCGGGCACTCCTTCCAGGCCAGCCGGTAGATGGTCTTGATGTCGCCGTCCGTCGAGTCCATCGCGATGAAGCTGTTGGTGCGGGTCGGGTCGGACGTACCGGCGTTGACGCGCAGTTCGGTGTTGATGTTGAAGTTCCGCTTCACTCCGCAGGGCGCCCAGACCAGCTGTCCCCAGTCGGTCTCGTCGGTGGCCTGCCAGTTGTTGTCGTACGGCCCGGCGTACGGATGGCTCCTCGACGCGGTGTCGGGCGAGCCCTGGAAGTAGTACGACGCCTTCTGTACGGCCGTGGCGCCCGGCTGGAGGCGGGCGTAGCCGCGGTAGTCGGCGCTGGCGACGGCGTACGTGAAGCCGTGCGGGACGTGCACGATCAGGTTGAGCTGGCAGTTCTTGCGGAAGTCGGTCGGCTTCGCGCCGAGGCCCACTTGGGCGAGGTAGTCGCTGTACGTGACGGTGAAGGCCGTGTTGTCGGGGGAGACCGCGATGGCGGCCGTTCCCTGGCGACAGCCCGAACCGTTGACGGTCGCTATCTCGATGACGATCTTGTCGGGCGGCGCGACGATCCCTTGGTCCGTCGCCGCCGAGGCGCTGTGTGCGGTCAGGGTGGAGGCGAGCATCGCGGCGGCCGCACCGCCGACGAGTAACGCTCGCTGCCGTCTTGTGCGTCTGGGCATGGTGCTCCGATCGGTCGTCGGGCGAACTTGGGGGGTCCAACCGAAGGAACTGTGACGTGGTGGCGCGGGTCCTCGGGTTCTGGCATGGGTGCATGGGCATGGGCATGGGCATGTCAAACATTCAAGCGGTTCCCTCCGGCCGTCGGCCGAGGCGCGCTGGAACCCTTCGGACTGTAGGCAGCGGGGCCCGGCCTGGGTAGAGCGGATATCGGCCGCGCACCGGAACGGGCTGTCCGATACCCGGGGTTCGACGGCCGGCCGGTGCGCCCGGCGCGGCCGGGGTACGGCGAGGGGCCCGGCGACAGTGTCCGCCGGGCCCCTCGCCGACTGCTCGTCGGCGTACCGCTACAGCTTCTCGATCACGTAGTCGACGCAGGCGGTCAGGGCCTGGACGTCGGCCGGGTCGATCGCCGGGAACATCGCCACGCGCAGCTGGTTGCGGCCCAGCTTGCGGTACGGCTCGGTGTCGACGATGCCATTGGCGCGCAGCGCCTTGGCGACCGCCGTGGCGTCGATCTCGTCGGAGAAGTCGATCGTGCCGATGACCTGCGAACGCTTCGCCGGGTCGGTGACGAACGGCGTCGCGTACTTCGACTCGTCGGCCCAGCCGTAGAGGTTGGCCGCCGAGGTCGCGGTGCGGCGGGTCGACCAGTCGAGGCCGCCCTGCGTGTTGATCCACTTCAGCTGGTCGTCCAGCAGGAAGAGGGTCGCGAGCGCGGGGGTGTTGTACGTCTGGTTCTTGAGGGAGTTGTCGATCGCCGTGGGCAGGCTGAAGAACTCCGGGATGTGGCGGCCGGACGCGTGGACGCGTGCGGCGCGCTCCAGGGCGGCGGGGGAGAAGACCGCGATCCACAGGCCGCCGTCGGAGGCGAACGACTTCTGCGGGGCGAAGTAGTAGACGTCGGTCTCGGCGATGTCGACCGGCAGGCCGCCCGCGCCGGAGGTGGCGTCGACCAGGACGAGGGAGCCGGCGTCGGCGCCCTCGACGCGCTTGACCGGCGCCGCGACACCGGTCGAGGTCTCGTTGTGGGTGAACGCGTACACGTCCACCCCCGCCTCGGCCCGCGGGTCCGGGTGCGTACCGGGGTCGGAGGCGATCACGGTCGGGTCGTCCAGCCAGGGCGCCAGCTTGGCGGCCTTCGCGAACTTCGACGAGAACTCGCCGAAGTTCAGGTGCTGGGACTTGCGTTCGATCAGGCCGTGGGTCGCGATGTCCCAGAAGGCGGTGGAACCGCCGTTGCCCAGGATCACCTCGTAGCCCTCGGGGAGCTGGAAGAGGTCGCGTACGCCGTCACGCACCGAGCCGACCAGGTTCTTGACCGGGGCCTGGCGGTGGGACGTACCGAGGAGGGAGGTGCCGGTGGCGGCCAGGGCGTCCAGCGCCTCCGTACGCACCTTGGAGGGGCCCGCGCCGAAACGGCCGTCGGCGGGCTTCATGTCAGCGGGAATCTGGATCTCAGCCACGAGCCGGAGCGTAGCCGGTCGCGGGAGGTGCCGGAGACGCCCGTCCGGCGACTGAGACGCGGTCTCCGGC
>NZ_VBVX01000294.1 GCF_005981925.1 Streptomyces albidochromogenes
GTGATGTCCTGAATTGTCGACGGCTGTGTAACAGCGGTTAGGAGGCCGGGGGCGCGCGGGAAACCCCGGGACATGAACCACAACACCCCGGTCTCCCCCCGCCCCCTCAGCCACCTCACCGACGCGCAGCGACGCGTGCTGTCCGCCGCGCAGCTGCGCGCGCACGGTGTGTCCGCCGCCCAGATGTCCGCGCAGTGCCGGCCCGGCGGGCCCTGGCAGCAGCTCCTGCCCGGCGTCTTCGTCCTGCACCCCGGCCCGCCGACCAGCGAGGAGCGGCTGCACGCCGCCCTGATGTACGCGGGACGGCCCACCGCCTCCGCCGGCGGCCCGGTGGTCCCCGCGCAGGTCAGGTCGGAGGGCGAGGCCGGCTCGTACGGGGACGTCGCGCTCACGGGGCTGGCGGCGCTCGCGCTGTACCGCTTCGCCGGCGCGCCCTCGCTGCTGTCCCTCGACCGGATCGACGTACTGGTGCCCCGCACCCGGCGCCTGCGTTCCACCGGCTGCGCACGGCTGATCCGGGTGCACTCCATGCCGCAGGCCCAGGAGATCGGCGGGCTGCCGGTCGCCTCCGTCGCCCGCGCCCTCGCGGACGCCGTCGCACAGCTCACCGACGCCGACGTCGTACGCCGCCTGCTCACCGAGGCCGTACGCGGCGGGCACTGCGAACCGGCCGCCGTGGTGCGGGAGCTGACCCTCGCGCGGCTGCTCTCGCGGCCGTACGTCGTCGACGCCGTCGATTCGCTGCTCGCCGAGGGGCGGGCCATCGCCGAGGACCGGCTGTACCGCATGGTCCGCGACCACGGACTGCCCGACCCGCTCTGGAACGTCGACCTGCGGCTGCCCGGCGGCCCTCACCTCGGCGGTGTCGACGTCTACTGGCCCGACCAGGCCGTGGCCGTGGAGCTGGACACCCGTGCGCCGCGGCAGCACGAGGACGCGACGGGGTCTGTCGACGAGCGGAGCCGGGAGCTCGGGGAATGGTCGCAGTACACCCGCAAGCGCGAGCACCTGGAGCGCCTCGGCATCACCGTCGTCCACATCACGCCGAAGAAGCTCCGGGAAGCGCTCGACCAGCAGGCGACCGTCGTCCGGACCGCCCTGATGGCGTCGAGCGACCGGGAGCCGCCCGCCCATGTGGTGGTGCTGCCCCGGTGACGGCGTCCTGAGTGCTTCAGCGCTTCTTCACCAGCAGCTCCGTGTTCCGGGCGTCCAGCGGACCCGCGAGGGTCTGCCGGGCGCCCGGCGCGTTGAGGGACAGCTCGCGGTAGAGCGCCGCCAGGCCCGTCTGCGACAGGTCGGTGAAGTCCGTGCGGTGCGGGGCGGCGGACTCGATCAGCGTGGTGAACAGGGAGAGGGTGCCGTCGTGGTTGTCGGTCAGCTCCACGACCCGGGCGAGCTGGGGGAACTCGACGTGGGAGGCGGTGGAGATCTCCCAGAAGCTGCCGTGGGCGAGGATCTCGTTGCGGTGGCTGTGTCCGTTGACCCAGGCGATGACGTTGCGATGCCGCTTGAACAGGGCGACGAGCTTGTCGCCGCCGCCGTCGTCGAACGTCCAGCTGTTGTGGTGGCTGAAAACGATGAGGTGTTCGTCCCGGTGGGCGAGCAGGGTGCGCCCCAGCCAGTCCAGCTGGGCCTTGCCGATCGAGCCCGCGAAGTGGCCGCCCCGGTCGGTGGTGTCGAGGCTGACACCGACCACGCCGTCGGCGACGCGGAAGGAGTAGTAGAGGTTTCCGGTGTCGGCGTTCTGGCGGGTGTAGCCGTGTCCGGCGGGGCCGGCGCCCGCGTACGCCGGGTCGAGGTGTGCCTCGACGTACTCGCGCGGGGTGAAGGGGGCGCGGGCCGGGTCGGGCGTGACGGAGCGCATGCGGCGCGACTCGCGGCGCAGCAGGTCGGTGAAGTGGGTGCCGCGCGGGTCACTGCCCTTTCTGAGCACGGCTTCGAGCGCCTTAGCGTCGTTCACCGGGAGGGACAGCAGTTTCCGGCCACCTACCGCGAAGTCGGCGAGGTAGCCGGACGCGCCGGCGTTGGCGAAGCAGCCGCTCGGCAGGTCGTCGTGGTTGCCGACGGTGGAGTACCAGGGCAGTCGGAGTCCGGGGCTGTTCACGGGGCGCCGGACGGCGGCGAAGTAGCCCTCCAGGCGGGGGAAGCCGCGCTGCTTGTCGGCGTCGCGCAGCGCGCTGTCCGGGTGCCAGTACAGGGGCAGGCCGGAGTCCTGTACGCCTTCGTAGCGGTTCGGGTCCCCGGTGTCGGGGGTGATGCGGCCGCCGCTCATGGTGCGCAGGAACCAGTCGAGTTCGGCCTTGCAGTTGTTGTCCGTGTTGTCGCCGGTCGTCATCACGAAGTCGAGGTCGGCTCCGGTGACCGGCCCGCCGCGCAGCGCGTTGACGCGCTCGACGAGCGAGATCGCGCCGTGCACGGTGAGCGCCTCCTGCGGGCGCCACGCGCCGGCCGCCTGGGCGCGCAGGTACTCGGTGCGGACGGGGTGCTGCACGTCGGTGAGGTGGAGGTCGGTGAGCTGTACGAACGACGCCAGGGCGGTACGACGCTCCGCGCGCCCGGCCCGGGCGGCGGCCAGCTGCGTCCGTACGACGCGCTTCCAGCCGGGGCCGGTGCCCAGCCGCCGGTAGCCGGAGGCGGAGCCGCGCGGGGTGGCGACCTTGCGCAGGGTGGTGCCGGTCCAGGGCGGGACGGGGGCGAGGGCCCGGGTGGACGGCGCCGCCGCGGCCACCGCCGGCGCGCCGCCCGGGCCCCGGGCGGCCACGGCGCCGGCCTGCGCCGCGTGGTCCGGACGGAGGGCGAGCCCGATGCCGGCGGCGACGCCGACCGCTCCGGTCGCTGCGAGGAAGGATCGGCGGTCGAGGGCGGCTTCGGCTGCGGAGCGTAGGCGTGACATGGCGCGGTCTCCCCGGGGTGCGGTCGCATCGGCCGGGCAGGGGTGGACCGCTGGTGGGAGCCAGTGGAACCCCTTGCCCCACTGGATCGTTGACACTGGGAGTGGCCTGCGCGTTAACGGCTCCGCAACGCGCAACGCCGATCACCGAACAGGGATCACCGCTCGGGCGCGGGCCCTCACCTCCCCGGTGGTCCCACCCGTCCCGTCGGCGGTCGCGTGCGCCACAGCTGCATGCCCGTGTCGACCAGCTCGACGTGGTCGAGGTGGGGCACCGCGTCCAGGGGGTGCCAGGCCGCCAGGTCGGTGGAGCCGGACGTCTCGTGGCGCAGCTCGCCGCCGGTGATCTCGCCCTCGTACACGAGGCGCAGGCCCTGGAAGTCGGCGAAGGCGCCGAGCCTGCGCGGGTAGCGGCGGGTGATGGAGTCGACGCCGAGCAGCCGCACCGGTTCCACGGCGTACCCCGTCTCCTCCTCCACCTCGCGGATCACCGTGTCGTACGGGTCCTCGCCGTGGTCCATGCCGCCGCCCGGCAGGGTCCACCGCTTCGCGCCGTCGGGCGCCACCCAGCGGGCCAGCAGCACCCGCTCGTTCCGCACGCACACGGCGTAGGCCGCCACCCTGAGCTCTCGGTTCATTGACCGAGGTTACGGGCACGCGCCGCAACAGCGCCCGGAATCTGGCGATTCGGGCCCCGTGGCGGATACCGCGCGGTGGCGGATGTGCGCCACCACCGAATTGCGCCCCCGGCAACTCTCCCCAAACAACCATCACTTAGGCAAGGCTGAGCGGTCATCCGGCACCGTATTCCGGACGACAGCCCGGACGACTCCTTCTTTCACATACAGGGAAGCCCATGACCCTCGAATCATCCGGCTCCATACCCGGGGCCAGACCCGCGGCCCGCATAGCGCTCGCCGCAGGTCTGGTCGCCGCGCTGTGTGCGGCCGCACCGCTGCCCGCGATGGCAGCCGGCGCCGACGACCCCCGCTCCACCACGCCCGCGCCCAAGTCCGCCGCCGCGAAGCTCGGTTCCGCCGACGCCCAGCTGCTGGCCGACGCGGAGGCCGACGGAGCGAAGAGCGTGACGCTGATGGTCGCCACCGCGCCCGGCGCCACCGAGCAGGTCGCCCAGCAGCTCGACGCCGTCCAGGGCGGCCTGGTCGGCCGTACGGACGACAAGCTCGGTTACGTACGGGCCACCCTGCCCACCGGTGCGGCGGACAAGGCCATCAAGGCCGCCGCGAAGCTCTCCTCGGTCCACGCCATCGATCTCAAGCAGGAGATCGCGCTGGACGACCCGACGCCGGCCGCCGACCGCGGCAAGGGCGCGAAGACCGCCGCGCAGGGCACCTACGCGGCCCCCGGGAAGCGCACGCCCGCGAAGAACCCGTACAACCCGTCCTTCGAGACGGGCGCCGTGGACTTCGTGGAGGACAACCCGAAGGCCGACGGCCGGGGCGTCACCATCGGCATCCTCGACTCGGGTGTCGACCTCGGCCACCCGGCGCTCCAGAAGACCACCACCGGCGAGCGCAAGATCGTCGACTGGGTGACGGCCACCGACCCGGTCGCGGACGCCGACGGCACGTGGCGCCGGATGACCGCGGCGGTCGACGGCCCGACGTTCGCGATCGCGGACCGCACCTGGTCGGCCCCCGCCGGGAGCTACAAGTTCAACCTCTTCCGCGAGGACGCCACCAAGGGTGGCGACATGGCGGGCGACCTGAACCGCGACGGTGACACCACCGACGTCTGGGGCGTGCTGTACGACGCCGCCGCCGGCACGGTCCGCGTCGACCTCGACAACGACGCCGACTTCGGCGACGAAGAGGCGATGAAGCCGTACAAGGACGGGCACCAGGTCCGGTACTTCGGCAAGGACGACCCGGCGACCGATGTCGTCGAGCAGATCCCGTTCGTCGCCGAGATCCGCAAGGACGTCGTCTACAACGCGGCCGGTGCGAAGGCCGACTACGTCAACATCGGCGTCATCGAGGGCTCGCACGGCACGCACGTCGCCGGCATCACCGCCGCCAACAGCCTCTTCGGCGGCCGGATGAACGGCGCCGCCCCCGGCGCCAAGCTGGTCTCCTCGCGCGCCTGCACCTGGAGCGGCGGCTGCACCAACGTCGCGCTCACCGAGGGCATGATCGACCTCGTCACCAAGCGCGGTGTCGACATCGTCAACATGTCGATCGGCGGCCTGCCCGCGCTGAACGACGGCAACAACGCGCGCGCCGAGCTCTACACGCGCCTGATCGACACCTACGGCGTGCAGCTGGTCATCTCGGCCGGCAACAGCGGCCCGGGCACCAACACCATCGGCGACCCGTCGCTTGCGGACAAGGTCATCTCGGTCGGCGCGTCCATCTCCAAGGAGACCTGGGCCGCCAACTACGGCTCGGCCGTGTCGAAGAAGTACGCCATGATGCCCTTCTCCTCGCGCGGCCCGCGTGAGGACGGCGGCTTCGCGCCGACCATCTCGGCGCCCGGCGCCGCCATCAACACCACCCAGACCTGGTCGCCCGGCGGCCCGGTCGCCGAGGCCGGCTACCAGCTCCCGGCCGGCTACTCGATGCTCCAGGGCACCTCGATGGCCTCTCCGCAGGCGGCGGGCGCGAGCGCGCTGCTGCTGTCGGCCGCGAAGCAGAAGAACATCGAGCTCACCCCGGCGAAGCTGCGCACCGCGCTCGTCAGCCAGGCCGACCACATCAAGGGCTTCCAGCCCCACGAAGAGGGCGCCGGCCTGATCAACATCGTGGACGCCTGGAAGTCGATCAAGAAGAACGCGTCGGCGCACGAGTACACGGTGAAGGCCCCGGTCGACACCGCGATCGACCAGTTCCTCAAGACGCCGGGCTTCGGCACCGGTCTGTACGACCGCGAGGGCGGCCTGAAGGCCGGCCAGAAGAAGGTCTACGACCTCACGCTCACCCGGACCACCGGCCCCGCCGGCGCCGTCCGCCACGAGCTGCACTTCGAGAACAACGACGGCACCTTCAAGATCGTCGGCGACGACGTGGTCCGGCTCCCGCTGAACCAGCCGGTCACCGTGAAGGTCTCCGCCCAGCCGCGCGCCAAGGGCATCCACAGCGCGATCCTGGAGGTGTCCGACAAGGCCACCGAGGGCATCGACAAGCAGATCCTCACCACCGTGGTCGCCGCCGAGGCGCTGGCGCAGCCCTCGTACGCGTTCTCCGCGACCGGCTCGGTGCAGCGCAACGCCCCGAAGTCGTACTTCGTGAACGTCCCCGAGGGCGCGAAGTCCCTGGAGGTCGCCCTGGGCGGGCTCGCCGACGGCAGCCAGACGCGCTTCATCTCCATCCACCCGTACGGTGTGCCTTCGGACCCGACCTCGACGGTCAACTGCTACCCGAACTACACCAACCCGGCCAACACCTGCCGTCCGGACGTGCGTTCGTACCCGAACCCGCAGGCCGGTGTCTGGGAGATCGAGGTCGAGTCGCGCCGTACGTCGCCGGTGCTCGACAACCCGTACAAGCTGGACGTGACGGTGCTCGGCGCCGCCTTCGACCCGGCGGTGCAGACCATCCCCGAGGCCAAGGTCGGCACGCCGGCGCCGGTCGAGTGGAAGGTCACCAACGGCTTCGCCGCGCTGGAGGGCAAGCTGAAGGCAGGCTCGCTCGGCTCCTCGAAGGACGCCCGTCCGTCGATCAAGAACGGCGAGCAGCAGGAGTCCACGCTCACCGTCGGTGAGGGCGTGGAGCGTCTGGACATCGCGATCGGCAAGGTCTCCGACGCCGCCGCGGACCTGGACCTGGCGGTCTACCTGGGCTCCACGCTGGTCGGCCAGGCCGCCGACGGCGACTCGGAGGAGGCCGTCAGCCTCGTCAAGCCCGCGGCCGGCACGTACCGCATCGTCGTCGACGGGTACTCGGTCCCGGCCGGGACCACCGAGTACGACTACCGCGACGTCTACTTCGCCCCGTCGCTGGGCGAGGTCAAGATCGACGACGCGCAGCTCGTGAAGCTGGCCAACGGCGCCTCGGCCCAGGTCAAGGCCGAGGTCGTGGTGGCCGGTGCGGCTCCCGAGGGACGCAAGTTCTTCGGCGAGGTGCAGCTGGTGAACGCGCGCGGCACGGTCGCGGGCTCCGGCAGCGCGCAGATCGACAAGGTCACGCCGTAACCACGGCCGCTCGGCGGTGAGTTACCGAGGAGGGGCGGGCGCCCGCACAGGCGCCCGCCTCTTCGGCTTTCACGGCAATCCGCCCGGCGTCGATTCGAACGGAACATCGGCTTCACATCGTCTTCACTGTCACCATGGACCCCATGACGCAGATCACCAAGGGGGCCAACACCCCTGTGCCCAGCGAGCTTCTCCGGGTGGCCGTCTGCCGCCGGAACGTGGCCGGGGCCCCGGCCGTCGACGCCTCGGCCCTCCTGCTGGACGCGAACGGCAAGGTACGGGGCGACGCCGACCTGGTGTTCTACAACCAGCCGCAGCACCCGTCGGGCACCGTGCGCCACTTGGGCACCAACGAGGGCAACGGGCAGCTCGCCGAGTGGCTGGAGTTCGACCTGCCGCGCGTCGAGCCCGCCGTGCAGCGGGTGCTGATAACCGGTTCCTGCGACGGCGGCGCCTTCGGCTCCGTACCCGGCCTGTACGCCCAGGTCCTCACCGGCGCCGGAGCGATGGTCGCGCTCTACGCGGTGGACGGCGCCACGACGGAGACCGCGTTCGTCCTCGGCGAGTTCTACCGGCGCGACGGCGGGTGGAAGTTCCGCGCGGTCGGGCAGGGTTACGCCTCCGGGCTGGCCGGTCTCGCGACCGACTTCGGCATCGCGGTCGACGGCGGCGAGACACCGCAGGCCCCGCCCCCGCCGC
>NZ_VBVX01000295.1 GCF_005981925.1 Streptomyces albidochromogenes
GCCCCGGCCCCAGCCGTACGACGCGGCGCCGGTGCACGCGCCCGTACCGCCGGCGGCGCACCGCCCGGCGCCCGTGCACACCGCCGCCCCGGTCGCCGCGCACGCCCCCGTGCGCGACGCCGCGCCCGTCCAGGACCGCGTGCCCCACGCCTTCGGTCCCGAGTTCCCTGCCTTCGTACGGCGCGGCCGCGGCAACGATGTCGTCACCGTCGACGCGCCCGTTCCGCCTGGCCCGGTGATCGTCGAGGGCTGGCACGAGGGGGACGGTTACTTCTGCGTCGAGACCCTCGACCGCCGCAACCGCGACGACGAGCTGCTCTTCAACACGACGCTGGCCACCTTCCGCGGCCGGGCGCTCGTACAGAACCGCGCCGACCGCCCGCTCCGGCTGAAGGTCGAGGCGGACAACGACTGGACCGTGATGGTGCAGCCGCTGTCCGTCGCGCGCGGCGTCGGCCAGGGCATCCGCGGCTTCGGCCCCGAGGTGCTGGTCTACGGCGGCCCCGTGGCCGACCTCGACGTGACGTTCGACGGCGACGAGGACGAGGGCGGCTACTTCGGCGTGTCCAGCTCGGGCCGGCCGGAGAAGTTCGACGACGACTACGAGCTCCTCGTCAACGAGACCGGCCCGCTGCGGCAGACCGTCCCCCTCACCGAGGGCCCGCTGGTGATCAAGGTCGAGGCGGACGGCCCCTGGTCGCTCACCCCCCGCCCGCTGCCGGACATGAACGCGGCCGCCGCCGGGGGCCCGGGCGCCCGGCACGGCCGCGGCGCCGGCACGCTCACCCTCACCAACCCGAACCCGGGCCACCCCGCCGTCCTGGAGTACACGATCCAGAGCGACCGCTCCCTCTTCGGCTACGAGGTGGTGATGCTGGACGAGTACGACGACGAGGAACGCCTCCTGCGCGGCTCCGACCACGGTCCGCACGGCCGCACCCTGCTGTTCCGCCACGGAGAGCCCGAGGTCCGGCTGCGGGTCGACAACGCCGTCGACTGGAATCTGAACCCGCACCCGGCGGCCGCCGCCCCGGCGCTCACCGGCCCGCTGGCCGGCACCGGCAGCGCGGTCCTGCGCTACGACGGCCCGCCCGCGCTGCTGGGCCTGCGCCGCACCACGTCCGACGACGACCCGCTCACCACCCGCACCGTGCAGGCGACCGGCAGGGCGGTGATCTCCGGCGACACCCGGGGCAGGCGCCGCCCGGTCGTCGGACCGCTCTGGGTGGCGGACGCGGGCTACTGCTACGTCCTGGTGGTCGCCTCCGCGGCGACCGGCTGGCAGATCGAGCCGGTGTCCCCCGACAGCGCCCCGGTCCTCGGCGACGCGCTCCGCGGACACGGTTACGCCGTCGTACGGAACACCGGGCCCGAGGTCGAGATGATGCTCACGCACGAGTCGCGCGGGAACCCCGACCTCACCGTCGTATGGGCGCTCGACGAGCGTCTGGAGCCTGTGCGGCGCATCACCACCGGCCCCGGCCTGCACACTTTCCCCACCGGATTCCTCCAGATCAGGACCGGCGGCCGCTGGGGTTTCGAGCTGAGGTGACGCTGGTCACGGCGTCCAGGGGCCGGACAATGGATTGGACAAGTCCGCCCTGGAGAGACGCATGATGGGTGGCAGCACCAGGTCAGCCGCCTGCAACACGTTCGTACGCACGAAGGAGTCCTCGTGAGGGTCGGAATCGTCGGAGCCACCGGTCAGGTCGGCACAGTCATGCGCAGCATTCTGGCCGAGCGCGAGTTCCCGGCCGACGAGCTGCGCCTCTTCGCCTCCGCCCGTTCCGCGGGCTCCACGATCACCTGGCAGGGCAAGGACATCACCGTCGAGGACGCCTCGACGGCCGACTACTCCGGCCTGGACATCGTGCTCTTCTCCGCCGGTGGCGCGACCTCCAAGGCCCTGGCCGAGAAGGTCGCCTCGCAGGGCGCCGTCGTGATCGACAACTCCTCGGCCTGGCGCCGCGACCCCGACGTGCCGCTGGTCGTCTCCGAGGTCAACCCGCACGCGGTGGCGAACCGCCCCAAGGGCATCATCGCCAACCCGAACTGCACCACGATGGCCGCGATGCCGGTCCTCAAGCCGCTGCACGTCGAGGCGGGGCTGACCGCGATGGTCGCCACCACCTACCAGGCCGTGTCCGGCTCGGGTGTGGCCGGTGTGGCCGAGCTGCACGGCCAGACGAACAAGGTCGCCGAGCACGCCGACCAGCTCACCTTCGACGGCGAGGCCGTCGAGTTCCCCGAGCCGGGCGTCTACAAGCGCCCCATCGCCTTCAACGTCCTGCCGCTGGCCGGCTCGATCGTCGACGACGGGAGCTTCGAGACCGACGAGGAGCAGAAGCTCCGCAACGAGTCCCGCAAGATCCTGGAGATCCCCGAGCTCAAGGTCTCCGGGACCTGCGTGCGCGTCCCGGTCTTCTCCGGCCACTCGCTCCAGGTCAACGTGCGCTTCGAGCGCCCGCTGAGCGTGGAGCGCGCGACCGAGCTGCTGGCCGGCGCCCCCGGTGTGGCGCTCTCCGAGATCCCGACGCCGCTCCAGGCCGCCGGCAAGGACGTCTCGTACGTCGGCCGCATCCGCCGCGACGAGACGGTGGACAACGGCCTGGCGCTGTTCCTCTCCGGCGACAACCTGCGCAAGGGCGCGGCGCTCAACGCCGTGCAGCTGGCGGAGCTGGTGGCGGCCGAGCTCAAGGGCTGACCCTCTCCACCCCTTCGTTCTCACCTCCGGCGGGGCCGGGCTCCCCGGAGCCCGGCCCCGCCGTTCCGCGCCCGGCCGGTACGACGCCTGACGTCGGCCGCCGCCGGGCGCGGCGGGATGCCGCTGTGCCGGCCGACGGCGCGCTACCGGGCGCTGCTCAGGGGCGGCGTACCTCGAAGAGGAAGCAGCCGTACTCGACGGCGCGTACGTGCACCAGCGCCACCTCCGGGTCGGCGAATGCCTCGGCGAACGCGGCGTCGAAGGCCGCCGTCGCGTCGTCCAAAATCTCCAGCAGCCGGCCGCCGACGATGCGCCCCCCGGCGTCGTAGCAGCGCACGGTGCGCAGGGCGCCCGGCCGTGCGAAGGGGTAGCCGTCGGCCGGCTGAGGGCCCCCGCACTCCTCGGCGTGGACGAAGACGGGTCCCTGTTCGTCGTACGCCCCGGGCCTGGCGCCCGTGCCGGCCGCCCAGCGGCGCAGCGGCGCGTACGACACGAGGGCGACGCGCTCGCCGGCCCCGCTCGGGCGCAGGCAGCAGCGCAGCGGCGCGCCGCCCTCCCCGTCGGTGTACGGGACGCAGGCGCGCCCGGCGTCGTCGACGGCCCGGAGCTGCCGGAGCGCGCCGGGAGGGACAGCGAGGAAGGGGTGCGTGGTCATACGGCCAGCCTGGCCACCGCGCCAATGACGTGCTGGCGGACTTCGGACATCGCGTCCTGTCAGCTGCGAGCTGACTCAGCAGCCATCGTGCGGACGGCGTGGAAGGATGGCGAAAAACGACACATACCGAGGAGATGACCGGGTGCCTGGCACGAATCTGACCCGCGAAGAGGCCCAGCGGCGGGCGAGCCTGCTCGCTGTTGACGCGTACGAGATCGAGCTCGACCTGAGCGGCGCGCAGGAGGGCGGCACGTACAGGTCCGTGACCACTGTGCGCTTCGAGTCCGCCGAGGCCGGGGCGGAGACCTTCATCGACCTGGTGGCGCCCGCCGTGCACCAGGTCGTGCTGAACGGGAAGTCGCTCGACGTCGCCGCGGTCTTCCGCGACTCGCGGATCGCCCTCAAGCACCTCGAAGCGGGCCCGAACGAGCTGAAGGTCGTCGCCGACTGCGCGTACACGAACACGGGCGAGGGCCTGCACCGCTTCGTCGACCCGGTCGACCAGCAGGCGTACCTCTACACCCAGTTCGAGGTGCCGGACGCCCGCCGCGTCTTCGCGTCCTTCGAGCAGCCGGATCTGAAGGCGACCTTCCAGTTCACCGTGAAGGCCCCGTCGGGCTGGACGGTCATCTCGAACTCCCCGACGCCGGAGCCGACGGACGACGTCTGGGTCTTCGAGCCGACACCGCGCATCTCGACGTACATCACCGCGCTGATCGTCGGCCCGTACCACTCCGTCCACAGCTCGTACGAGAACGCGAGCGGCCAGAGCGTGCCGCTGGGCATCTACTGCCGTCCGTCGCTCGCCGAGTTCCTCGACGCGGACGAGATCTTCGACGTCACGCGGCAGGGCTTCGACTGGTTCCAGCAGAAGTTCGACTACGCGTACCCCTTCGCGAAGTACGACCAGCTCTTCGTGCCGGAGTTCAACGCGGGCGCGATGGAGAACGCCGGCGCGGTGACCATTCGTGACCAGTACATCTTCCGCTCGCGGACGACGGACGCGGCGTACGAGCGGCGCGCCGAGACCATCCTGCACGAGCTGGCGCACATGTGGTTCGGCGACCTGGTCACCATGGAGTGGTGGAACGACCTGTGGCTGAACGAGTCGTTCGCCACCTACACGTCGGTCGCCTGCCAGGCGCACGCGGAGGGCTCCAAGTGGCCGCACGCGTGGACGACGTTCGCGAACTCGGAGAAGACCTGGGCCTACCGCCAGGACCAGCTGCCCTCCACGCACCCGATCATGGCCGAGATCCGTGACCTGGACGACGTCCTGGTCAACTTCGACGGCATCACGTACGCGAAGGGCGCTTCCGTCCTGAAGCAGCTCGTCGCGTACGTCGGCCAGGACGAGTTCTTCAAGGGCGTGCAGGCGTACTTCAAGGCGCACGCGTTCGGCAACACGCGCCTGCCGGACCTGCTCGGCGCGCTGGAGAAGACGTCCGGCCGCGACCTGAAGACCTGGTCGAAGGCGTGGCTGGAGACGGCCGGCATCAACGTTCTGCGCCCGGAGATCGAGACGGCCGCGGACGGCACCATCACCTCCTTCGCCGTCCGCCAGGAGGCCCCGGCGCTCCCGGCGGGCGCCAAGGGCACGTCCACCCTGCGTCCGCACCGGATCGCCGTGGGCTGCTACGACCTGGACGGCGCGGGCAAGCTGGTCCGTACGAACCGCATCGAGATGGACGTGGACGCGGCCGAGCTGACCGAGGTCCCCTTCCCGGCGGGCACGCCGCGCCCGGCGGTGGTCCTCCTCAACGACGACGACCTGAGTTACGCGAAGGTGCGTCTGGACGCGGACTCGCTGGCCATGGTCACGGCGCACATCGGTGACTTCGCCGAGTCCCTGCCGCGCGCGCTGTGCTGGTCGGCCGCGTGGGACATGACGCGCGACGGCGAGCTCGCCACCCGCGACTACCTGGCGCTGGTGCTCTCGGGCATCGGCAAGGAGTCGGACATCGGCGTCGTGCAGTCCCTGCACCGCCAGGCGAAGCTGGCCCTGGAGCTGTACGCGGCGCCCCAGTGGCGCGAGACGGGCCTGGCGCGGTGGACGGCGGCGACGCTGGAGCACCTGCGCGCGGCCGAGCCGGGCAGCGACCACCAGGTGGCGTGGGCGCGGGCGTTCGCCGCCACGGCCCGTACCGACGACCAGCTGGACTTCCTCCAGGGCCTGCTGGACGGCACGCAGACGGTGGACGGCCTGGCCGTCGACACCGAGATGCGCTGGGCGTTCGTCGGACGCCTCGCGGCCACGGGCCGGGCGGACGAGAAGGTGATCGCGGCGGAGCTGGAGCGCGACAGGACGTCGGCGGGCGAGCTGCACGCGGCCTCGGCCCGTGCGGCACGGCCGACGGCCGAGGCCAAGGCGGAGGCGTGGGCGTCGGTCATCGATTCCGACCAGCTCCCGAACTCCACGCAGGAGGCCCTGATCGGCGGCTTCGTCCAGACCGACCAGCGCGAGCTGCTGGCGCCGTACACGGAGAAGTACTTCGCGGCGGTCAAGGGCATCTGGGAGTCGCGCAGCCACGAGATGGCCCAGCAGATCGCGGTCGGCCTGTACCCGGCGGTCCAGGTCTCCCGGGCCACGCTGGACGCGACGGACGCCTGGCTGGCCTCGGCGGACCCGACCCCGGCGCTGCGCCGCCTGGTCCTGGAGTCCCGCTCGGGCATCGAGCGCGCCCTGAAGGCACAGGCGGCGGACGCCGCGGCCTGAGCAAAGAGGGCGCTCCCCCACCGGGGAGCGCCCTCTCGCGCGTGAAACCGCCCGACGGCCGGGCGCTGTGCCGCTGCCGGCCGCCGGGCGGGGTCTGTTGGCTACTGCCCGGCGACGTCCTCGTACCGCGCCCGCAGGTCGGCCGCCCCCTGCTCGGTGAGCGCCCCGTGGAGCCGCATCCGGGCGACGCCGCCGTCGGGGAAGGCGTCGAGCCGTACGTGTGTGGCGACAGCCTGGGCCGGGAGCTTGAAGCGGTGCAGCGTGTCGGGCTGGAGCTTGGTGCGCGGGATGATCTCGAACCACTCGCCGTTCTCGCCGTTGCGCCCGCTGAGGGCGATCCAGCCGGCCGAGTTGCCCTTGAGGTACGCCGTGTCGATCTCGACGGCGCGGATCGCGCCCTGCGCCACGAGGCGGAACCGCACCCAGTCGTTGGTGTCGCGGACCCGGCGCCGGCGGTTCTCCCAACCGTCGTCCATCTTCCGCGAGGTCCCCGGCAGGATGATCTGCGTCGGCGACGAGTAGAACTTGTCGGAAGCGTCCTCGTACACGCCCCCGTTGAGCACCGACACGAGGTCGATGGTCCCGAGGAGGTCGAGCCACTGCGGGTCGGGCACGACGTCGCCGTGCACCCGGAGCCGGGCGACCCCGCCGTCGGGGTGCTGGCAGAGCCGGACGTGCGTGTAGCGGCGCTCGCTGCTGATCTCGAACCCGTTGGCGGCGTGCCCGCGCACGGGCGTCACGGGAACGATCTCCTCCCACTTCACGTCGGCGGCGAGCAACTGCTCGGGGCTCGGCGACCCCTCCACGGCGGCGGCCTGGATACTCACGCGCTGCGGGTAGTTGCCCCGGAAGTGCGCGGTGTCGACGACGATGCCGCGAATGACGCCGGGAGCGCCGAGGCGGACGACGGCCCAGTCGTGGTCGTCGGGCGCGGGAAAGGGATGCGCACCGTCGACACCGCGCCGCCGACGGGTCTCCCACCCGTCCATGATCTTGCCCTTGTGCCCGAAGTGCTCCGGGTCGAAGACGGCGCGCTCGCGGACGAGGAGGTTCTCGCGCTCGGCGAAGAACTCGTCGTTGGCGGCGACGACCCCGGCCCCGAGACGCCGGTCGGCCAGGTCGACGAGCTCGGTGAAGGGAAAGTCCCCACCCCGGTAATCGGCGTACGGATCGCCACCCCCGTAGGGTGCGGCGTCGTTGGCGTGCGGGTCTTCGGCCTGCGCGGAGTTCGTCGTCATGGACCGACTGTCACACCCAGGGAATGGTCAGGTCCATCGAATGTTTCTGGACAAGCTTTGAAGCAGAGGTGAACAATGCCGGGAACAGGAGTCGTGACCGCGCCCTCAGGCCAGCCACCGACCGCAACGAACCAAAACCCCCAGACCACACTCCCAGCCACTACCCGTGTGACCGATGAGACCGGAGAGGCGACCGCCGCCAGGAACTGTGCGGTAGGCGCCGTTCCAGGGCCGCGCAGCACCCACAGGCCGTCCGCCCACCGGCCGGGGTGCATGCCTACGCCGAGATGCCGGGGTAGCACCAACAACCGTCGCCGCAGTCGCTGAGACTGGGGCCGCACCACCCCTAGACCGACCGCGCCCCACCCC
>NZ_VBVX01000296.1 GCF_005981925.1 Streptomyces albidochromogenes
GGTGTGGCCCGGGGCCGCCCGTGTGGGGAGGAGGGTGGCCCGTCGCGGATGGGACCCGGGGCCACCCATGTGGGGAGGAGGGTGGCCCGTCGCGGGTGCGTCAGCGGTGGGCCACCCGGGCGGAGGTCCCGTGGGACGCCGGAGCACTCGGGCGGTGGTGGGGGTGCGCCGGGGACGTACGTCGTACTACCGGTCGGTCGTGCACTCCCAGTGGTCCGCCGTGCCCTCCGGCATCGACCAGAGCGCTATCTCGCAGCCGCAGTTGCAGGCGGCCGTCTGTCTTCTGGTCGTGGCGTCCTGCTGCCCGGCGGTCGTCGTCATCATGGCGGTCGTCATCGTCTGCTGCCTTTCGGGAGGAGGGTCAGGCCTGTGCGTACGGGGAAGGGGGCTGCGGGCCGCTGCCTTCGCGGGCCGCGATCCACTTGTCGTGCAGCCACATCTGGGTCGCGCGGCGGTTCGCGGCGCCGTCCCAGCGGACGTCCCGTTCGTACGTGATGATGTCGCCGTCGCCGTCGACGATCATCCAGGTGTAGAGGCCGTTCTCGTGGTGCGTCTTCACCTTGGCGCCGGAGACCGTGTGGGCGGCCCCCGCCTTGTCGCGCACCTCTTCGTCGTGCTGGTCCACCCACTGGACCGACAGGCCGTCCGCGTGCTCGGGCGCGAAGTCGCGCAGCCAGTCGAAGGCCGTCTTCCGTGCCTCGTCGTCGGCCGGTACGGGCGTCTTGGCGCCGGCCACCGTCATCCGCGTGTAGCCGTACAGGGTGCCCTCGGCGTCGACGACGGTCGTGATGTGCTCGCCGCCGAGGTCCCGGGTGGTGTCCTGTTCGTAGCGGACCACGGTCACGGGCCGGTCCTCGTGGCGCTCGGCCCGGATCTGGGCCGGGTGCCAGCCCTCGGGGACCGTCAGGCCCGCCGCGGCCAGGGCGTCCTTGGACTGCTTCGTGGCGGCCTTGGCCCTCTCGCTGCCCTTGGCTACCGGCTTCACGTTCTTCTCCTTCGGGCCTGTCGAGTAGGTGGCGGTGGGCGCGGCGGACGCCCTGACCGGGTCGCCGGCGTCGGCGGTGACCAGTACCGCCGCGCCCAGGGCGCAGGCTCCGCCGAGGGCCAGAGCCGCGGTGAGGATGCCGTATCTCATGGCTGATCGGTTCCCTTCCTTGTGGTGCGGGTGGTCAGCGGCGTACGCGGTGGCCGAGCGCGGCCAGTACCGCGCCGGTGCCGAGCACGCCGGCGATCACCGCGAAGACGGTGGCGCTGTTCCCCGCCGCCGTGGCCAGTTGCGGGCCGACGCTGGCGCCGATGAACAGGGCGAAGGTGTAGAGGGCCACCGCCGCGCCGCGGGCCGGGCCCGCCTGCGAGCCGATGGCCTCCACCAGCGCCGGGGCCGTGACCGCGATGCCGAACACGAAGACGAACAGCAGGGCGGCCAGCAGGACGACGTCGATGTCGGCGCCGCGTGAGAGCAGCGCCGATCCGGCGCTCACCGTCGCGGCCAGCAGCAGCGCGCCGACGACCCGGCCGACGGCAGGCAGCCGTACGAGGAACGGCGTCACCAGCGGTACGAGCACCATGGCCGGCAGCGAACTGGCGCGCAGCAGGAGCATCGTGTCGGGGTCGCCCGCGAGGCCGGCGGGGCCCGCCACCTGGAGGCCGGTGTAGACGGCGACGAAGCCGCACAGCAGCGTGACCGTCGCCAGCAGGAGCAGGACCAGGGACGGCCTGGTCAGGAGCCTGCCCATCGCGCGGTAGGCGTCGAGGGACGAGGTGGTGGCGGCGGTCCGGTCCGCGTCCAGCACCGTGCGCAGCAGCAGCGCGCCGCCGATCATGCCGGCCGCGCAGATCAGGAAGACCGCACGCCAGCTGAGGGCGTCGGCCACGGACTGCGAGTACACCTGGCCCAGTACGCCCGCGGAGAGGAAGGAGCTGGTCAGCCAGGTCATGGCGGCCACGCGTCGGTGGGGCTCTATGCGCTCGGCGATGTACGCGAAGGCCGGTGGCGCGAAGGTGGCCGCGGTCAGGCCCTGTACGACGCGGATGGCGCAGCCCACCGCCAGGTTGGGGGCGGCGGCGACGGCGGCCGTGGTGAGCGCGGTGAGGAGCAGGCCGAGCACGATCAGGTTGCGGCGTCCGAAGCGGTCGGACAGCGGGCCCCAGAAGAGGAATCCGGCGGCGTACCCGAAGCCGAAAGCGGTCGTGGTCCAGCCCGCGGCGGACGCGGTCGTGGACCACGAGTCGGCGAGCTGTCCGAGTACGGGGAGCACGGTGTAGAGCTGGCCGACGATCAGGACGCCCACCGCGCACAGGGCCGGCACGGTCCGGAGGAAGGAGGCGGCCCCGGGAACGGCGCCGGGCGCGGCCTCGGATCGGGGCGAGGGCGTTGCCCTGGCCGGCTTGGTCTCACGCAGCGGCGTCGCCGCGGGCGTGACGGTCGAGTCGGTGGTCATGGCGAACATAGAACCAACCAACCAGTTGGATGTCAACGAGTCCCAACTATTCGGTTGGGTAATCTGGCCCCATGGCTAGAGACACAGCAGTGACGAAGCAGAAGCTCCTGGGGGCGGCCCGCCAGGAGTTCGCCGCCCTGGGGGTGGCGGGCGCCCGGGTCGACCGCATCGCGGAGCTGGCCGGGGTCAACAAGGAGCGGGTCTACGGCCACTTCGGCAGCAAAGAGGGCCTCTTCGCGGCCACGGTCGGCGCGGCCATGGACGAACTCACCGAATCGGTGGGCAAGCCGGGCGACGACGTGGCCCAGTGGGTGGGCTCGGTGTACGACTTCCACCGCGAGCGGCCGGAACTCCTGCGGCTGCTCCTGTGGGAGGCCCTGCACCAGCGGGAACCGTCGATCGCCGGCGAGCAGGACCGGGCCGAGGGCTACTCCCTGAAGGTGGACGCGCTGGCCGAGCGCCTGGGCATCGCCTCGGGGCCGCAGGCGGCCGTGATGCTGCTGTCGCTCATCGGCCTGGCCGCCTGGCCGAGCGCCGTACCGCAGCTGTCCCGCCTCATCGTCGGATCACGGGTGGACGCCGAGGACTTGGGTCCGGTCGTCCGCGCATGCGTGGTGGAGCTGGCCGGCCGGATGGCGGCCGAGCAGGTGGGACAGGCCGGAAGCTGACGGACGCGGGCGAAGGAGGCGACCGCCCCGGCCCGCCCCCACGAGACGGTGAACCTCCGGCGAACTTCCTAGCATTCGCAAAGGCTGTGGCGTGGGTCACCCTGAAGGAGGTTGTCAACCAACTAGATGTTTGGCAGTGTTCAACCTGTCGCGGGGCCGCAGGAATGGCCTCGCGGCGGGGGAACGCGTAGACATATAGCCGGGGGGAAATATGTATTTCATGTGTACTGAGTGTTGCCGACACCGACGTAATGGCGCGTTGATTCACCGCCCGCCGCGGTCGTAGACCGTTCCGGTCGCAGACCACCGGTGTCCCCTGAAATCGTACACATCATCTCTCTCCGGCACAACTCGCCCTTCAGCAATCGGAATTGACCCCTCCGATTCGCCGCGGGTCCGGGGAGATTCACCCGCCGACGCACACCCGGGCCCGTTGACGCGCCCGGGTTTCGCGCGGCCTCTCACCACCGTTCCCCGCCTTCTCACATCCTCATGCGCCGGCCGTGCCGTGCCGCACCGCATCCGCACGGCCTGAATCACCCGAATCCTTCGGAGGACCCATGTCCGAGCACCTTCTGCAGAGCGTCTGCCTCGTCGGGGACCGCTTCAGCTCCTTCGCCAAGCACGACGCCGTCCGCACCGTCAGCGGCTTCGTCTCCGCCGTCACCTCCGGCGCGTACGACGACCTGGCGACCCCGCTCCTGCTCTGGGAGGGGCAGGGCGTCAACGACTTCGACCGCGAGTACGTCCGGGCCGCGCTGGAGAGAGCCGGCCTCTCCCGCAAGATCCTCACGCAGCCCAACAACCCGGTCGTCGTCCCGCGCGCCGAGGCCCACAAGAACCGCGAGGCGAACGTCCTGCTCGCCGGCCTCCAGCAGCAGGGCGAGGACACGTACCGCGCCACGCTCCGGCTGCACTCCGACAACGAGCTGCTGCTCGACCACCAGACCGGTGAGCACGTCCAGGGCATGGTCGCCATCGAGGCGTTCCGCCAGATGTTCATCGCCTTCTGCGAGAAGTTCGTCGCCGCCCAGTGGCCGGAGCTGCGCCACTACTACATCTGGCACGGCATGGACATCAGCTTCGACAACTTCCTCTTCCCGCTGGACGCGGACATCACCTGCACGGTCGTCGAGTCCGACACGAGCGACCCGGCGCGCCTGAAGTTCACCGTGGACCTGGAGCTCCACCAGGCGGGCACCCGGGCGGCGCACGCCCGGATCAAGTTCACCGCGTACGACGCCGACCGCCTCGGCCCCAAGGAGCACCGCCTGGCAGGGGAAGCGGTGGCGAACGTACTCAACGGCGCGGCGCCCGAGCCGGCCGCGGCCCGCACGGCCTGACCGCCCGGCCCGACCGCACGGCACGACCCGCCAACCAACGGAGAAATCCCATGAGTTCGACCACCCTCAGCCGGAGCGAAGAACAGCACACCGCGCCGGTCCACAGCCGCAGCGGGCTGCTCCTGCTCACCGTGGTGCTGCTGGCCGGTGTCACCGCCTGGCTGACCCTCATCGCGATCAACAACATCACCGACTTCGGTACGAACAAGGCCCTCCTCCAGGCCACCATGAACATGCAGGCGCTGATCGACGACCCGGTCCGCGGCAACGGCCTGGAGGCGCGCGCCCTGCCCAACGGCCTGGCCGCCCCGGCGCTCATAGCCGTGATCGTCTACCAGCTCGGCACGGTCGCCCTGATGTGGCGGGCCGTCGCCACCGGCGTACGCCTGCTGCGCGCGCCGTCGCTCGGCCTCTTCACGTACGTACGCCAGGTCAACCACTCGCTGGTGCCGTTCCTGCTGCTCTTCGCCGGCTTCCTGATCAGCGGCCTGTACTTCGGCTACTGGCTGCACCTCGGCCCCGTGCAGATGGTGCACTTCACCCTGCTCATCATCGGGACCCTGGTGGCTCTGCTCACCAACCTGATGCCCGTCGCCTCGCGCGCCCTGGAGCAGGAGGCGTCGCGATGACCACACTGATCAGCACGGGCGCCTGGGTGCCCGAGCGGGTGGTGAGCAACGCGGAGGCGGTCGCGGAGACCGGCGGCCCGAGCGAGTGGATCACCCGCAAGACCGGGGTCGTCGAGCGGCGCTGGGCCGACGCGGGGACGACCACCGCGGACGCCGCCGTCGCCGCCGGGCGGCAGGCGATCGAGCGGGCCGGCATCCAGCCCGAGCAGCTCGGCCTCGTCGTGCTGGCGACCTCGACGCCCGACCGGTCCCAGCCGCCCACCGCGACCGCCGTGCAGGCGGCGCTCGGCGCCACCGGAGCCGCGGCGCTGGACGTCAACGGCGTGTGCACGGGGTTCCTCTTCGCCCTGGCGACCGCGCGCGGCATGCTGGCGACCGGTGACGCCGGCAGGTACGCGCTGGTCATCGGGGCGGACATCTACTCGCGCATCCTGGACCGGACCGACCACCGCACCGTGGTCCTGTTCGGCGACGGGGCCGGCGCGGCGGTCATCGGCCCGGCGGAGGACTCCGGCCGCGGCTCGATCCTGGCCACCCAGCTGCGCAGCCACGGACACCTGGGGCATCTGATCCACCGGGAGCACGGCGACGCGTTCCGCATGGACGGCGGCGGGGTGCGCGACTTCGTCATGTCCGAAGTGCCCCTCGCGGTCAAGGGGTTCCTCGCCGACCGGGGCGTCGACGGGCGGCAGGTGCGGCACCTGGTCGCGCACCAGGCCAACGGCGTGATGCTCGACGCGCTCGTGCCGTCCCTGGATCTCGCCCGGGACGTCACGGTGCACCGCACCATCGACCGGTACGGAAACACGGCTTCGGCCTCCGTGCCGATCACGCTGGACCACGCGCTGCGCCAGGACGCCATCGCGGAGGGGGAGTTGGTGCTGCTGCTCGCCTTCGGCGGGGGCATGGCCACCGGCGCGGCGCTGATGCGGCGCTGAGCCGGCCACCACCGGACCGCTTCGAGTGAAAGCAGCGAGAGAATGAATGCTTACCGCCTTTTCGAAGGAAGGCTTGCGGCCTTTTCCTTCGCGCCGCGTTCCGCCGCACCGGCAAGCAGGGAACGCTTTCTCGAAATACGCGGTGACGCCGGTTTATCCCAGGGTTCCGGATCACGGCCGCGGCGCTGCGACGCCGCGCCATGGTCCGGGCCCCGGGCAGCGCGATAGCAACCATTGCTTCAGCAAATCTTTCCATGCGAAAGGAGAGTGCGGCGATGCCCACTCCCCCGTACCTGGTCTTCGCCGACGTGGACGAGACCCTCATCAACTGCAAGAGCATGTTCGAGTTCATGCGGTTCCAGTTGGTGGCCGAGCACGGCCCGTACGGCGCCACCGAGTACGCCCGGATCCGGGCCGAGCTCCAGCGGAAGGCGGACGAGGGCGTGCCGCGCGAGGAGATCAACCGCGCGTACTACTCCCACTTCGCCGGCGACCCGGTCGCCGGGGTCCACGAGCTGGGCGCCCGCTGGTACGCCGAGCGGAACGCGGCGGGGCTCTACATCGAGAGCACGCGTGACGCCCTGCGCGCGCACCGCGCGCAGGGGGCGGAGATCGTCCTGGTCTCCGGTTCGTTCGACGCCGTGCTCAACCCCGTGGTGGCGGAGGTCGGGGCCCGCCACCTGCTGTGCACCCGGCCCGTGGTGCGCGACGGCCGGTACACCGGTGAGGTCGAGAAGCCCATGATCGGCGAGGCGAAGGCGGCCGCGGTGCGCGAGCTGCTGGCGGCCCGCCCGTGGATCGACCCGGCGGACTGCTACGGGTACGGCGACCACGCGTCCGATCTGCCGATGCTCGACTGCGTGGGGCACCCGGTGGCCGTCGGCGCCGATCCCGCGATGCTCGCGTACGTCAGCAGGCGGCGCGCGGCCGAGCTGGACCGGGTGTAGATCCGCGCACCGGCCCCTGGTGCCGGGGTCGCCGGCTCGCGGGACCGGCCGGCCGTACCCGCGCGGGCGGAAGGCCGGGGGCAGGGCCCGCCCCACCCCCGGGTCCGTCAGGCGGTGAGCGTGGCCGGGTCGCTCACGCCGGGGGCGCCGGTCTCCACGTGGCCGGCGAAGCGGCGCAGGAAGGTGGTGTTCGTGTCGGAGACCACGGACACGTCGTACCAGCGCTTGGTGGCGCGCAGATCCACCGCGTGCGTGACCGTGGCGCCCGCGCGGACGGTGAAGGTCTGCGGCGCTCCGCCGTAGGCGTTGGTGACCGTGAGGCGGGCGGTGGTGGCGCCCGGGTTGGTCAGCGTGAGGTCGAGGTTGCCGGTGGTCGCGTTGTGGCGGGCGGTGGCCTCGGGGCAGGCGGTCTTGGCGGGGCTGCGGAAGGTGCGCAGGAAGCCGTTGGGGCCGTGCACCGTGAGGTGGTGCGTGCCCTTGGAGTACGCCGAGTTCCAGGTGTCGGAGATCTTCTTGCCGGCCTCGGCGGTGTACGTCCACGGCGCGTCGGTGCGGTTCGCCGACGTGACGTAGAACTGCGCGCCGGCCTTCGCGCCCGGGCTGAAGGTGAGGGCGATCCGGCCGTCGGCGGTGTTGACCGCGCCGTCCACGTACGGCGCGTAGGGCAGCGCGCGGGCCGGGCGGGCGCCGGGCTCCTGCCGGGGCAGGC
>NZ_VBVX01000297.1 GCF_005981925.1 Streptomyces albidochromogenes
GGTGGGCCGGGGTGGTGGGTCAAGGGTGGAGCGGAGCGAAATCGCCGCAGGCGACGCGACGCAGGAGCGCCCTTGCCGCACCACCCCGGCCCACCGACCATCGAGCGTCAGGGACGGCCCGAGAACCACCCCGCCGCACAACCCGTGGTACACCCCCGACCCTCAACGCCCCCGCGTCAGAACCTCGGTTCCGGGGTCTGGGCCGCTACGAGTTCTGCCGCCTCCTCCTTCGTCTCGACCGACGGCGGGGAGCCTTCCAGCGGCTTCTGGGCCGTCTCCTTCATGCAGGCCACCGCTATGACGCCGATGAGTGCTGCCGCCATCGAGTAGTACGCCGGCATCAGGTCGTTGCCCGTGAGGCTGATGAGGCCGGTGATCACCAACGGTGTCGTCCCACCGAAGAGGGACGCGGAGAGGTTGTAGCCGACCGACAGGGAGCCGTACCTGACGTTCGTCGGGAACAGGGCCGGGAGCGCCGCCGACATCGTGCCCAGCAGGCACACCAGCGACAGCCCCAGCATCAGCATGCCGGCGGTGATCGCCGGGACGCTGCCCTGCTTGATGAGAAGGAAGGACGGGAGGGACAGGAAGAAGAATCCCAGCATGCCCGTCATCAGCAGTGGCTTGCGGCCGAAGCGGTCGTTGAGGCGGCCGACCTGGCTGATGACCGCCATCAGGCAGACCATGACGCCCAGCAGGATCAGCAGGCCGTGGGTCTCGCTGTAGCCGAGCTCGTCGGAGAGGTACGTCGGCATGTAGGACAGCAGCATGTAGTCGGTGACGTTGTACGCGCCGACGAGGGCGATGCACAGGATCAGCGTCGGCCAGTACTGCCGGAAGATCCTCGCGAGGTCGCCCTTGGCCGAGGCTTCCACGGCGTCGGCGGCCTCGGACGCGCGGACGTTTCCGCTCTCCAGCTTCTGGAACGCGGGTGTCTCGTCCAGGCGCAGCCGCAGGTAGAGGCCGACGAGACCGAGCGGGCCGGCGACCAGGAACGGGATGCGCCAGCCCCACGCCTCCATGGCGTCCGAGCCGAGCCAGGCGGTCAGTACGGTCACGAGGCCGGCCGCGCCGGTGTAGCCGGCCAGGGTGCCGAATTCCAGGAAGCTGCCGAAGAAGCCCCGGCGCTTGTCGGGGGCGTACTCGGCGATGAACGTCGACGCGCCGCCGTACTCACCGCCGGTCGAGAAGCCCTGTACCAGCCGGAAGAGGATGAGCAGCACCGGCGCCCAGAAGCCGATCGACGCGTACGACGGGATGAGGCCGATGGCGAACGTGCCGACGGCCATCAGGATCATCGTCAGGGCGAGGACCTTCTTGCGGCCCAGCCGGTCGCCCATGGGTCCGAACACCATGCCGCCGATGGGGCGCACCAGGAACGCGACGGCGAAGGTCGCGAAGGAGGAGAGGAGCTGGGCCGTGTCGTTCCCGGGTGGGAAGAAGACGTGGCCGATCGTCACCGCAAGGTAGCTGTAGATGCCGAAGTCGAACCATTCCATGGCGTTGCCGAGCGAGGCGGCTTTGACGGCTCGCTTGACCGCCGCCTCGTCAGTGACGGTGATGTCGGAGCGGCGCAGCGGCGGGTTCTTCCGTCTCCTGGCGGCGCGGAAGAGGGTGTGGTGGCGCTTTATCGCTGCGGGATCGGCCCCGTGGTCGGGGCCGGGGCCGGTGGCCGCCATGGCAGGTTCCTTTCCTCGGACGCGTTTCCATGTCCAAGTGGAACCTCTGCCTTCAATTCGTTGCTGCAAACCAAGGTCCCCGGTTCCGGGACCTTGGTCACAGGGTCCCGGGCCGGGGTGCCTCGGTCGAGGTGCCTGCTGCGGGCGCCGGTGTGGGTATCGGCGTGGGCGTCGCTGCAGGCACCGGCGTGGCGCCGGTGCGGGCGCCGTCGCGGGTACCGGTGCTGCGCCGGACCGGCCGACGACGTGATGTGCAGCCGGCGGTCAGGCCGCCGGGATGCCCAGGTCCTTGATGATCTTCGCCACGTGGCCGGTCGCCTTCACGTTGTAGAGGGCCCGCTCCACCTTGCCGTCCTCGTCGACCACGATCGTCGAGCGGATCACCCCGGTCACGGTCTTGCCGTACAGCTTCTTCTCGCCGAAGGCTCCGTACGCGGTGAGGACCTCCTTGGACGGGTCACCGACGAGCGTGACCTTGAGGTCCTCCTTGTCGCGGAACTTCGCGAGCTTCTCCGGCTTGTCCGGGGACACGCCGATGACGTCGTATCCCGCACCGGCCAGCAGCTCCAGGTTGTCGGTGAAGTCGCAGGCCTGCTTGGTGCAGCCAGGGGTGAGGGCGGCCGGGTAGAAGTAGACGATGACCTTGCGGCCCTTGTGCGCGGCGAGGGAGATCTCGGTCCCGTCGGCGTCGGGCAGGGTGAAGTCGGGGGCGGTGTCGCCGGGCTGGAGTCGCTCGCTCATCGGGTTCGGTCTCCTCGTACGGGGGGTTTGTGCGTCTGCGTTCCCGAGCGTAATGGGGGTGCCGTGGGGTACGGGACGGGCCGAGCTGACAGACTGTCGATGAAGGACTACCGGATTCGGCCCACGACCACGGAGGCAGCGCAGTGTCGGATGCCAGGACCCCTGCGCAGATCGAGGCGGACATCAAGAGCCGGCGTGACCGGCTGGCCGTCACGCTCGACGAGATCGGGGTGCGGCTGCACCCGAAGACGATCGTCGGAGACGCGAAGGCCAGGGTCGCGTCGACCGTCGACCACACCGCGGGCCGGGCGTTCGTCGCGGTGAACCGGACGGTGTCCGACGTGAAGGCGCAGTTCGTGGACGAGGACGGCTCGCCGCGTCTGGAGCGGCTCGTTCCGGTGGCGCTGGTGGCCGTGGGGCTCGTGGGGCTGCTCGCCCTGTCCACGCGACGCAGGCGCGGGTGACGCTCCGGCCTGTTGGGCACCCCTCGCCACCCCTCGCCGCGCTCCTCGCCTGATGGGCGATCCGGCAGAGGGGCGCTCCTGGCCTGACGGGCGACGGCGATCCGGCCGGACGGGCACTCCGGCCGGCTGACACCGCGGCCGATGGCGGGGGCGGGCACGAGGACAGGTAGGTTCGGGGCGTGAGCGAGAACACCACGCACGACAAGCTGCCCATCCGGATGCTGCACGACCGGGTGCTGGTCAGGTCGGACACCCCCGAGGGCGAGCGCCGCTCGGGCGGCGGCATTCTGATTCCGGCGACCGCCGCGGTCGGCAAGCGGCTGGCCTGGGCCGAGGTGGTCGCGGTCGGCCAGAACGTACGGACCGTGGAGCCGGGCGACCGGGTGTTGTACGACCCGGAGGACCGGGCCGAGGTCGAGGTGCGCGGCATTCCGTACGTCCTGATGCGGGAGCGGGACCTGCACGCCGTGGCTTCCGAGCGGGTCTCGGAGGACTCGACCGGCTTGTACTTGTAGGCGGGTTGTACTTGCAGGCGCTAGGCGGGTTGTCTTGCAGGCGCGTTGCGTTTGTAGGCGCGTTGCATTCGTAAGGGCGTTTCGTTCATGGGCGCGTTGCGCTTGTGGGCGGGCTGCGCCGGCAGGCGCGCTGTGCGCGGCAGGCGGCGCGGGCTGCCGCGTGACAGCCGATGGTGCACGTGCGTGGGGCCGGTGACCCGGTGATCGAGGTCACCGGCCCCTTTCGCTGCGCTTTGCTATGTTGGAGACACCCCCGACGAGACGCGCCGTACCGGGTTACCAAGGCAAAGACGACGCACCCCGTTGCACTCGCGTTTCGTTTCGGAGGTGCCTGTCATGGCCTGGGTTCTGCTCGTCGTCGCCGGTCTGCTCGAAGTCGGTTGGTCGATCGGGATGAAGTACACCGACGGTTTCACGAGGCTCTGGCCCAGCGTGTTCACGGGCGCGGGGATCGTCGCGAGCATGATGTTGCTGTCGCACGCCGCCAAGACGCTGCCGATCGGTACGGCGTACGGCGTGTGGGTAGGTATCGGCGCGGCCGGTGCGGCGGTGCTCGGCATGGTGGTGCTCGGTGAGCCGGCCACCGCCGCCCGGATCTTCTTCGTGTGTCTGCTGCTGGTCGCGGTCGTGGGGCTGAAGGCGACCTCGGGTCACTGAGCGCCTCAGGCGCGGCTGCGCGGGCCGTTCCGTGTGCCGCCGTCGGCCGGTGGGCCGGTGGTGCCGCCCGAGTCGGCGCCGCCTTCCGTACCGCCGGTGTCCGTCGTTCCGCCGTCGGTCGTGCCTCCGGTGTCGGCACCGCCGTCCGTGCCTCCGGTGTCGGTCGCGCCGCCGGTGTCCGTGCCACCCGTACCGTCCGTACCACCCGTGTCGGCGCCGCCGTCCGTGCCGCCGCCGTCCGTGGTGCCGCCGTCGGTGCCGGGGGAGCCGGTGGTGCCGCCGGTGTCCGTGGTGCCGCCGGTGTCCTGGCCACCGGTCGTGGGGCTGCGGGTCGGGTCGTCGGGGCCGTCGCTGGCGGGCGGCTCGCCGGATGCGTCGGGTTCACCGGTGCCGGGCTGCTCGGACGTCGGCGGGGCCGACTCGTCCGAGCCGGCCGCCGTCCGCAGGTCGAACTCCTGCACCGGCTTGCCTTCGAGCGCGGCGGCCGTGAACTGGCCCCAGATCTGCGCGGGCGCGCCGCCGCCGTTGATACGTGCCTGTCCCAGCGCCCCGTACAGCGGCTTCTGCACGCCGGTTTCCGGGTCCTGGCCCATCACCGCGACGACCGTCGCCAGGTCGGGCGTGTAGCCGGCGAACCAGGCGGCCTTGTCCTCCTCGGCGGTGCCGGTCTTGCCCGCCGCCGGGCGGCCGGCGGCCTGGGCCGCCGTGCCCGTACCGCCTTCGACGACGCTCCTGAGGATCGACGTCGTGGTGTCGGCCGCCTCGCGGGAGACGCCCTGCCCGGAGCCCGAGCCATTGCCCGAGCCGCCGTCGGAACCAGAACCGGAACCAGAACTGGAACCGGAACCAGAGCCGCCGTCGGAACCGGTGCCGGCGCCGGAGTCCGCGTCCGACGGGGGCAGGGCGATGTTCTGCCCGTTCTTCGTGATCTTGTCGACGATCGTGTACGTGCCGTGCCGCCCGTGGTTGGCGAGCGTCGCGTACGCCTCCGTCATGTCGAGGACGCTGGCGGTCGCGACGCCGAGCGCGATCGACGGGTACGCGTCGAGGCTCGGGGTGTTCTCGGGGATGCCGAGGGCCACGGCGGTGTCCTTGACCTTGGCCGGGCCGACGTCCTGTGCCATCTGCGCGTACACGGAGTTGATGGACTTGTCGGTGGCCGTGCGGACGGTCACCGGTCCGTACGAGCCCTGGTCCTCGTTCTCCGGGGCGTAGCCGGTGGGGCCGTTGGGGCCTTCCACCATCCGCTTGTTGGTGCCGTCGTAGACGGTGTTCGGGGTGATCTGCACGCCGTCCTGGGTGGTGGAGCCGTTCTCGACGGCGGACGTGAAGACGAACGGCTTGAAGGTGGAGCCGACCTGGTAGTCGCGGCGCGTCGCGTTGTTCACGTACTGCTTCGTGTAGTCGATGCCGCCGTACATCGCGACGACCTTGCCGCTGGCGGGGTCGATGGAGGCGCCGCCGACGCGTACGTTGCGGTCGGCCTTGCGGTCCTTGCTCGTCTGCGACATCACCTTGTCGTCGACGGCCTCGGCGAAGGCGTCCTGCTTGGACTTCTCCAGAGTCGTGGTGATGCGGTAGCCGCCGGTGGCCAGCGTGTCCTCGTCCATGATCTTGTTCTTGGTGAGGTAGTCCTCGACGGCCTGCACGATGTACCCGCGCTGGCCGGAGAGCCCGGAGGCCGGCTTCGCCTCCTGCGGCGCGGGGAACTTCGCGGCGGCGCGGTCGGCGGGGCTCAGCCAGTCCTCCTTGACCATGCCGTCGAGTACGTAGTTCCAGCGGCTCCGGGCGGCGGCCTTGTTCTCGGGGTGCGTGGTGACGTCGTACGCGCTGGGGGCGTTGAGCAGCGAGGCGAGGTAGGCGCCCTCGGCGGTGGTGACCTCGTCGATGTCCTTGCCGTAGTAGGCGTGGGCGGCGGCCTGGATGCCGTACGCGTTGCGCCCGAAGTAACTGGTGTTCAGGTACCCCTCAAGGATGTCGTTCTTGCTCTCCTCGCGATCGAGTTTGATCGAGATGAAGAACTCCTTCACCTTGCGGGTGACCGTCTGTTCCTGGCCGAGGTAGTAGTTCTTGACGTACTGCTGGGTGATGGTCGAGCCGGACTGCTTGCCCTTGCCGGTGACGGTGTTCCAGCCGGCGCGGAGCATGGCCTGGGGGTCGACCGCCCGCTCGGAGTAGAAGTCGCGGTCCTCGGCGGCCAGCACGGCGTGCTGGACGGTCTCGGGGACCTGCGCGAGCTTGACGTTCTCGCGGTTGACCTCGCCGTCGCGGGCGAGCTGGGAGCCGTCGGCGTAGAGGTAGACGTTGCTCTGGGAGACGGCGGCGCTGTTGGCGGCCGGGATCTTGACGAGCGTGTAGCCCGCGAGGAACGCGCCGATCAGGAGCAGGGCCAGCAGCAGGAACGTCCCGAGGAGCATCCGCCAGGTCGGGATCAGGCGGCGCAGGCCGGTGCGCCTGGGGCGGATCTTCTTGCCGTTCTCGTCCCGCTCGCCGGTTCTGCTCTTCTTGGCCGGCTTCCCCTCGTGGCCCGTGGGGTCGGAGGGGTCCCGGGGTGCCCACCCCTGGGGCTGCTGTGGCTCGTCGCTCATGCTGGTGGAGACTCCCTGGGCGTGGCCAGAGGTTCACTCTCCGGCATAACGGTGTCGTATCGGGCGATTCGGCTGTACGCCCATAGTGCACGCATCCGCTGGTGCGGCCTCTGAGCGGCGGACCCAAAAGCCTGCGGCGGCTGACCCCATTGGGCTAGGGTCGGGCGTTTTGGGGCTTTGGGCGAATCCGGGGGGTCGGGGTGCGGGTGTACGCGGTCGTCGCGGCCGGAGGCTTCCGGCGGTACGCGACCTACCGGGTGGCGACGGTCGCCGGTGTGTTCACCAACACCGTCTTCGGCTTCATCGTGGCGTACACCTACACGGCCCTGTGGGACGAGCGCCCGCAGCTCGGCGGGTACGACCTGTCGCAGGCCGTCACCTATGTGTGGATCGGGCAGGCGCTGCTGATGACCACCGCCATGATGGGCGGCGGCTTCGAGAACGAGCTGATGGAGCGGATCCGTACCGGCGACATCGCGATCGACCTCTACCGCCCCGCCGACCTGCAGTTCTTCTGGCTGGCGAGCGACGTGGGGCGGGCCGCCTTCCACCTCCTGGGGCGCGGCGTCGTCCCGATGGCGCTCGGCGCGCTCGCCTTCGATCTGGCGCTGCCCGCCGATCCGCTCGTGTGGGTCGCCTTCCTGTTCGCCGTCGCCCTCGGTGTCGTGGTCAGTTTCGCCGTCCGCTTCCTGGTGGCGCTGTCCGCGTTCTGGCTCCTCGACGGGGCGGGCGTGGCGCAGATCACCTGGCTCGTCGGTCTGTTCTTCTCCGGCATGGTGCTGCCGCTCACCCTGTTCCCCGGCGCCCTCGGGGCCCTCGCGCAGGTGCTGCCCTGGTCGGCGCTGCTCCAGATTCCGGCCGATGTCCTCCTCGGCGAGCACACGGGCTGGGGCCTGGTCCAGGCGTACGGGTTCCAGCTCGGCTGGGCGGCGGTGCTGCTGACGGCCGGGCGGCTCCTCCAGTCCGCCGCGACGCGCAGGGTGGTGGTGCAGGGTGGCTGATGCTGGGGCTGGGGC
>NZ_VBVX01000298.1 GCF_005981925.1 Streptomyces albidochromogenes
GAGGGGCGGGGCGGGCGGCCCTCCGACCACCCGGAAGTCCGCCCCCATGCCGGTCCGTCGGCCGAAGTCCGCCACTCGGGCCGCCAGTTCGTCCGCGACCACCACTCCCCCGGTGTCGTAGTCCGCCTGCCGGCGCAGGTCGGACAGGATCTCGCGGGACTCCGCGGCCGCCCGCCGCGCCGAGCGGGCGACCATGCCCGCCTGGTGCTTGACCGTCAGCGGGTCCATCCGGTCGGCGGACTGGGCCAGCCCTTCGGCGGCCATCGCGACGCCGTGCAGGGTCTTGGCGACCGAGTCGTGCATCTCCCGGGCCAGGCGGGCCCGCTCGCCCTCCACCGCGTCGGTGACCGCGAGCCGGGCGTTCGCCTCGGAAAGGGCCTGCGTCGCCGCCCCGAACCGGAACATCAGATTGCGCAGCGTCACGCCGATGATTCCCGCCGCCACGCAGAAGCCGCTTATCAGCAGCGTGCTGGCGGGGCTCGCCATCCGTTCCGACCAGGCGGTGTACGCCGCCGCCAGGAGCAGGATCTGGATCGCGGTGAAGATGCCCGCGCCCCGCCAGCCGTACAGCAGGCCCGCGAGGAGCGGTGTGCACACCGTGGCGTACCCGAGGGCCGAGTCGGGCGAGGCGGTCAGCAGCAGGACCGAGCCGAAGAGCACGTCCACGCCCATCAGCGTGCGGTACTTGATGAGCAGCGGCCCGAAGACCTCCCAGTCCCGCAGCATGGCGTACGAGCCGACGAAGCTGAACACCACGGCCCCGCCGACCAGCCAGCCGCCGAACTGCCCGCCCGCCCTCGCGAGCGCGAAGGGCGCGCCGAGCGCGATCATGGCGAGGCGGAAGCCGAAGACCTGGCGGCACAGCGCCTGGAGGGCGTTGATCTGGATGGGGATGCTCGGCGCGGGTACGTCGTCGGCGAGCGCGGAGGCGGGGGCCGCCTCCGGGACGTTCACGCCGCCGTGCAGTGCCGTCGTACCGCCGCCGGACGGCGTGCGGATCCCACGCCGGAGCCCGGGCCCGAGCCGGATCGTGGGGAGCGACACCATGGCCGTCAGCCGCCGAAGACCGAGCCGAAGTCGGTCTCCGACCCCAGGAACATGTTGGTGACGATGAGGAGCAGCGTCGCCGGGACCATGAAGGCGAGCGTGACGACCGTCGTCTTGGGGATCGCCTTCGCCGCGCGGCGGCGCGAGTTCTGCGCGTCGGTGCGGCGCATGTCGTTGGCGATCTGGATCAGGGTGTCGGCGATCGGCGCGCCGAGTTCCTCGCCCTGCTGGAGCGCCGTCACGAACTGCGAGACCTGTTCGGACTCGTTGCGTCTGCGCAGTTCGTCGAAGGCCTGGCGGCGGCTGACGCCCATGTCCATCTGGCGCAGGGTGATGCGTACCTCGTCGGCCCAGGGGCCTTCGTACTTCTCCGAGACGCGGTCCAGCGCCTGCCGGAAGCCGAGGCCGGCGCTGACGACGACGGCGAGTACGTCGAGGAAGTCGGGCAGGGTCCGCTCGATGACGTCCTTGCGTTCGCGGATGGCCTGCCAGATGGTGACGTCGGCCGCGAACCACCCGTAGGCGATGCAGAAGACGCCGAACAGCGGGAGGTCCTTGAGCAGCAGGACGAGCGCGGAGAAGCCGCCGAACAGGCCGTACACCGCGCGGCGGGCGGCGTACCGGTCGACGGTGAGGCCGCCGGGGTTGCCGGCCATGTCGATCTTGCGGCGCTTCTTGTCGACCCGCCGGCCGCCCATGAGGCGCAGTACGGTCGGGGCGAAGCGCATGCCGAGGCGGTCGACCGCCGACTCGGTGCCCGAGACGCGCGAGGCGCCGATCTCCAGGGCCACGGCCAGGTCGCCGGGGATCTTGGCTTCGGCGCGGTACATCCTGATGCCCTGGAACGCGCCCGCGACGCTCAGTCCGACCACCAGCGCGAGAAGCAGTGCCATGCTGGATATCTCCTGTTTCAGCTCGTACGGGCGGGGCGGCGGGCGGTCAGACGTCGATCTTGCCGAGGCGGCGCATCACTATGAAGCCGAGCGCGTAGAGCCCTATGGCCACGATCACGATGATCTGGCCGACGGGGCTGCCGGTCATGCGGGCCATGGAGCCGGGCGTCACGGAGTTGAGCATGATCATCGCGCCGAGGCCGAGGAGCGGGATCGTGTACGCGGTGGCGTTGACCTCGGCGAGCATCGTGCGGACCTCGCGCCGCGTCTCCTTGCGCTCCTCCAGCGTCTCGGTGAGGTTGCGGAGCGAACCGACGACCGTGCCGCCGGCCCGGTTGGACAGCACCAGGGTGGTGACCAGGACGACGAGCTCGCGCGACGGCAGGCGCTCGGCCAGTTCCCCGAGGGCGTCGTCGATGGACCGGCCGACCGCCAGTTGGTTGGCCACAGTGGAAAGTTCCTCGCCCGCCGGGGCCTCCAGCTCCTCGGCCGCCATGCTCAGCGCCGTCCGCAGGGCCAGACCGGCGGCGGTGGCGTTGGCGAGTATCCGGGACAGGTCGGGGAGCTGGTTGATGAACGCCTCGATCCGCTTCTGCCGCTGCCAGTTGAGGAACGCGCTGGCGCTCCAAAGGGCGACCAGACCGGCGACGGGGCCGAAGAAGGGCGCCAGTACCGACGAGGCGATCAGCCAGAGCGCCGCCACGCCGACGACCACGTAGACGAAGAACTCGCCCGCCGTCAGGTCCAGTCCGGTGGCCGACAGGCGTACGTGGATCCTCTTGCCCAGAGTGGTCTTCCGCAGCCGCCGGTCGACGCCCGTGAAGCGCCGCTGCCGGCCCACCGGGTGCGGGCCGGTGATGGCCAGGCGGTCGACGAGGGCGGCGCGCTGGGCCTTGCCCGAGACGTACGTGTGCAGCCCGGCGATGCCGAGAGCGCCGCAGAGCAGCGTGCTGCCGATCGCCAGCATTGCGGGATTGTTCATCGCGTACCTACTGGGCCTCTCGTACGTAGAGCGGATTGAGCGGATCGAGCGGGTCGTCGAGGTCCGCCACGCCGAACGCGGGCGGGATCGGCTCGTTCGCCAGGTGGAGCCGGTCCGCGATGCGGCGCGGCAGCGCGAGGTGTTCGAACCGGCCGTGGACGACGCGGTCCGCGCTCATCGGCTGGGCGAGGAAGCGCGAGACGGTGGCGATCTGGAACCGCTCGCGGCCGTGGGACACCAGGATCGCGACCTCGCTGATCTTGCGGGAGCCGTCGGCCATGCGGGCGAGCTGCACGATCACGTCGATGGCGCTGTTGATCTGGTCCCGCAGCGCCTCGAAGGGGATCTCGACCTCCGACATCGAGCCGAGGGTCTGCAGACGCATCAGCGCGTCCTCGGCGCTGTTGGCGTGGACGGTGGCGAGCGATCCGTCGTGGCCGGTCGACATCGCCTGCAGCATGTCGAGCGTCTCCCCGCCGCGCACCTCACCGACGATGATGCGGTCGGGGCGCATGCGCAGGGAGTTGCGTACGAGATCGCGGATCGTGATCTGCCCCTTGCCCTCGACGTTGGGCGGCCGGGTCTCCAGGCGGATGACGTGCGCCTGCTGGAGCTGGAGCTCGGCCGCGTCCTCGATGGTGATGATGCGCTCGTGGTCGGGGATGAGACCGGAGAGGGCGTTGAGGAGCGTGGTCTTCCCGGAGCCCGTACCGCCGGACACGATGACATTGAACCGGGCCCGCACGAGGGCCGACAGCAGCATCAGCATCTGTTCGTCGAGCGTGCCGAGGCCGATCAGCTCCTGGAGGCGGTACGCACGGGGGAAGCGGCGGATCGTGAGCGTGGGGCCGGTGAGGGACAGCGGCGGGATGATGACGTTGACGCGCTCCCCGGACGGCAGGCGGGCGTCGACCATCGGATTCGACTCGTCGACGCGGCGGTTGACGGTCGAGACGATGCGCTCGATGGTCTGCATCAGCTGCTCGTTGGACGCGAAGCGCATGGGGAGCTGCTCGACCCGGCCGGCCCGCTCGACGAAGATCGAGTCGGGTCCGTTCACCATGATCTCGGTGATGGACGCGTCTTCGAGGAGCGGTTCGAGTACGCCGAGCCCGAGCGCTTCGTCGACGACCCGGCGGATGAGCTGGGAGCGCTCGGCGGTGGAGAGGACGGGCCCCTCGCGGCTGATGATGTGAGCGAGGACGCGCTCCAGCCGGGCCCGCCGCTCGCCGGCCGCGAGCGAGGACATCTCCGCGAGGTCGATCTCCTCGAGCAGCTTGGTGCGGTACGTCGCGACCAGGTGGCCGTCCTCCCGCCCTCCCGCGTGCTCGTCGGGGGCGGTGATGCGTGCCCGCAGACTCATGTGCGTCACTCCTCGGTGGTGCGGATCGCTCGTGCGGTGCGTGCGTGGGGCCCTTCGTACGGCTTTTCGTGGGGCCGTTCGCGGGGCCTTCGCAGGGCCTGTCGCAGGGGTGCGTCCTATCGGTCCTCCTGATCGGCCGGCATCGTCACCGATCGCTCGACCTCGCCGAAGTCGTCCATGCCGGGGACGACCGAGGGGATGGACACCACGGCCGTCGCGGTGACGATGGCCTCGCCGCCCACATCGATGTCCGTACGTGCGGCCATCCAGTCGCTCATCGCGGCCATTCCTGTGGCCGATCCCTGCCCCCGGAGCTCCTCCTGCGCCTCCGTACGAGCCGCCGCCCGCGCCGCCGTGCCCGCCTGGGAGGCGGCGTAACCGACGATGCCGAGCTGGATACCCGCCATGGCGACGATCAGCAGGATGGGCAGGAATCCGGCGAACTCCAGGATGGCGGCGCCCCGGTCGCGGTCGCGACCGGTCCTCGCGCGTCCCATACGGCGACGTAAGAACCTCATGGACCGTCTCCCTCCACGGCAGCACCCGCGTTACCGTCCACGTCCCACGGGAAGTTGCCGGCCCCGGGGAAGAGGATCGGAGTGCTGAGTTCGACGCGTGCCTTCCACAGGTTGCCCTCCGGGTTGCACTCGATTCCGGCTCCGTCCTGCCACGACGACGGCAGGTGCTTCTCGGCGGCGGCCTCGCAGGCCGCCTGTTCGCTCTCCCCCCTCGTGGCCGCCGCCGTGGCCGCCCGCGCGCCCTCGTCCGCCGCGTTGCCCGCCAGCGAGAACGTGTAGCCGAACAGGACCGCCTGCCACATCGCGACCATCACGAAGATGATCAAAGGCGCCATGCCCGCCAGTTCGACGGTGACGGCCCCGCGGTCGCGGTCCTTGCCGCGCCCCCGGAACCCGATCGCCCCCCGGTCGCTGCGCAGCAGCTTCCCGCCCTTGGCACCCGCGCCCGCCGCAGGCTTCACCAGCCCCAGTTCGCCGGCGAGGGACCACAGGGCCTGCCTGACCGCGCCGCGGCTGTCGAGGTCCTGCATGCGGCCCGCGTCGGTCGCCGCCTGGAGTTCCTTGAAATTGGCGGGGATCGCGGCACGTGCGACTTTCGTGCCCGTGATCCGCTCGACCAGCGGCGGCTGGATCTCCGTGTTGCGGTTGTGGCGGTTGACGACGGTGGTCGTCTCCTCCGCCTTGCGGATCTGGAGGCGGTCCCACATCCGGACCATGCGCTTGGCGGCCCGTACCGCCACCACGTCCGGCGTGACCACGAGCAGCGCCTGGTCGGCCATCTCGACGGCGGCCGCGTTGGCGCTGTTCATCTGCGTGCCGCAGTCCACCACGACGACCTCGTAGCGGTTGCGCAGGGCGCTCACCACCTGCCGCGCCACCCGGTCGGTGACCTCCTCGCCCCGTTCGCCCTCGGCCGGTGCGAGCACCAGGCTGATGCCCGTGGGGTGGGAGAAGACGGCGTCCTGGAGTACGCGCGGCGAGATGTCGGCGATGCCGGCCAGGTCGACGATCGAGCGGCGGAACTGCACGTCCAGGTACGACGCCACGTCCCCCGACTGGAGGTCCAGGTCGACGAGGGCGACCGTGCGCCCCGACGCCTTCGCCGCGAGTGCGAGCTGCACGGCGACGACCGTGGCCCCGGTGCCGCCCTTGGCGCCCGTCACCGTCACCACCGTGCCGCCGGGCCCCGCGAAGACGTCCGGCCCGGTGCCCAGGTGGCGTCGTACGCCGGTGGACCAGGAGGCGGCGCCCTGCACACGGGCGGCCAGTTCCTCGTAACCGAGCGGCAGTCCGACCAGTCCGCGCGCGCCGCTGTCCATGGCGGCCGTGAACAGCGCGGGCCCGGTGTCGCCGGTGACGAGGACGACGCCGACCGCCGGGAAGCGGAGCGCGACCTCGCGGATCAGTTCCAGGGCGGGCACGGGCCCGATGCGCTCGTGGACTAGCACGACCTCGGGCAGCTCATCGAGCGATTCGCCCGCGAGCCGCGCCAGGGTGTCGAGGAGCGACGTCGAGTCGATGACGGGTGCTGCGGGTTCCGCGTCGGGGAGCTGGCTGAGGAGGGTGGTGATGGCGCGGGCGGCATCAGGGTCGCCGACCGCCGGGAGGATACGAGTCGTCATACGCCGGTCCTCACTTGTCCCCGTCGAGGGTGTACTCACGGTCGCGCGGCGAGATGGTCGTGTCGCTGCCGTCGGCCACGAGAGCCAGGCGCACATGCTCGGCGAAGGACTCCGCGTACGCCACGCGCTGGGCATCGAGCGTGTTCAGAGCGAAAGTGATCGGTACGGCGTCCTTCGCACGGCGGCTGCGGTCGTTGTTGCCCGGCTCCAGGGCCGTGATCTTGCCTACGTCGAGCACGCGGGCGCCGGAGACGATGACCTGGGACTTGTCCGGCTGTCCTTCGTCCTCGCCCTCGAACGTGGCGAAGATGTTCACGCGCGAACCCGGGTTGATCTTGCCCGCGACGCCGGTGGCGGCGTCGATCATGATGGCGATCTCCTGCTCACCCGAGCCGAGTTCGGGCTTCTTCACGATCATGTCGCTCTGGAGGAGGGAGCCCTTCTGGAGCTGGGTCACCGCGATCTTGCCGCGCACCTCCGCGATGTCGGTCACGGCGTTGGCGGAAAGCCATCGCTCCGGCATCGAGATTCTCTCGAACTGGCCGGAGTCGAGCTGTTTGTACGGCGCCACGTCGTTCTTGAGCCGGTATGCCGAGACCTCCGGTCCCACCTTGGAGTTCACATCGCTGATCACCGAAAGCACGCCGGCGAACGCCCCGAAGGCGCAGAGGACCGACAGGAGCAGCAGAATGACGCCGCGGCGCTGACGAGAGTTCATGGAGTAGGGCTACCTCGATCAGGAACGTCGGATCAGGATCAGATCAGGATCAACGGACATGCGTGGAACATCGGAACAGTTGTGCTGCCTGGGGAATATCGTGCCCCGCGCGACGCTACGGCGACCCCTGGTTCAGGACACCGGCCGCTCGGGACTGGTTCTCGGGCGGGGTGAGGGGGGCCGAGCAGAATCCGCAGCGGTCGCCGATGAGTTCGACGCCGCACCAGTGGCACTTCTCGCGCCGCACGGAGGCGACCAGTTGGTAGAGCACGGAGATGTCCGGCAGATAGGCGGCGAACTCGATCATCTTCGCCGTACCCCACCAGCGCGGGGAGTCGGCGGGCAGCGCGGTCTCGTGCACTCCGGAGACCTGCCAGGCGGGGGCGAGGGTTCCGGTGACCCAGTCGGAGGCGAGGGTGCCTCTGCCGACCAGGAGCTGGGTGGCGAACCCGGGTCCGGCGAGGCCGGCACGGGCGCTGGGATCGGGGACGGAGAGGGCGGT
>NZ_VBVX01000299.1 GCF_005981925.1 Streptomyces albidochromogenes
CGGTTACCCCCAGCAGCCCCACCCGCAGGCGCCACAGGCCGCCCAGCCGCAACCGCAGCCCGTACAGCAGCCGCAGCAGCCGCATCCGCAGGCCGCGCAGCCTCCGCAGCAGCCCCAGCAGCAGCCGCAGCCCGGCTACACCTACCCGCCGCAGCAGGCGGGTTACGGCTACCCGCAGACGGGGCAGCCCGTACCCCCTCAGCAACAGCAGCCGCAGCAACAGCAACAGCCGCCTGCCCAGCAGCCCCAGTACCAGCAGCACCCGCATCAGCAGGCGCCCCAGCAGCAGTCCCCCGCCGCGTACGGCGCGCAGGGCTGGACCGCTCCGGCGGGACCGCAGGCCGGTGCCCCGCAGCAGCAGGCCGCGCCCGGCACCCCGCTGGGCTACAACGCCGCCGTCGAGCTCTCCTCGGACCGGCTGCTGCGCAACCAGCCCAAGGCCCGCAAGAACAACTCCGGCCCCTCCCGCTTCAAGCTCGGCGCGAAGAAGGAGGAGGAGGAGCGGCAGCGCAAGCTGGCGCTGATCCGTACGCCGGTGATGTCCTGCTACCGGATCGCGGTGATCAGCCTCAAGGGCGGCGTCGGCAAGACGACGACGACCATGTCGCTCGGCGCCACGCTCGCCTCCGAGCGCCAGGACAAGATCCTGGCGATCGACGCCAACCCGGACGCCGGCACCCTCGGCCGACGCGTGCGGCGCGAGACCGGCGCCACCATCCGCGACCTGGTGCAGGCGATCCCGCAGCTGAACAGCTACATGGACATCCGCCGCTTCACCTCGCAGGCGCCGTCCGGGCTCGAGATCATCGCCAACGACGTGGACCCGGCGGTGTCCACGACGTTCAACGACCAGGACTACCGCAGCGCCCTCGACGTGCTGGGCAGGCAGTACCCGATCATCCTCACCGACTCGGGCACCGGACTGCTCTACAGCGCGATGCGCGGAGTGCTGGACCTCGCCGACCAGCTGATCATCATTTCGACGCCGTCGGTCGACGGCGCCAGCAGCGCCTCGACGACGCTCGACTGGCTCTCCGCGAACGGCTTCGCCGACCTGGTGCAGCGGTCGCTCACCGTGATCTCCGGGGTCCGCGAGACCGGCAAGATGATCAAGGTGGACGACATCGTCGCGCACTTCGAGACCCGCTGCCGCGGCGTCGTCGTGGTGCCCTTCGACGAGCACTTGGCGGCGGGCGCCGAGGTCGACCTGAACATGATGCGGCCCAAGACCCGTGAGGCGTACTTCCACCTCTCGGCCCTCGTCGCCGAGGACATCGCCCGCACCCAGCAGGGCCAGGGCTTCGCCCCGCAGCAGCAGGGCCCCCCGCAGCACCAGGTCCCGCAGCAGCAGCCGCCGCAGGGTTACGCGCCCCAGCAGCACCCCGGCGCCGCGCCCCCGCCCGGGCAGGGCTGGCAGCAGCCGGCCCAGCAGCAGCCTCCGCAGGGGCAGGGCTGGCAGCAGCAGCCGGCCCAGCCGCAGAACCCGCAGCAGCCCGGCCCCGGCTGGACCCAGTAACACCGGGGGCCATCCCTCGTACGAGTGAGTTACTACAACATGCTTGTGCGCCAGGCCCGTTGTGTCGGCCTAAGATGCCCGAACGACGTCCTGCCCGATGCCGAAAGGGAGTTTGACCATGGGGAGCGCACAGGAGAAGGAAGAGCTGTACGCCCTCGACATCTCCGGCGTCGAGTGGCACAGCGCGCCCGGCACGAGCGAGCACGAGGAGCGGGTGGAGATCGCGTACCTGCCCGAGGGGGCCGTCGCGATGAGGTCGTCCGTGGATCCGGAGACGGTCCTGCGGTACACCGAGGCCGAATGGCGGGCGTTCGTGCTCGGCGCGCGCGACGGTGAGTTCGACCTGACCTGACCCGGCCCGAGTGCCGTGGCCGTCACAGTGCTTCGCCCCGCCGGACGGGAGCCGGCGGGGCGAAGTCGTGTCGCAGGCGTGAGCGTGTCAGCGGCGGGTTCTGCCGACCAGGTGGGCGAGGCCCCAGGCCGCCGCCGCGGCGACCACGAGGCCGAGCAGGCTGATCGGCCAGCTGTCGCCTCCGTTGCCCCACCAGGCCTTGGCCGGGATCAGGGCGTCCGCCTGCATCATGTTCCGGAAGGCGTACATTCCGGCGTCCATGGTCACGAACACCACCGCGTTCGTGAAGCCGAAGAAGGCGCCGAGTATGGCCACGACCGCGCCGCTGATGTGGGCGCCGGTCCGGCTGTGGCCCACCAGACCGACCAGCGCGCCGACGGCCGCTCCGTTGACGAGCGCGTGGAGCACGTAGAGGACGTAGACCGTGTTCTCCGACTGGTCCTGGTACGTGGCGTAGACGATGCCGCTGTACACCAGCGAGACGACGACCGAGGCGAGGAAGCCGAGGAAGAACGCGCCCACCGGGTTGCCCGACCTCCGCTGTGGCCCGTACGGCCCCTGCTGCGGATAGACCGGCTGCGGCGGGAACTGTCCCGGCGCCGCCTGCGGCGGAGCCCCGAACCCCTGCGGAGGCCCAGGCGGCTGCTGGGGTACGGGTGGCTGGTGGCCCGGGTTGTACTGGGGCTGCCAGGGCTGGCTCATGAAGGGGTCCCCCGAGAAGCAGAAGCTGGAGCTGCCCAAATTACCAAACCGCACCGCCCGTGCCGCGGAGCGATCCGAGTCTCCGCCAGACCCTCACCAGGCAGGCGTCAAGGGTGTAGACCAATGAGGGTGGGAAGGACCTCCGCGCCCCGCGCCCACAGCCGTCGGGTCGGGTATTCCCGCAGTACACACGGGGTTTTTGACATCGTTGACTCGGCCGGACCAGCGCTGGTAGACCTGCGCTCACGAGCTGGACATCAGTGATCAACACGCCTTCTCCGTGCGAGTGATGACGCGAGGTCAAAGTCCTATGGACACCACCACAGTTCCGCGCACTGCCCGTCCCTCCCCCCGAGCCCTCACCCTGCTCGCCGTCGGCGTCACCGCCCTGGCGCTGACCGCCGCGGCCGCGACCCCGCTGAATCCCGCCCCGCGGCAGGCGCGGGCGGACGGGCAGCGGACGCTGACCGTCGCGGTCTCGCAGAGCGTCGACTCCCTCAGCCCGTTCCTGGCCCAGCGGCTGGTCTCCACCACCGTGCACCGGCTGATCTACGAGAACCTGACGAACTACGACGCCAAGGACAACCACGCGATCCCGGGCCTCGCCACCAAGTGGGAGCCGTCCCCGGACAAGCTGACGTGGACGTACACCATCCGCGAGAACTCCAGGTGGTCCGACGGCAAGCAGGCCACCGCCGAGGACGCCGCCTGGACGTTCAACACGATGATGACCGACGAGGGCGCGGCCACCGCCAACGGCAGCTTCGTCGCCAACTTCAAGAAGGTCACCGCTCCCAGCCCCACGAAGCTGGTCATCGAGCTGAAGAAGCCGCAGGCGACCATGGCCGCCCTCGATGTGCCGATACTGCCCCGGCACGAGTGGGAGAAGGTCGGCGACTACGCGAAGTTCAACAACGACAAGAAGTTCCCGGTCGTCGGCAACGGGCCTTTCATCCTCACCGACTACAAGGTCGACCAGTACGTGAAGTTCAAGCCGAACCGGAAGTTCTGGCGCGGCGCCCCGAAGTTCGACGAGCTGGTCCTCAAGTACTACAAGGACGGTGACGCGGCCGTCGCCGCGCTGCAGAAGGGCGAGGTGTCCTTCGCGTCCAACCTCACCCCCGCCCAGGCCGCGTCCCTTGCCAAGGCCAAGAACATCAAGGTGAACGACGCCCCCGGTCGCCGCTTCTACGCGCTGGCCACCAATCCGGGCGCGAGGTCCAAGGACGGCAAGAAGTTCGGCGACGGTCATCCGGCGCTGCTGAACCCCAAGGTGCGCCAGGCCCTCTTCGCCGCCACCGACCGCAAGACGATCATCGACAAGGTGTTCCAGGGCCACGCGGTCGAGGGGCAGGGCTACATCCCGCCGCGCTTCTCGGCGTACCACTGGAAGCCGGACGCCGATCAGCGGATCGCGTACGACCCGGCCCGGGCGGCGGCGCTCCTCGACGAGGCGGGCTACAAGAAGAACAAGGCGGGCAAGCGCGTCGGCAAGGACGGCAGGCCGCTCGACTTCCGCATCCTGTGCCACGCCACGGACCCGAACGACAAGGCCATCGGCAAGTACATGCAGGAGTGGTGGGGCGACCTCGGCATCGGGCTGAAGGTCGAGTGCCTGGACAACGTCTCCGACCCCTGGCTGGCCGGCGAGTACGACCTGGCCTTCGACGGCTGGTCCGTCAACCCCGACCCCGACTTCGTCCTCTCCATTCACACCTGCGCGGCGCTGCCGTCCACGCCCAAGGACACTGGGGCGACGGACAACTTCATCTGCGACAAGAAGTTCGACGAGCTGTACGCGAAGCAGACGGCGGAGTACGACGCGGCCAAGCGGGCCGATCTGGTCAAGCAGATGCAGTCGCGGCTTTACGACACGGGATACATGAATGTCATGGCGTATCCGAACGCGGTCGAGGCGTACCGTACCGACCAGATCAGGGCGATCACGACAATGCCCGAGTCCGGCGGCAACCTCTGGGGTCAGGACGGTTACTGGAGCTGGTGGTCCGCCGTGCCCGCCGAGGTCGACGACACCTCCGGCGGGAACGGCTCCTCCACCGGCCTCGTGATCGGCATCGTCACGACCGTCGTCCTCGCAGCCGGGCTCGTGGTCTTCGTCGCCATGCGCCGCCGCTCCACCGCGGAAGACCGTGAGTAGTACATGAGCACTGCAAGCTCCACCCCCCTCGTGGAGGGCGCGCCGGACGGCCCGGTCCCGGTGAAGACCGGGCCGTCCGGCCCGCGCGCCCGCTCCGCCCGTGCCTATCTGATGTACGTCGCCGGGAAGCTCGGCGGCGCGGCCGTCTCGCTCTTCGCCGTACTCGTCACCAGCTTCTTCCTCTTCCGGATCATCCCCGGCGACCCGGTGCGCACCATGACGCACGGCCGCCAGGTGTCCGCCGAGCAACTGGCCTCGCTGCGACGCCAGTTCGGGCTGGACCTGCCGGTGTGGCAGCAGTTCACGGAGTACTGCGCCAAGGCGCTCAGCGGCGATCTCGGCACCTCGTACCAGTTCCACGCGCCGGTCGGTGAGCTGATCGCGGAGAAGCTGCCCGCGACGCTGCTGCTGACCGGCGTCGCCGTCGTCATCTACTCCATGCTCGGGCTGTGGCTCGGCACGCGATCCGCGTGGCGCCACGGCCGGCTGGGCGACAAGGTCAACACCGGCGTGGCCCTCACCCTGTGGTCCGTGCCGTCGTTCTGGCTGGGGCTGCTGCTGATCATCACCTTCTCGGTGGGCATCGGCCCGATCCCCGGCATGTTCCCCACCGGCGGCATGGAGACGGGCGGCGAGACCGGCTTCGGGTACGTCGCCGACGTGGCGCACCACATGGTGCTGCCGGTGGTCACCCTGGTCGCGGTCGGGTACGCGCAGACGCTGCTGGTCATGCGGGCCTCGCTGCTGGACGAGATGGGCAGCGACTACCTGACGACGGCCCGCGCGAAGGGGCTGCGGGACGACCTGGTGCGGCGCCACCACGCCGTGCCCAACGCCCTGCTGCCCACCGTCACCATGGTCTTCATCAACCTGGGCCATGTGGCGGCCGGCTCGATCCTCGTCGAGACGGTCTTCTCGTGGCCGGGGCTCGGCGGCCTCTTCTACCAGGCGCTGAGCGTGCCGGACCTGCCGCTCGTACAGGGGCTGTTCGTGGTCTTCGCCGGAGCGATGATCCTGATGAACCTCCTCGCCGACCTGCTCTATCCGCTGCTCGATCCCCGGGTGGGCCGATGACTGTGCCTTCGACTGCCGCTCAGACCGCCTCCTCCCTGGCGTGGGCCCGCCGCCGCGGCTCCGTGGCCCGGTTCTGGCGTGCGTACCGTACCCACCGGGCGGGCCTCTTCGGACTCGGCGCCCTGGCCGTGATCGCCCTGGTGGCGCTGGCCGCGCCGCTGCTCGTCGGCAGCGACGTGCAGAGTGTGACGAACGCGCCCGGGGCGGCGCTGGAGTCGCCGAGCGGCGCGTTCCCGCTCGGCACCGACCAGTTCGGCCGCTCGCTGCTCGGCCTGCTGATCTGGGGCGCGCGGATCTCCCTGACGGTCGGATTGATGGCGGCGGCGCTGTCGGTCGCCATCGGTACGCTCGTGGGCATCCTCGCGGGACACTTCGGCGGCTGGTTCTCGACCGTCACCATGCGGATCACGGACTGGTTCCTGGTGATGCCGACGCTGGTGCTCGCGATCGTGCTGGCGACGGTGATGTCGCGCAGCGTGTGGACGGTGATCCTGGCGATCGGCGTCACCAGCTGGCCGACGACGGCCCGCCTGGTGCGGGCGCAGACGCTGGCCGTCGAGTCCCGTCCGTACATCGAACGGGCTACGGCGCTCGGCGGCGGTCACGGGCACATCATGAGCCGCCACGTCCTGCCGAACGTCATGCCCCTGGTCCTCGCCCAGACCACGCTCGGCATCTCCAACGCCATCCTGACGGAGGCGACGCTGGCCTTCCTGGGTCTGGGCGACCCGGACGTCGTCTCCTGGGGCGGCATGCTCCAGGACGCGCGGGAGGCGGGCGCGGTCTCGTCGGGGCACTGGTGGTATCTGGCGCCGCCCGGCATCGCCATCGCGGTCGTCGCGCTGGCGTTCACGCTGTGCGGGCGCGCGGTGGAGTCCGTCCTCAATCCCAAGCTGGGGGTGTCGGCCCGATGAGCACACTGGGCCCGTTGCTGGAGGTCAGGGATCTGCACGTGACGTACGGCGCCGGGACGCGCGCCGTACGCGGGGTGGATCTGACGTTGTCCGCCGGCCAGAAGCTGGGCATCGCGGGCGAGTCCGGCTGCGGCAAGTCCACGCTGGCGCTGGCGCTGCTGCGGCTGCTGCCGGCGTCGGCGAGGCTGAGCGGTCGGATCCTCCTCGACGGCGAGGACGTACTCACCATGAAGTGGGGGCGGCTGCGCGCCGTGCGCTGGGCGGGGGCGTCGATCGTCTTCCAGGGCGCCATGCACTCGCTGAACGCCGTGCACCGCGTCGGGGAGCAGATCGCGGAACCGGTGCTGCTGCACAGCGGGGCGACGGCGGCGGCCGCGCGGCGGCGGGCCGGTGATCTGCTGGAGCAGGTGGGGTTGCCGGCGGGGCGCGCCGACGCGTATCCGCACGAGCTGTCGGGCGGGCAGCGGCAGCGCGTGATGATCGCGATGGCGCTGGCGTGCGATCCGCGGCTGATCGTCGCGGACGAGCCGACGACGGCGCTCGACGTGATGATCCAGGCGCAGATCCTGCGCCTGATCGAGCGGCTGGTCGCCGACAAGGACATCAGCCTGCTGATGATCAGCCACGATCTGTCGGTGCTGGCCGACACGTGCGACCGGCTCGCGGTGATGTACGCCGGCCGGGTCGTCGAGGAGGGCCCGGCGGACGAGGTCTTCACGGACGCGCGGCATCCGTACGGCCTGGCCCTGTCGGCGGCGTTCCCCCGCATCGGTGACGCGGCGTCACGGCGGGCCCCGCGCGGCCTGCCGGGCGACCCCCCGGACCCGTCGGCGCTCCCGCCCGGCTGCACGTTCCATCCGCGCTGCCCCGTCGCCCTGGAGGAGTGCGGTACGCGGGACCAGGCGTTGCGGG
>NZ_VBVX01000029.1 GCF_005981925.1 Streptomyces albidochromogenes
GATACGGGGTGCCGAGCAGCGACACGGCGAGCGTTCCGCCGGTGCCCTTGCCGCCGGTGACCTCGATCGTGCGGACGCCGCCGACCTTCGGCCGCTCGCCCTTGCCGAGCTTGCCGTGCAGTCCGAGCAGGCCGTCGAGCAGGACGTCCTTGTCCGTGAAGCCGCGCAGCTGGTCGTAGACCGGGTCGTCGTCGGGGACCTTGACGTACTTGTCCTCCAGCTTTCCGGCGGCCTCGTCGGACCCGGAGGGCTGCCCGCCGTTGTCCCAGAAGTCAGCGCCGGCCTTCATGAACAGTTCGTCGTCGATGCGCAGCAGCTCGAACGTGCTGCCCTTCGACGTCACCGAGCCCGTGCCGCCGTCCTCCTTGAGGCGCATGTCCAGCTTGTACGAGCGCCCCTTGCTGACGACGGTCCCCGAGAGCCGTACCGACTCCGCCTCCCGTGCCGCGTCGCGCGCCTTGGCCTCGATGGCCGGCGCCGAGAGTCTCCCCACCCCGTTGGTCCCCTTGTCCGGGTCCACCGGTTCCTCACCGCAGGCGGTGAGCACCGCGGTCAGCCCGGCGCACACGACGCCGATCAGGGCGGCCCTGCGGGCTCGGGCGGCCGGGGGAAATGCAGTCACAAGCGCACTGCCTCTCATGCGGGTGTCCGGGGTGGCAGCAGGCAGCGTACCCGTGCCGTCTACGCCGTCCGGCAGAGAGCCGTCCGGACGCCCCGTTGGAGCGGCGCCGACGGGCACGGGCTAGCCTGAACCCGTTACGGCCCCTATGCGTGCACAAAGGGAGGCGCACCCTCATGGCATCAGGCGCCCCCCGGGTCTTCGTCTCGCATCTCGCCGGAATCGCCGTCTTCGACCCGAACGGCGACCAGGTCGGCCGCGTGCGCGACCTGGTCGCGATGCTGCGCGTCGGCAGCAGGCCGCCGCGGCTGCTCGGCATGGTCGTCGAGGTGGTGAGCCGGCGCCGGATCTTCCTCCCCATGACCCGCGTGACGGGCGTCGAGTCCGGGCAGGTCATCACGACGGGCGTGGTCAACATGCGCCGCTTCGAGCAGCGCCCGACCGAGCGGCTCGTCCTCGGCGAACTGCTCGACCGCCGGGTGCGGCTCGTGGAGACCGGCGAGGAGGTCACGGTCCTCGACGTGTCGATCGTCCAGCTGCCCGCCCGCCGCGACTGGGAGATCGACAAGGTCTTCGTCCGCAAGGGCAAGGGCGGCGCGCTGCGGCGGCGCGGGGAGACGCTCACCGTCGAGTGGTCCGCCGTCACCGGCTTCTCCCTGGAGGAGCACGGGCAGGGCGCGGAGAGCCTCCTGGCCACCTTCGAGCAGCTGCGCCCCGCCGACCTGGCCAACGCCCTGCACCACCTGACGCCCAAGCGCCGCGCCGAGGTGGCCGCGGCTCTGGACGACGACCGGCTCGCCGACGTACTGGAGGAGCTGCCCGACGACGACCAGGTGGAGATCCTCGGCAAGCTCAAGGAGGAGCGGGCGGCCGACGTCCTGGAGGCGATGGACCCGGACGACGCCGCCGACCTGCTGTCCGAGCTGCCCGAGGAGGACAAGGAGCGGCTGCTGATGCTGATGCGGCCGGACGACGCGGCCGACGTACGGCGCCTCCTGGCGTACGAGGAGCGGACGGCCGGCGGTCTGATGACGACCGAGCCGATCGTGCTGCGGCCCGACGCGACGGTCGCGGACGCCCTGGCCCGCGTCCGGCAGCAGGACCTGTCCCCCGCCCTGGCCGCGCAGGTGTACGTCTGCCGCCCGCCGGACGAGACGCCGACGGGCAAGTACCTCGGGACGGTGCACTTCCAGCGGATGCTGCGCGAGCCGCCGGGGACGCTGGTCGGCTCGGTCGTGGAGTCCGACCTGCCGCCGCTGTCGCCCGGCACGCCGCTGCCCGCGGTGACGAGCTACCTGGCGGCGTACAACATGGTCTCCGCCCCGGTCGTGGACGAGAGCGGCTCGCTGCTCGGTGCGGTGACGGTCGACGACGTGCTCGACCACCTGCTGCCCGACGACTGGCGCGAGACGGAGTTCCACGACCCGCCGCAGACGCCGGGGTCGCTGTCGGACGGGGAGGCCGTCCGTGGGTACTGACCGGGGCGCCGAGGCGAGGGAGCGCGGGCGCGGCGCGACGGGCGCGAGCGCGCTTCCGCGCGCCTCCCGGGTGCGCCTCGACCAGCCGAGGCCGGCGCGCAAGCGGCTGCTGCCGGAGTACGACCCGGAGGCGTTCGGCCGGTTCTCGGAGCGGATCGCGCGCTTCCTGGGCACGGGGCGCTTCCTGGTCTGGATGACCCTGACCATCACCCTGTGGGTGGTCTGGAACATCTTCGCGCCGCCCGCCCTGCGCTGGGACGAGTACCCGTTCATCTTCCTGACGCTGATGCTGTCTCTCCAGGCGTCGTACGCCGCTCCGCTGATCCTCCTCGCGCAGAACCGCCAGGACGACCGCGACCGGGTCACCCACGAGCAGGACCGCAAGCAGAACGAGCGGTCCATCGCGGACACCGAGTACCTCACGCGGGAGATCGCGGCGCTGCGGATGGGCCTCGGCGAGGTCGCCACCCGCGACTGGATCCGCTCCGAGTTCGCGGACCTGGTCAAGGAGCTGGAGGAGCGGCGCTCCCTATTCCCGCCGGAAGCGCCTTCCGAGAGTGACGAATCCGACCGCTGACAGGGCTTTCCCGGGGCGGCGGTACGCGCCGTACCATCACGGTATGGCTATGGAAGACGCGGTGCGCGAAGCACTGGCGACGGTGAACGACCCCGAGATCCACAAACCGATCACTGAACTCGGCATGGTCAAATCGGTTGAGATCGGGGCGGACGGCGCGGTTGCCGTCACGGTCTATCTCACCGTCTCCGGCTGCCCGATGCGCGAAACGATCACCACCAACGTACGGGAGGCGGTCGAGCGCGTCGAGGGTGTGACGAGCGTCTCCGTCGAGCTCGACGTGATGAGCGACGAGCAGCGCAAGGAACTGGCGGGCGCGCTGCGCGGCGGCACCGCCGAGCGCGAGGTGCCCTTCGCCCAGCCCGGTTCGCTGACGCGGGTGTACGCGGTGGCGTCCGGCAAGGGCGGCGTGGGCAAGTCCTCGGTCACCGTCAACCTGGCCGCGGCGATGGCGGCGGACGGGCTGAAGGTCGGCGTCGTCGACGCGGACATCTACGGACACAGCGTGCCGCGCATGCTGGGCGTGGACGGCAGGCCCACCCAGGTCGAGAACATGATCATGCCGCCGTCGGCGCACGGTGTGAAGGTCATCTCCATCGGCATGTTCACGCCGGGCAACGCGCCCGTGGTGTGGCGCGGTCCGATGCTGCACCGGGCCCTTCAGCAGTTCCTCGCGGACGTGTACTGGGGCGACCTGGACGTCCTGCTCCTCGACCTGCCGCCGGGCACCGGCGACATCGCCATCTCGGTCGCGCAGCTCGTGCCGAACGCGGAGATCCTGGTGGTGACGACGCCTCAGCAGGCCGCCGCCGAGGTTGCCGAGCGGGCCGGCTCCATCGCCGTGCAGACCCACCAGAAGATCGTCGGCGTCGTCGAGAACATGTCGGGCCTGCCGTGCCCGCACTGCGACGAGATGGTCGACGTCTTCGGCACCGGCGGTGGCCAGAAGGTCGCCGAGGGCCTCACGAAGACGACCGGCGCCAACGTGCCGGTGCTGGGCTCCATCCCCATCGACGTCCGGCTGCGGGAGGGCGGCGACGAGGGCAAGCCCGTGGTGCTGAGCGACCCGGACTCGCCGGCCGGCGCCGCGCTGCGCACGATCGCGGGCAAGCTGGGCGGCCGCGCGCGCGGTCTGTCGGGCATGTCGCTGGGCATCACCCCGCGCAACAAGTTCTGAGGTGACCCGGTCCGCCACGCTCCGTGCGGCGGACCGGACACGGGCACCCGGAGGGGGCGCCGCTCCGAGTGAGCGGCGCCCCCTTCTCCGTGGCGTCGTGCGACGGGTGGTCAGCCCTGGTCGTACGCCGTGATGTCCTTGATCACCGAGAAGCCGAGGCCGTAGGCGCTCATGCCGCGCCCGTACGCCCCGAGGATCACGCCGCCCTCCCCGGCGCCCGCGAGCACCCAGCCGTACTCGGACTCGCGGTAGTGGAAGGACGCCGGTACGCCGTCCACCGGCAGCGACAGCGTCGACCAGGCCGGGCCCGACAGGTCGTCGGCCAGCTCGAAGGCCGTCTCGGTCTGCTGGTCCAGCCAGTCGTCGCGCAGCGAGTGGTCGAGCTGGGCGGGCCAGGTCGCCGACAGCAGGCCCGAACCGGCCAGCCAGGCGGCGGAGGAGACCGACGTGGCCTCCAGGACGCCCGTACCGTCACCGCTGCGCCGCACGGGGCTGCTGGCGACGGTGACGACGACCGCGAAGCGCTCCTTCTCCTCCGCCTCGTCGGTGATGGGCCGTATCGTCGGCTCCTCGCCGTGCCCCGTGGAACCGTGCTGCACCGTGCCGTCCGCCGCCGTGCCGACCTGCATCAGCCAGCGGGGTCCGGTGAACGCGTCGTCCAGTCCGTACCAGGGGAAGGGGGCGCGCAGATAGCCGTCGACCGTACGCCGGGCTGCTGGCACCCCCTCCGCTGTGGACGTGCTGGGCGCGAGGGATGCTCCCTGCGCTCCGACCCGACTCGTGGTCTCCATCTGTCCGGCCGCCTCCTTGATCCGTGGCGTCCGGACACGGCCCGCCCCCCTCGGGCGTCCTCACATCCGGACAGATGGAGGATAGCCACCTTGGTGCGGCTCGTCGGGAAGGGCGGGGTTCAGGTGGCGTCGGCGTCGAACGGCGGGCGCTCGCTCCGAGCAGGCGTTTCGCTCTTCTTGAGCAGGTCGGGGGTGCCCGTGGGGTCCTTCGACAGGTTCGCCTTGCCGGCGGAACCGGCGGCGCCGTTCGCCGGGCCGGACGACGTGGAGCGCTCGCGTCCGTTCACGGCGTCCGCGACCTCCGCCATCTCGCTCTTGAGGTCGAAGCTGCTGCGGATCTCCTTGAGACCGAGGTCGTCGTTCTCCATGAGCTGCTTGCGGACGAACGTCTTCGGATTCAGGTCCTCGAAGTCGAAGTCCTTGAACTCGGGGCCCAGCTCTGAGCGGATGTCCTGCTTGGCGCTCTCGGAGAACTCGCGGATCTTGCGGATCATGGCCGAGGCGTCCTGGACGAGCTTCGGCAGCTTGTCCGGCCCGAACACGAGCACGGCGAGGACCACGAGCGTCACCAGCTCGAGTGCGCCTATGTCACTGAACACCTTGTTGCTCCTTGGGTTCTCCGCGCCCGCAGGTGGGGTGGGCCTCCCCCCGCCGCAGGCAGAGGACCGGTCCGGGCCCGGTCCACGGTACCCGCCCAATCTGTCCGGACGGTACCTTCACGTAACACTCGTGTGGATGCCCGGCCCCGTACTCAGTCGCTGTCGGCCGATCCGAGGGTCACGGCGACCTTCCGTGCCGTCCCCGAGCGCACCACGGTCAGTTCCAGCCGGTCGCCGGGGCGGTGGGCGCGGATCTTGACGATCAGCTCCTGGCCGTTGTGCACCTTCTGGCCGTTGACCTCGGTGATGACGTCGCGGGGCCGGATTCCGGCGCGGGCACCGGGGCCGCCGGGTGTCACCGCCGGGCCGTCGGCGCCCTTGGTGCCGACGCGGGCGCCGTCGCCGGTGAACTTCATGTCGAGGGTGACGCCGATGACCGGGTGGGTCGCCCTGCCGGTGTTGATGAGCTCCTCGGCGACGCGCTTGCCCTGGTTGATGGGGATCGCGAAGCCCAGGCCGATGCTGCCGCCCTGGCTGCCTTCCAGGCCGGCGGTGTTGTCCGCCGCGCGTATGGCGCTGTTGATGCCGATGACGCGGGCCTGGGCGTCCACCAGCGGACCGCCCGAGTTGCCCGGGTTTATCGGGGCGTCGGTCTGGAGCGCGTTGACATAGCTGACGTCGCTGCCGTCGCCCTTCTCACCGCCCGCGGTGATGGGGCGCTCCTTGGCGCTGATGATGCCGGAGGTGACCGTGTTCTGGAGGTCGAACGGCGCGCCGATGGCCACCACCGGGTCGCCCACCTGGACGTTCTCGGAGTTGCCCAGGGGCAGCGGCTTGAGCCCGTCGACCCCGAGGACGCGGACGACCGCGAGGTCGTAACCGCTGTCCTTGCCGACGAGCTTCGCCTTCGCGGTCTGGCCGCCGCTGAAGGTGATGTTGATGGTGCCGTCGGCTCCGGCGGGCTCCACCACGTGGTCGTTGGTCAGGATGTGACCCTTGGCGTCGAGCACGAAGCCGGTGCCCGTGCCCTGTTCGCCGACGCCACTGACGTGCAAGGTCACGACGCTGGGCAGGGCGCTGGCCGCGATGCCCGCGACGCTGTCGGGCGCGCGGCCCTTGCCGTCCTGCGGCCCGGCCTGGGGCAGTTCGACGCGGGTGATGCCGCCGTTGCGTTCGACGTAGGCCCCGACGCCGCCGCCGACGCCGCCCGCGACCAGGGCGACCAACAGCGCCCCGACGAGCAGGGTGCCCCGGCGGGTCTTCTTCGGCCGGGCGGGGCCCGCCGGTTCGCCCGGGTGGGTCAGCGGCTGCTGGGGGGCGCCCCAGGGGTCGTACTGGAGCCACTGCGAGGGCTGGTGGGGCCGGGGGTGGGGCTCGTGCTGGTGGCGGTGCTGATGTGACGGCGCCGTGGGGATGCCGGCGCCGTTCGTCGTGGGCCCGGCGGGCGCGCCGGGTGCTCCCGGCGGTACGAACGTGCCCTGCGGCGGGGTCGGGACCGGCCGCTGCACCGGCGGCGCGGGAGCCCAGGGCCCCGGGCCCCCGTACGGCGGTGTCGCGTACGGATCGGGCGCGTGCAGCGGCTGCGGACGCCGCTGCCGGTCGGCCGGCCCGGCATCGGCGGGCCCGGCGTCGGCCGGCCCGGTCGGCGCGGACCCGACCGACGCGGGCGCGTCCTCGGCGGGCGACGGCGCGGGTACGGCTGCGGCGGGCGCGTCCTCGGCGGGCGACGGCGCGGGTACGGCTGCGGCGGGCGCGTCCTCGGCGGGCGACGGCGCGGCTGCGGGCGCCGACGGCTCGCGCTCGGCGGCTTCGACGGCCCGGGGCTCCTCGGCAGGCGTCGCCGACGCTGCCTCCGCCCGCTCCGGTGCCCCCTGGGCCGGCTCGGGCCGGCTCCACCACTTCGCCTTCGGACCGGTGGGCGTGCCCTCGTTCATGCTCTCCCCGCAACCCCACGTGCACGCCCGCAGGGCCGTGCCACTTCGTTGTCCGTGCCCCTCGCGGGGCACCCCTCCCGAGATTCAACCAGCCTCAGGGGGAAACGGGCAGCCCGGGAGCCGACGGAGTCGCCGGGCGGAGCGGCGACGGCGCCGCGCTCACCGCCGGGCGGTGTCCGGGGTCGTACGCGAGCGACAGCGCGGAGCCCGAGCGCCGTATCAGCGGCAGCGGGACCTCACCGGTGAGCGCGGGCGCCGAGAAGGGCTGCGTCAGGGAAAGCCCCTGCGCGCCGCCCCGCCCCGGTCCCGCTCCGAAGAGCCGGGCCGGTACGGCGTCGTTCGCGCCGGCGCCGGCCGTGGCGCTCGCGGCGACGAGACCGTGACTCTTGCTGGTCGTACGGCGTCGGGTCTCGGTGGCGGCGCCGCTCGGGCCCGCCACGCGCAGCGGCGTGACGCTGTTGCCGGAGCCGCCCCGCGCGGTGGTCTCCCCCGCCGAACCGACCGGCATGGCGCCGCCGAGCGCGAACGCGGCGAGCGAGACGGCGCTCGCGGCCGCGAAGGCCAGCCGCCTCCCGCGCCCGCCCGAACGCTCCGCCTCCGCGCGGCCCACGTCATGGATCCGGAAGCCACGGCCGGGCGCGCCGGGAAGCACGCCGGTGTGCCCGGGGGCCGGGGTGTAGCCGAAGTCGAAGGTGCTGCCGGGCCGGCCGGGTCTCCCTCTCGAGGTGTCCGCGCCGAAGACTCCGTGTCCGAAGCCTCCTTGTCCGAACGGCCTCGGGTCGTCGCCGTCGTCGCCCCCCGGGCCGCCGCCGGGCAGCCCCTGGAGACGGGCGAGCAGGCCCTCGGACGGCGGTGGCGGTGCGGCGGTGGAGAAGACGCTCTTCAGACGGCGCTGGGCGTCGGCCTCGGCCTTGCACTTGGCGCAGGTCGCCAGGTGCGACAGGACACGCTCGCGGACGTCGTGGCTCAGCTCGCCGTCCACCAGGGCGGCCAGCCGGTCCCCGAGGTGCTGCTCGGCGGAGGTCGGTCGGGTGCCACTCACTCGGCTCCGCCCTCTCCGCCCACCGCGGACACGCCGGTGCCGACGCTCGCGAACGAGCGCTGCTCGGCACGCGCCTCGGGAGACCGGTGCTGGAGAGCCTTGCGCAGGTGGGAGCGGCCGCGGTGGATGCGACTGCGGACGGTTCCGAGCTTGACCCCGAGCGTCGCGGCGATCTCCTCGTACGACAGGCCCTCGATGTCGCAGAGCACGACCGCCGCACGGAACTCGGGCGCGAGCGTGTCCAGTGCCTGCTGCACGTCCGCGTCGAAGTGGGTGTCGTTGAAGACCTGCTGCGGGGACGGCTCTCTGCTCGGCAGCCGCTCGGCCGCGTCGTCGCCGAGCGCGTCGAAGCGGATGCGCTGCTTGCGGCGGACCATGTCCAGGAACAGGTTCGTCGTGATGCGGTGCAGCCAGCCCTCGAACGTGCCGGGCGTGTATGTCGACAGCGAGCGGAAGACGCGGACGAAGACCTCCTGGGTGAGGTCCTCGGCGTCGTGCTGATTACCGGTCAGGCGGTAGGCGAGGCGGTAGACGCGACCACTGTGCGTGCTGACGATCTCCTCCCAGGTGGGGGGAGTCCACGCCTGAGATTCCGCATCTGAGGCGAAGGTCGCGGTCTGCGCGGAAGGTGTGCGGTCAGCAATGTCGGTCACGGATTTCGGCTCACCCGCCGACCTGAGAAAGCGCCGCAGCACTCCTCCCCGATCCACAGGCGCAGCCGCACCTCCCCTATCGGCTCTGGTGGTGTCCAGTGGAGCCCCTACCATAGCCACCTCGCCCGTTAGCTCCGGATAAGCGTCTTTACGTGAATTTGGAACCTTGCGGTCCTGGTCCATGTCTCCCCCTGCTCCCTTTCAACGCCCGGTCCCATCTGCGGGTTCCCGACGCCAGCGGATACAGTCACGGTTGCGCCAACTACGGGGACAGGAGAGGGCCATTACCGCCAACCGGCAGACGAACTGGGCGTTCGCCGACGCCTATGTCGCCGAGGACGAAGCCCTGCACTGGGCGCGCGATCGGGCCCGGGAGGCAGGACTGCGCGCGGTGTCGCCCGGAACAGGGGCCGCGCTGCGGCTCCTCGCCGCGACCGCCGACGCCAAGGCGGTGGCCGAGATCGGTACCGGCACCGGCGTCTCGGGCATCTATCTGCTCAACGGGATGCGGCCCGACGGCGTACTCACCACCGTCGACCCGGAGCCGGAGTGGCAGCAGTTCGCCCGTGAGGCGTTCCGCGCCGCCGGTTACGCGGCGAACCGCTCGCGGTTCATCCCCGGGCCCGCCCTCGACGTACTGCCCCGCCTCGCCGACGGCGGCTACGACCTGGTGTTCTGCGACGGCGACCGGCTTGAGTGCATGGACTATCTCGCTGAATCGTTGCGCCTGTTGCGGCCCGGCGGAATCGTCGTTTTCGAGGGCGTTTTCGCCGACGGCCGCACCGTCGATTCGGCGGCGCAGCCCGCGGAGGTGCTGCGCCTGCGGGAGCTGTTGCGCGAGGTGCGTGAGAGCCACCGGCTCGTCCCCACGCTGCTCCCGGTGGGCGACGGACTGCTCTGCGCGGTACGCCGAGGCTGATCCGCCGCCGGCGGTCGGCGGCGAGCGGCCCGCCCCCGCACACAGCACTGCCCCGGCACGCTTGCGGCGTACCGGGGCAGTGAAAAGTTCGGGCGCTTCCGCGTCAGCCGACGACCTTCTTCAGAGCGTCGCCGAGCGCATCGGCCTCATCCGGAGTCAGCTCGACGACAAGTCGTCCGCCGCCTTCGAGCGGAACGCGCATGACGATGCCCCGCCCCTCCTTGGTCACCTCGAGCGGGCCGTCGCCCGTTCGCGGCTTCATGGCCGCCATGCTCGTTCCCCTTCCTGAAACCAGCTCATCGCAGCCGGCGGCCCCGTGTCGGGCAGCTGTGTCACCGGCATCGAACACATTGCTTCCAGGTCATTATCCCGCATGGCGGGACCCAATGACCAACATCGCTCGGCATCGCTTGTGCAACGCGCTCTCTCAAAACCACTCAATTCGGCGGTCCGCCTGCGATACTTCGCCGCCCACAGCCGCCGGGCGACCTCACATTGTTAGACGCAGGTCACATGTGCAGCCCCGGTGATCTCCGCCATGCTGATCTGGACATGCCTGCCCGAGCCGCAAAAGGGGACACACCGATGGCCGACACCGTGCTCTACGAGGTGACCGACGGACTCGCGACGATCACGATCAATCGTCCCGACGCCATGAACGCCATGAACACCGAGGCCAAGGTCGCCCTGAGGGACGCGGTGCAGGCCGCGGCGGCCGACGGGGCGGTACGGGCGGTCCTGCTGACCGCCGCCGGCCGGGCGTTCTGCGTGGGCCAGGACCTCAAGGAGCACATCGCCACGCTCGCCGCCGACCGCGAGACGGGCTCGGGCCAGACCATGAGCACCGTGCGCGAGCACTACAACCCCATCGTGCGGGCCCTGACGGAGATGCCGAAGCCGGTCGTCGCCGGGGTCAACGGCGTCGCCGCCGGAGCGGGCGCGGGCTTCGCGTTCGCCGCCGACTACCGGGTCGTCGCCGACACGGCCGCCTTCAACACCTCCTTCGCTGGGGTCGCCCTGACCGCCGACTCGGGCGTCTCGTGGACCCTGCCGCGCCTGATCGGCCAGAGCCGCGCCTCGGACCTGCTGCTCTTCCCGCGCTCGATCTCCGCGCAGGAGGCCCACGACCTCGGCATCGCGAACAAGCTGGTGCCCGCGGCCGACCTGGCCGCCGAGGCCGAGGCCGTCGCCCGCACGCTGGCCGCCGGCCCCACGCTCGCGTACGCCGCGCTGAAGGAGTCCATGGCGTACGGCGCGGGCCACACCCTGGTCGAGACCCTGGAGAAGGAGGAGGAGCTCCAGGCCCGGGCGGGCGCGTCGGAGGACCACTCCATCGCGGTCCAGGCGTTCATCGCCAAGGAGAAGCCGCGCTATCTGGGGCGCTGAGGCCCCGGGGAGCCCCCGCCGCGCGCCACGCACCGGTCGAGGTGATCGTCGACCAGACCGCACGCCTGCATCAGGGCGTACGCGGTCGTCGGGCCGACGAAACGGATGCCGCGCTTCTTGAGCGCCTTGGACAGGGCGACGGACTCCGCGGTGGTCGCGGGAACGTCCGAGATCGTCTGCGGGGCCGGGCGCGTCGCGGGGTCCGGCGCGTACGACCAGACGAGGGCGTCCAGCTCGCCGGCCTGCCAGCCGGCGAGCGTCCTGGCGTTGGCGAGGGTCGCCTCGATCTTGGCGCGGTTGCGGATGATCCCGGGGTCCGCGAGCAGGCGCGCGGCGTCCTCATCGGTGAAGGCGGCCACCGACGCGATCCGGAAACCGGCGAAGGCGGCCCGGAAGCCCTCGCGGCGGCGCAGGATCGTCAGCCAGGAGAGCCCGGACTGGAACGCCTCCAGGCACAGCCGTTCGTACAGGGCGTCGTCGCCGTGGACCGGGCGGCCCCACTCGCCGTCGTGGTACGCGACGTACTCCTCGGTCGCCATGCCCCACGGGCAGCGCAGGCCGCCGTCCGGGCCCGGCTCGACTCCGCCGATCACAGCCGCGGCTCCTCGCCCGGCGCGTCGCGCGGGGCGTCCTTGAACAGGTCCGCACCGCCGACGGCTCTGGCCTGGACGCCGGCCAGCGCGGCCTCCAGCTCCGCGATCCGCGCGTCCCGCTCGGCCAGCTCGGCGCCGAGCCGGCCGAGCACGTCGTCCACCTCGCTCATCCGGTAACCGCGCGGGGCCAGTGGCAGGCGCAGCGCCTCGACGTCGGCACGGCCCACCGGGCGTGTCGCGGGCAGCGGGTCCACCAGCCGGTCGGGCGCGGCGTCCGGCAGCATGCCGCCGCTGTCGTCGCCGCCTCCGCCGATCACGGCGAGGGTGACCGCGGCGACCACGACGACCATCGCCACCACCAAGAACAAGAACACGAGCGTCTCCCCGGGCCACGCGCGAAGCGGAATCTGTCCGGTGCCGATCGTGCCATGCGGCACCGACAGTTAAGGTCGCAGGCGACCGACGCGAGGAGGAAACACGGTGCTCAGGCTGGGACGGCGCGAGTTCGCAGCGCACGAGCCGGTGATCATGGCGATCGTGAACCGGACCCCTGATTCGTTCTACGACCAGGGTGCGACGTTCCACGACGAGCCCGCGCTCGCCCGCGTCGAGCAGGCGGTCGCGCAGGGCGCCGCCGTCATCGACATCGGCGGGGTGAAGGCCGGCCCCGGCGAAGAGGTGAGCGCGGCCGAGGAGGCGCGGCGCACCGTCGGGTTCGTGGCCGAGGTCCGCCGGCGCCACCCGGACGTGGTGATCAGCGTCGACACGTGGCGGCACGAGGTGGGCGAGGCGGTCTGCGAGGCGGGGGCGGACCTGCTGAACGACGCGTGGGGCGGCGTGGATCCGCGGCTGGCCGAGGTGGCGGCCCGTTACGACGTGGGCCTGGTGTGCACGCACGCGGGCGGCGCGGAGCCCCGGACGCGGCCGCACCGGATCACGTACGACGACGTGATGGCGGACATCCTCGACGTGACCGTCGGTCTGGCGGAGCGCGCGCGGAAGCTGGGCGTGCGGCGCGACGCGATCCTGATCGACCCGGGGCACGACTTCGGGAAGAACACCCGGCACAGCCTGGAGGCGACGCGGCGGCTGGGCGAGATGGTCGAGACGGGCTGGCCGGTGCTGGTCTCGCTGTCCAACAAGGACTTCGTGGGCGAGACGCTCGACCGGCCGGTGAAGGACCGGCTCGTCGGCACGCTCGCCACCACGGCGGTGTCGGCGTGGCTGGGGGCCCAGGTCTACCGCGTGCACGAGGTGGCGGAGACGCGGCAGGTCCTCGACATGGTGGCGTCGATCGCGGGCCACCGGCCGCCGGCGGTCGCCCGGCGCGGGCTGGCCTGACGGACACGGGGGCGGCCGAGGCCGCCGGGGGCTCGTCGTGGCGGCGGCGCGCGGGGCCCCCACCCGCCCTCCGGGCGGGCGAAGGGCCCCGCGCGGCCGCTACGGGGTCACCGCTCCGACTCCTTCGACACCAGAGCCACCGCTTCCTCCACGCTGTCCGTGACGTGGAACAGCAGCAGGTCCCTCTCCGACGCCTTGCCCTGCGCGATCACGGTGTCGCGCAGCCAGTCGACCAGGCCGCCCCAGTACGCCGTACCGAAGAGCACGATCGGGAAGCGCGTGACCTTGCGGGTCTGGACCAGCGTCAGGGCTTCGAAGAGCTCGTCCAGGGTGCCGAGGCCGCCCGGCAGGACCACGAAGCCGTGCGCGTACTTCACGAACATGATCTTGCGGACGAAGAAGTAGCGGAAGTTGACGCCGATGTCGACGTGCGGGTTGATGCCCTGCTCGTAGGGCAGCTCGATGCCGAGGCCGACCGAGATGCCACCGGCGTCCCGCGCGCCCTTGTTCGCCGCCTCCATCGCGCCCGGACCGCCGCCCGTGATCACCGCGAACCCGGCTTCCGCCAGCGCCCGGCCGAGCTCCACTCCCGCCGCGTAGTCCGGCGTGCCGGCCGGTGTGCGGGCCGAGCCGAAGACGCTGATGGCGGGCGGCAGTTCGGCGAGGGCGCCGAAGCCGTCCACCAGCTCGGCCTGCATCCGCATGACCCGCCACGGGTCGGTGTGCACCCACCCGGTGTCGCCGTCCGAGTCCAGCAGTCGCTGGTCGGTCGTGCCCGGCTGGATCTGGTCGCCGCGGCGCACCACTGGTCCCAGACGCTGCTCTTCCGGGACGCGCTCCTCTTCAGGAATCGCCATGCCGTACTCCCTCCGCTGCCGAACATTGTCCGGTCAGCGTAGGTCCACACACGTGACGAACAGTGAAATTCAGGCAGTCAGCCAGGCGCGAAGTCGCTCCTCGCAGTGCGTGATCCGCTCGACGGCCACGTGCTCGTCGCGCTTGTGGGCGAAAAGGGCGTCACCGGGGCCGTAGTTGACCGCGGGCACTCCGAGCGCGCTGAACCGCGAGACGTCCGTCCAGCCGAACTTGGGCCGCGCCGTGCCGCCCACCGCCGCCATGAACGCCGCGGCGGCCGGGTGCGAGAGGCCGGGCAGGGCCGCCCCGGAGTGGTCGTCCACGACGAACTCCGCGATGTCGCAGTCCGCGAAGACCTCGCGCACGTGCGCGAGCGCCTCCTGCTCGGTGCGGTCCGGCGCGTAACGGAAGTTGACCGTCACCGTGCACGCGTCGGGGATCACGTTGCCGGCGACGCCGCCCTCGATCGCGACGGCGTTGAGCCCCTCGTGGTACTCGAGACCGTCGATCACGGGCCGCCTCGGCTCGTACGACGCCAGCCTGGCCAGGATCGGCGCCGCCGAGTGGATCGCGTTGGACCCCATCCAGCTGCGCGCGGAGTGGGCCCGCTCCCCCGCCGTGCGCAGCAGCACCCGCAGCGTGCCCTGGCAGCCGCCCTCGACCTGCGCGTCGGACGGTTCGAGGAGTACGGCGAAGTCGCCCGCCAGCCAGTCGGGGTGCGCGTCGGCGACGTGCCCGAGGCCGTTCAGGTGCGCGGCGACCTCTTCGTTGTCGTAGAAGACGAAGGTCAGGTCCCGGTTGGGCGCGGGAACGGTGGCGGCGATGCGCAGCTGCACGGCGACCCCGGACTTCATGTCGCTCGTGCCGCAGCCCCACAGGACGCCGTTGCCGTCCAGCCGGGAGGGCACGTTGTCGGCGATCGGCACGGTGTCGATGTGCCCGGCCAGCACGACCCGCTCGGCGCGCCCCAGGTGCGTGCGGGCCACCACGTTGTTGCCGTGCCGGTCGACGGTCAGGTGCGGCAGGGCGCGCAGCGCCTCCTCGATGGCGTCGGCGAGGGCTTTCTCGTCGCCGCTCACCGACGGGAAGTCGACCAGGCGGGCGGTCAGCTCGGGGGCGTCCAGGGAGAGGTCAAGCGGTGTTTCGGCCATGCACCCGAGCCTAGCGGGCACTGGCCGGAGCACGCCGGGTCGTCCGCCGGGAAGGGCGAAAACCGCCTCCAGTACCTTAGGCAGCGTGCCTGAGTCCACCACTTCCACCACTCGCGGCCGCGTCCTGCGCATAGCGGCGGGCCTCGCCGTGCTGCTCGCGCTGGCCGGGTATCTGGTGGCGCAGTACGTGACGGGCGGCGCGGGGGCGCCGCGCTGCACCGTGCGCTCCGCCGAGGGCGACGGGGCGACGTACGAGCTCAGTCCGGAGCAGGCCGTGAACGCCGCGACGATCTCCGCCGTGGGCACCTCGCGCGGGCTGCCGGAGCGGGCGGTGACGATCGCGCTCGCGACCGCGCTCCAGGAGTCGGCGCTGCGCAACATCAAGTACGGCGACCGCGACTCGCTCGGGCTCTTCCAGCAGCGGCCCTCGCAGGGCTGGGGCACCCCCCGGCAGATCCTCGACCCCGGATACGCGTCCGAGAGGTTCTACGAGCACCTGGAGAAGGTCCCCGGCTACTCGCGGCTGCCGCTGACCGTCGCCGCCCAGCGCGTCCAGCGCAGCGGTTTCCCGCAGGCGTACGCGAAGCACGAGCCGGACGCGGCGCTGCTGGCCGCCGCGCTCACCGGCCGCGCGCCCGCCTCGCTGACCTGCTCGGGGCCGCGCGACGCCGAGCCGGGCAAGCCGGCCGACGTACGGGCCGCGCTGGTACGGGACTTCGGGCCCGACGTACTCCCCAAGGCGCAGGCCGGCGGATCCCGGGACAAGGCGGGCGCGGCGGGCGCCGGCGCGAGGCTCGGCGGCACTCCCGCGGCGGCCACCGTGACCGTGCCGGTCCCGGCGCAGGCGGCCGGCGCGCGGGGGGCCGCCGGCGACCGGCGCGGCTGGGAGCTCGCGCACTGGGCCGTCGCCCACGCCGCCGAGCTGCGCATCGAACGGGTCGCGTACGCCGGCCGCGCCTGGACCACCGGGGACGCCCGCAGGACGTGGCACTCCGGCGACGCGCGCAACGGCTCCGGAGAGGTCCTGATCACCACCGCGCAGTAGTGCGGGCGATCACTCGAAAGCGGTAAGCGGGCCCCTCCGCGGCAGGGGTGCGCACGCACCTGCGGGCCGTCACCCCCGCACTCCCCGATTCCCCGGAGAACAAAGGGCGGCCGCGCTCGGACGCCCCTGCGCGGGGCGGGATGTTTGCCCGGGTTCATCCGGAGCCGATAATGCGACGCATTGCAAACTCTTTACCTTGGTGCACCGCAACCTCCCCCGCCCTCCGAGCGGTTGTCACGGCGTCTGATCGTCGGACAGACCGTCTCGACTCTCCCGTCTAAGGAGCACCATGTCTCTCCCCCTGACCCGTCGGATCGCCCGCGCCGCTCTGCTCATCGCGGCCGGCGCAGCCCCCGTGGTCGGTGCGGCCGGCTCCGCGAGCGCCGCTGACCTCCCCGCCGCCCCCAACCTGGGCGGCCTGACCGCCCTGGACGGCGCCGGGCTCGGCGACTCCGTCGACAGCGCGGCGCAGAAGGGCTCCAAGACTGCGGGCGACACCGGCAGCAAGGCCGTCAAGACGGCCGTCCCGGCCGCCGGCAAGACCGTCGGCAAGGCCGGCAAGACCGCCACCCCCGCCGCGCAGAAGGCGGCCGGTGACGTCGCCGGCAGCGCCGGTGAGGTCCTCGGCGACACCACCAAGACGGCGGGCGGCGGCCTGCCCGCCGCCGACGCGCTGCCCACCAGCGGCCTGCCGACCAGCTCCCTGCCCAGCACGGGTCTGCCGCTCGGCTAGTCCGTACGCACGTGAAGAGGGGCCCCGGGGAGTTCGCACTCCCCGGGGCCCCTCTTCACGTACCGGAAGGTGTCAGCCGCCCAGGCGCTTGACCGCCGCCGCGACGCGCTCGTCGGTGGCCGTGAACGCCACCCGCACGAAACGGTCTCCGGCGGGCCCGTAGAAGTCGCCCGGAGCCGCCAGGATGCCCAGCTCCGCCAGGTGGGCCACGGTCTGCCAGCACGGCTCGTCGCGCGTCGCCCACAGGTACAGGCTCGCCTCGCTGTGCTCGATGCGGAAGCCGTGCGCCTCCAGCGCGCCGCGCAGCGCCGCCCGGCGGGCCGCGTACCGCTCCCGCTGCTCCGCCACGTGCGCGTCGTCGCCGAGCGCCGCGACCGTCGCCGCCTGGACGGGCGCCGGCGTCATCATGCCGCCGTGCTTGCGGATCTGGAGCAGGTCGCCGAGGACACCCGCGTCGCCCGCCAGGAACGCCGCGCGGTAGCCGGCCAGGTTGGACCGCTTCGAGAGCGAGTGGACGGCGACCAAGCCCTCGTACGTACCGCCGCAGACGTCCGGGTGCAGTACGGAGACCGGCTCGGCCTCCCAGCCCAGCTCCAGGTAGCACTCGTCGCTGAAGACCAGCACCCCGTGCTCGCGCGCCCAGGCGACGATCCGGATCAGCTCGTCCTTGGCCAGCACGCGGCCGGTCGGGTTGGAGGGCGAGTTGAGCCAGAGCAGCTTCACGCGCGCCGGGTCGAGGTCCGCGACCGGATCGTCGTAGACGACCGGCTCGGCGCGTGCCAGCCGCGCGCCCACCTCGTACGTCGGGTAGGCGAGCCGGGGGTAGGCCACCTGGTCGCCGGGGCCCAGGCCCAGCTGCGTCGGCAGCCAGGCCACCAGCTCCTTCGAGCCGACGACCGGCAGGACGTTGGTGTGCGCCACGCCGCGCGCCCCGAGACGCCGCTCGACCCAACCCGTGAGCGCGTCACGCAGCGCGACCGTGCCCCACACCGTCGGATAGCCCGGGGAGTCCGCCGCCTCGACGAGGGCCCGCTGGACGAGCTCGGGAACCGGGTCGACGGGCGTGCCGACGGACAGGTCCACGATGCCGTCCGGGTGGGCGGCCGCCGTCGCCTTGTACGGCTCCAGCTTGTCCCAGGGGAAGGTGGGCAGGCGGTCAGTGACTGCGGACACGGGGGATCGCTTTCTCATCTGTGTCTGGCTCTGGAAACGCCTCGGTCCCGTACGGCGGCAGGCCGTACGGGACCGGGGCGGCGCACTTGCCTCGCCGCTTACTGGTTCTGCGGCGGGAGCGCTGCGATGAAGGGGTGGTCGCGCTCGATCAGGCCGAGCTTGGAAGCACCACCGGGCGAGCCGAGCTCGTCGAAGAACTCGACGTTCGCCTTGTAGTAGTCCTTCCACTCCTCCGGGGTGTCGTCCTCGTAGAAGATGGCCTCGACCGGGCAGACCGGCTCACAGGCACCACAGTCGACGCATTCGTCCGGGTGGATGTACAAGGACCTGGAGCCCTCGTAGATGCAGTCGACCGGGCACTCCTCGATGCACGCCTTGTCCTTGACGTCGACACAAGGCTGCGCGATGACGTAGGTCACGCTGTCGTTCCTCCTCGATAGGGCGCGGCGGGCCGATCTGCGGCTCCGTCCACGTGGCGCGCGGGAGCGCGGCGTCGTCGATGCCCGCCTCTAGTATCTCCGTTCCCGGGCACGATCCGAACAGGAGGGGCGGACACAGCTGTGGAATTCACTACCGGCGGACGACTCGAGGTCCGTATTTCGGCTGATGACGTGGGCAAACGTGTATCAGTCAGGCGGGTCGGCGAGAGCGGGGCGCCGGGGGCGAAGTTCACCGACACGGTTGGCGTTCTCACATCCTGGGACAGCGGCGTGCTGTCGATCACACGCCGGGACGGCGAGTCGGTCCGGATCGCGGAATCCACGCTGGTCGCGGGCAAGGTCGTGCCCTCCGCGCCGGCTCGGCGGCGCGGTCCCGCGGCGACCTTCGAGGAGCTGGCGCGGGTCTGCGCGCGCGCCTGGCAGCCGGTCGAGAGCGAGCCGCTCGGCCAGTGGCTGCTGCGGGCCGCGGGCGGTTTCACCCGGCGTGCCAACTCCGCGCTGCCGCTCGGAGATCCCGGGCTGCCGGTCGGCGTGGCGCTGGAGCGCGTACGCCGGTGGTACGCGGCCCGGGGCCTTCCCCCGTACGTCCAGGTCTCCACCGGCGCCGAGGGCACGCAGGAGCGTCTCGCCGCCGAGCTGGAGCGCCTCGGGTGGTCTCTGGAGGTCACCGCGCAGGTACGGGTCGCCGCGCTCGCCCCGATCGGGGACCTGGACGCGGACGTGTCGCGGGTCCGGCTCGGCCGGGCGTGCGACGCGGGCTGGCTCGCGCGCTACCAGCGGTTCGAGGAGCCGGGGCCGCACGTGGTGCGGGTGCTGGAGAGCGGGCCCTCGGTGTGGTTCGCGTCCGTCCCGGGCGAGGGGGAGACGCCGGCGGCGATCGGGCGGTGCGTCGTGGACGGGCGGTGGGCCGGGTTCATGGCGGTCGAGGTCGACCCGGCGTGCCGGCGCCAGGGGCTCGCGAGCGCGGTGATGACGGCGCTGGCGCGGCGGGCGCTGGAGGAGGGCGCGTCGGCCGCCTGGCTCCAGGTCGAGGCCGGCAATGAGGGCGCGCGGGCGCTGTACGACGGCATGGGGTTCGCCACCCACCACAGCTACCACCACTTCCGACCGGCGTAGGGCGGTACGAGACGCGTATGCGACGACCCACCGGAGCCGAACGCCGTCAGCGGTTCGCCGAGGAGGCCCGGTCCGAGCGCCCGGACCTCGCGCTGCTGTGCCTGCTGGTGGGCGCGGAGGCGGACGCCTCGCTGGACGAGGCGGGGATGGACGCGGCCGAGATCGAGCTCGACCGGCTGGCGGGCCTGCTGCCGTACCGCCCGGGCGGGGCCCGGGAGTGGGCGTCGGCCCTGGCCGACGTCCTGGGGACGCGCTGCGGCTTCGGCGGGACTCCGGGCGACTACCAGCGGCTGGAGTCCTCGCTGCTGCACGAGGTGCTGCGGCGGCGGCGCGGGCTGCCGATCCTGCTGTCGGTGGTGTGGATCGAGGTGGCGCGGCGGGCTGGGGCCCCGGTGTACGGGGTCGCCCTGCCGGGGCACTTCGTCGTCGGCTTCGGCTCCCGGGACGAGCAGGTGCTGGCCGACCCGTTCGACGGGGGCCGGCTGCTGACGGGGGCGGACGCGGAACTGCTGGTGGCGGGGGCCACCGGGGAGCCGCTCGACCCCGCGATGCTGGTCCCGGCGGACCCGCTGGAGATCGTGCTGCGGATCCTGAACAACATCCGGGCGTGGGCGTCGGCCCGCCCGGAGCGTACGGACGTCCAGCTGTGGGCGGTGGAGCTGTCCCTGCTGCTGCCGTCGCACGCGGCGCGCCTGCGGTACGAGCGGGCCCAACTGCTGGTGCAGCGCGGGGACTTCCTGGGCGGCGCGGCGGAACTGGAGGCGTACGCGGACGTCGTGGAGGCGGTGGACCCCGTGGCGGCGGAGACCGTCCGGCGCAGGGCGAAGGCGGCACGGTCCCGGCTGAACTGAGCACCGCCCCTGTGTCCATGGGGTGAGCGGCACTGTGCCTTTCGAGGCAGTGGGAGCCGCGGTGGTGCGCGAGGGCTTGTAGGCGGGTCCGCGGCCTGCATAGGGTCCCGGCAACCCCGACCAGATCCAGAAGGTGGTGAGGTGTGCCGCTTTCAGAGCTGAGCCGCCAGACAGGCGTCCCCGTCCGGGCGCTCCAGATGTACGTCCACATGGAGCTGTTCCGTGCCGAGCCCGCGTACGACGAACGGCACGTCCGCCGGATCGCGCTGATCAAGACCCTGCTGGACGTCGGTGGCGTCCCGTACTCCGTGGTCCGGGACATCCTGCGCCGCATCGACGCCTCGCCGCACTCGTTGCACGACATCCTGGAGACCGTGCAGTACGCCCTGCCCGTGCGCGGTACGGCCTCCGAGGAGGGCGAGTGGACCCGGGCCCGGGAACGCGCGGAGCGGTTCGCCGAGGCGCGCAACTGGCGGGTGAACGCCGAGAATCCGGCGTGGCACACGCTCACCCAGGTGCTGGTCGCGTGTGAATGGCTGGAACAGGACGACCTCGTGCGGCTGCTCGACACCTACGCCGACGCGCTGGAACGCGTCGGCGAGGCGGAGGTGGCGCTGCAACGACGGCAGCCGGACCCCGACAGCGCCGCGGCCAGCATGGTGACCTGCGCCGTACTGGGGGATGTCGCGCTGTCCGCGCTGCACAGGCTCGTACATGAACATTATTCATCTCTTGCCGAACAGGAGGAGAGCACGCCAATTGACAAGAAGTCAGCGCACTCGAAGGCGCGGCGAAGCCGTCCGGACAATTAACCAGAAAGCCCTTTCCGCCAAGGCCTGCCCGGGGTCCAGAAGCGTTGCTTTCAGGCCGAGTTGACATCTCGCGGAGAACTTATTCAACTTGACAACCACTGACGCAAGAGGCATGATCCAACTGATCTTCGAAGCCCTTTCCCCTTGACGAAGAAGTCGAGTTGCGCAAAGTGCGACTTCGGAAATCAGCCCGGGGGGGGGTTAGCGTGAGCAGCGTGTCGTGCCAGGACGCATTGGATGATCGGGCCGGGTCTCAAGGGTCGAGACTCGCGGCGGAGTTACTGGCGCTCGAACCCGAACTTCTCGATGCCTACCGGCAGCTTCTGATCGAACAGAAGAATCCCCTGGGGATGAACGCGGAAGCTTGGCTCACCTGCCGTGAGCAGGGCCGGCACATCCTGGCGGAATGCGTCCACACACTGCGCCACGGGACGTCCGCCCCCCTCAACCCCCTGCTGACCAGCAAGACCCGCAAGCTGGGCGGGGCCCGGATCTCCCAGGGAATCCCGCCGGTGTACTCGGTGCGCGCGGGATCGCTGTTCTTCAAGCTCACGCTGGACTTCCTGGGGCGCGTCTTCGAGGGCAGCCCCGGCTCCGAGCACTACCTGATGAAGATCCTTCCCACCCTCCAGGCCGCCATCACCCGACGGCTGGAGGAAGGCTCCACCGGCCAGGAACTGTTCCTGCTCGACGTCGTACGCGACGCCGCCCAGCAGGGCCGGCACGGCATGGCACGCGAGATCCACGACCGGATCGGCAGCTCGGCCAGCCTGGCGCTGCGGCAGCTGGAGCTCTTCGAGCTCACCCAGAACTCCTCGTCGCCGACGGACGTGCGGCTCAGCAGCCTCAAGCAGGCCATCCTGGAGACGCTCTACACGACCCGGGACATCGTCACCGAGCTCCGCACCCGCAGCGACGCCACCCGCTCCCTCCAGGTCGCGCTGTGCGCCTTCGTGACGGCCATGGCGGTCGAGGTGCCCGCCGTGGAGGTCCGGGTGGGCGACCCGGAGGACCGGCTGCCGTCCGCGCTCTGCGACGACCTGTTCCTCATGCTGCGCGAGTGCCTGCGCAACTCCCTGGCCCACGCCTCGGCCACCCGCGTCACGATCGACGTACAGGTCGACGCCCGCCACGTGCGGGCGACCGTGCGGGACGACGGCGTGGGCTTCTCGCCCGCGACCCAGCAGGGCAACGGACTCTCCTCCCTGTACGAGCGGGCACATCTGCTCGGCGGAGAGGTCTCCATCACCAGCACCCCGGGGGGCGGTACAGCCGTCGTGCTCTCGGTCCCCGTCACTGAGGAGGATCATGCAGACGACGGGCCACGACACCCGGCCGGCGACTGAACCCATCCGCATCATCGCCGTGGACGACCACTCGCTCCTGCGCAGCGCCCTGTGCGAACTGATCAACACCGAACCGGACCTCCACGTGGTGGCGGACGTGGACACTTCGAAGGGGCTCGGCGACCTGATCGAGCGGACGCGCGCCCAGGTGATCCTGCTCGACGTCGAAATGCCGGACCACGACGCCCCGGCCGTCGTGAGCGAACTGACGGAACGTTTCCCCGAACTGCACGTGCTGATGCTGACCATGTACCACGAGCCCCAGCTGGTGCAGGAACTGATCGCCCGGGGAGCGCGCGGATATCTGCACAAGAGCGTGCCCCGTGAGTCACTTCTCCTGGCGATCCGCAACGCGGCCGCACAGGCGCCCAACATCACCATTGCCGTACCACGGAGCGGAATTTCGGAATCCGTGTTCAGCGAGTCGAAACAGACGCTCTCACCCCGGGAGCGGGAAGTCCTCGTCCACGCGGCGGCGGCTCTGAGCAACCGTCAGATCTCCAGCAAGTTGCGTATAACCGAGGGAACTGTCAAGCGTCACCTTCGGAACATCTTCGAGAAACTCGGCGCCGTCTCCCGTATCGACGCCGTGAACAAAGCGGTCGACGCCCAGCTGATCAGAAGACCCTGAGGCACCGGCCGGGGCAGGAAAGGGGTGCCGCCGTGAATACCCCTTAGGGGGTATGCCCCCTGACCCCATGGTTGTCTGTGCCGCCGTCGGCACACGACATAGCGTGAATGACATGCCGATAGCGATGCCCGCGAAGTCTCGCACTCCTATTACCCCCCGCGAAGCGACCTATCCGCGTACGACGGAATCCACGCGTGCCCGCGGCGCGCGCTTTCTGCTGCTCTGCGCGCAGGAGACCCGGCCCGCCGTACTGCTCATTTTCCTGGCCCGGTTCCTGGTGGCGGGAACGGCCGGCCTGACGTCGGTCACGGCGGCCCCCTCCACCCTGATCCTCGGCTCCCTGGTGTGGATCGCCTCGGTCGCCTTCTCCTACCTCTACAACGGGGTGACGGACGTCCGGGAGGACCGCGCCAACGGCTCGCGCCGCCCGATCGCCCACGGAGACCTGTCCGTCGTCCACGCCCGGCGCACCGCGTGGGCGCTGGCCGCCTTCGCCCTGACCGGAGCGGCCGCCCTCGGCCCCGTCATGTTCGTGGTCACCCTCGGCATGATCGCGCTGGGGTACGCGTACTCCTCGCCCCGCCTGTCCCTCAAGAGCCGTACTCCGGACACCATCGCGGTCGTCGTCACCGCCGGCGGCCTCACCTACTTCGCCGGATGGCTCGCGGGAGGCGCGCCGCTCACGGCCGGCCTGGTCGTCCTCGCCGTCGCCATGACGCTCTGGATGGGCCTGGTCGGCGCCGTGGCCAAGGACTTCTCCGACACCCGGGGCGATGCCAGACACGGCCGGCGCAACTGGACCGTGCTGTGGGGCGGCCGCGTCACGGCGTTCATCGTCTCGGTCGGCGCGGTCGCCATCGGCGTCGCCCTGCCGGCGTCCGCCGTCGCGTTCGGGCTGCCGGACCTGCTGGCCCCCGCCGGCGTGGTGCTGGCCGGTGCGGTGGCCCTGGCCGCCGCCGCGCTCTCCGCCCGCCCCGGCGACTCCCGCTCCCGCAGGCGTCTGCCGTACCGAATCTTCATGATCACGCAGCATGTGACGCATCTCGTCACACTCGCTCAGCCCGCTGTCTGACCCGCCCCGGCGGGGCGTGGACCGGACCGGAGCCGACGGGGAACACAACGCAGAACGGGGACGCACGATGAGCGACATCAGAGGTTTCACAGCCGGTTTCCGGATACTGGGGCCCTTGGAGGGCCACTACGGCCCGGCGGTGCACCGGCCGCGCGGGCCCAAGGTGCGCAACCTGCTCGCCCTGCTCGCGGTGCGCGCGCACGACATCGTCGAAGTGGACACGCTCGTCGAGGAGTTGTGGGACGGCTCACCGCCGTCCACCGCCGTCAGCACCGTACGGACACACGTCTACCACCTGCGCCAGGAACTGGAGCGCGCCCTGGGCGCCGAGGCGATGCGCGGGGTGATCAGCACCGAGGCCACCGGCTACTCCCTGCGGCCGGCGCCCGGTCAGCTCGACTTCGACGTCTTCACGCGGCTGTACGGGCAGGGGCGCGCCGAGATGCGGGCGGGCAACCGGGAGAGCGCCCTCCAGCGGTTCGACGCGGCGCTCGGCCTGTGGCGCGGGCGCACGCTCGCCGACGTGGCGCAGGGGCGGGTGCTCGCCGGGCACGCGGCCAGGATCGAGGAACTGCGGGTGCGTGCGCAGGAGTCGCGCATCGAAGCGGCGATGGGGCTCGGCCGGCACCGGGAGCTGGTGCCGGAGCTGCGGCGGCTGGTCGCGACGCATCCGCTCAACGAGTGGATGCACGCCCGGCTGATCGACGCCCTGCACCGCTCGGGCCGCCGGGGCGACGCGCTGCGCGCCTTCCACGACGTACGGACGGTCCTGGCGCGGGAGCTGGGGCTGGAGCCCTCCGAGGACCTGCGCCAGTTGCAGCACCACATCCTGGCGGGCGGTTCAGCGGCGTGAGCGCGGTCGGCATCCACATCTGGACGGTGCGCAGCCGGCCGGGGGCGACGCCGCCGCAGGAGGCGTACGCCGTTCTCGACGCGGCGGAGCGCGAACGGATGGCGCGGCTGCGGCGCGAGCGGGACCAGGTGCGGTACCGCACCGTCCACCACGCGTACCGCGTGATCCTCGGGCAGCGGCTCGGGGTCGCCCCGCGGGAGGTGGCCTTCCGGCGGCACTGCGCGCGCTGCGGCGACGACGGGCACGGCAAGCCGGTCCCGTACGCGCCGGACGGCACGATGCTCTCGGCGAGCCTGTCGCACTCCGCGGACTACGCGCTGATCGCGGTCTGCGACGACCCCGGGGTGCCGGTGGGCGTGGACATCGAGCGCATCAGGCCGCACATGGACTGGTCCGCGGTCCCGTGCGTGTCGGGCGGGCGCGGCACCCATGGCTTCGAGCAGTGGACGCGCGCCGAGGCCCTGGTCAAGGCGGCCGGTACGGGACTCAGCCGCACTCCCCCTCGCTACACGGGCCAGGCCTTCGGCTCGTGGCGCGCGGCGGTGGTCCCGGGCTCGGGGCACGACTGGTTCGTACGGAGCGTACGCAGCCCCGCCGGGTACGCGGCGTCGGTGGCCGGCGCCAGCCCGGACGCCCGCGTGCGCGTGGCGGACTGGCGGTGGCCGGCCCGGTGCGCGGCGACGAGCGGGTGACGGCGGCAGGTACGGACACGACAGCGGCCCCGGGCTCGGACCCGGGGCCGCTGTCGTGTTCCCTGCCGCGCCGCCTCACCCCAGCAGGACGCAGGAAGGGCTGGCCACCCGCAGCGGCGGGCCGATCGGGCGCAGCCGCCCGTCGGACGGATCGAGGCGGAACGCGGTGACCGACCCGCCCGCCTGGTTGGCGGCGTAGACGAAGCGGTCCGAGCGGTCCAGGGCGATGTCGCGCGGCCAGCGGGTGCCGGGGGCCTTGGCCGTGACGGGCTGCGATTCGAGCAGGGTCAGGGTGCGGCCGCCGTCGCCGACGCGGAAGGTCTCGACGGTGTCCAGGCCCCGGTCGGTGGTGACGAGCAGCCCGCCGTCGCGGGTCAGGTGCAGCGCGGAGGGCGCGTTGCGCGGGTCGAGACCGGGCGGGGCGACGGAGGCGTGCGAGACCGGGCGCAGCCTTCCGTCGTCGGGGTCGTACGTCAGGACGGTGACCGAGTGGCCCAGTTCGTTGGTGACGTACGCGAGCCGCCCCGAGGGGTGGAAGACCAGGTGGCGGGGGCCGGTGCGGCGGCCGATCCGGGTCCGGTGGGCGAGCGTCAGCCGGCCGGTGCGGGCGTCGAAGTCGTAGACGTGGATGTGGTCGTCGCCCTTGTCGGGTACGAGCACCCGGCGGCCGGCCGGGTCGAAGGCGATCATGTGCGGATGGGGCCCGCGCTGTTCGACGGGGTGGGGGCCGGAGCCCCGGTGGGCCACCACCTCGACGGCCTCGCCGAGCGCGCCGGCGGCGTCCAGCGGAAGGACCGCGAGGTGCCCGGAGTCGTAGTTGGCGGTGAGCAGGAAGCGCCCGGCCGGGTGGACGGCGAGGTGGACCGGGGCCGCGCCGTGGCTGGACCGGGGCCGGCCGAGCGGAACGAGCCGTTCACCGTCGATCCGGTAGGCGTGGAGGGCGCCGGTGGCGCCGCCGGGGAGCTGGCTGACGGCGTACAGGACGCGGCGGTCCGGGGAGAGGGTGAGGAAGGAGGGGTTCTCGATCCCCTCGCGCCAGCCGGTGAGTTCGAGCCGGCCGTCCCGGCGCACGGCCGCGATCCCGATGCCGGGCAGACCGGGCAGGCCGTACTCGCCGAGGGTGAACCCGCCGATGTACGCCCGCCGCGCGCGCGGGCGCGGGCCGCCCCCGGTGGTGGCGCTCCCGCCGGTCCAGCCGGCGGCGGCCAGGGCGCCGGCCGCCCCGAGGGAGAGGACGCGGCGACGGTCGTACGACAGGTTCATACGGATGCTCCGAAGACGAGGCCCGGGGAGAACAGGACGGCGAGTGCGCCGGCGGCCGTCGCGAGCAGCACCTGCCATCCGCCGCGCAGCCGCCGGACCCGGCCGGCGCGCCGGGCCAGGGCCAGTACCGCGACGCCCGCGGCCCAGGCGGGCAGGGCGAGGCGCAGCGACAGCTCGCCGGTGAACAGCAGTCGCGCGCGGGGGCTGACGCACTCGGTGGCCGTGCACAGGGCGCTGTGGACGGGGGAGGCCGCGGCCAGCCCCACCGTCAGGGCCAGCACGGGCAGGACCGCGCCGACGAGGGTGAACCACACGTACGGAGCCAGTCCCGTGCGGCGTCGGGGCCGGCGGCCGGTGACGGCGAGCGCGGCGAGCGCCGGGACCCAGCCGAGGGCGACCCCGAAGAGGCCGGCGTGCGCGGCCTCGGCGAGCGCGTCCCAGGCGGTCTGCGGACCGAGGGGTTCCAGTACGAGCACCAGGAGGCCGGTGGCCGCGGCGAGGCCGGCGGCCGTGTGGGCCCAGGTGCGGGCGAAGGAGGGGGCCCCGGCCCGCGCGATCAGGACGCCGGCGATCGTGACCAGCAGTACGGGCGGCCCCGTGGTCACCCCCCACGGCATCGGGAACCACGAGGAGCCGGCCCCGAACGGGCTGGACCAGGCCCCCCAGTCCCCGAACAGCGCGGCCATCACGGCGGTGACGCCGGCCGCGACGACTCCGGCCGCCCCGGAGTCGTGCGCGCCTGTGGCCTCGGGCCCGCCTCCGGCCCCGGTACGGGCGGCCACCGGGCCGGCGTCACGGGGACCGGGGCGCGTACCCGCCGCCCGCTCCCCCGCCGGGTCCGGCCCGACGGGGGCCTCGGTGGTGGCCGCGGGCCCGTTCGCCCGGGGGCCGGAGCGGGCCGTCGTCATCGCAGGGCACCCGCCTCGGTGTCGGCGGGCACGGCGCTCTGCCGGGGCAGGGGGGCCGGGTCCGACTCCCGGATGCCGTACCTGGACCACCAGCGGGCCAGCGGCGCGGGGGCCCACCAGGCCCACTTGCCCATCAGGGCCATCGTGGCCGGCACCAGCAGCGCCCGGACGATCGTGGCGTCGACGATCACCGCGATCACCAGGCCCACGCCGATCATCTTCATGAAGAGGATCGACGAGGTCATGAAGCCGCCGACCACCACGACCAGCAGCAGCGCGGCACTCGTGATGATCTTCGCGGTGCGCTGGACGCCGAGGGCGACCGACTCGACCGGGTCGCCGCTGAACTCCCACTCCTCACGGACCCGGGAGAGCAGGAACACCTCGTAGTCCATGGCCAGGCCGAAGGCGATCGCCACGACGAGCACGGGGAAGTTGGCGTCCACCGCGCCGATCGCCTCGAACCCGAGGAGCCCGGACAGGTGCCCGTCCTGGAAGATCCACTTGATCGCGCCGAACGCGGCCAGGAGCGACAGCAGGTTCAGTACGACGGACTTGAGCGGCAGCAGCAGGGAGCCGAAGGCCAGGAAGAGCACCAGGAACGAGACGACGGCCACGAACAGGGCCATCCAGGGCAGCCGTTCGCCGATCATGGCGACGATGTCGACGCGGGAGGCCGGCATACCGGTGACCTGCGTCGTGGTGGCGCCGGCCGGCGGTGCGACCGCCCGGACGTCGTGCACCATGTCGTTCGACCGCTCCGACATGGGGTCGGGCGTGTACCGCAGGGTCACCCGGGCGTCGTTGCCCTCGATCGCGGTGGTCCTCGCCTCCGACACGCCGTCGACGGCGGCCAGTTCCTTCGCGTAGGCGTCGATGCCGGAGCGCCGCGGCTCGGCGGGGGCGTCGAAGCGTACGACGGCGGTCATGATCTGGGCCGGGTTGACGTCGAAGTCCTGGCTCAGCCGCTTGCTGACGATCTTCGCGTCGGCGTTGGAGGGAAGCACCCACTCGCCCGGCCGGGCCCAGTTGACGCCGAGCAGCGGGGCGCCGAGGCCCACCAGGACGGCGACGATCGCGAGCGTCGACAGCAGCGGCTTGCGCATCACGGCGTGGGCGGTGCGGTACCAGCGGCCGTTCGTCTCGGCCACGGGAGCCCGGCGGCGGCCGCCGGGCAGCGGGATGCGCCACTTGTCGATGCGGTGGCCGGTGTAGCGCAGCAGGGCGGGCAGGAGGGTCAGCGAGCCGACGACCGCGAAGGCGACCACGGCCACGGCCGCGTACCCCATGGAGCTGAGGAAGCGGGAGGGGAACAGCGTCAGGCCGGCGAAGGAGATGGCGACGGCTAGGCCGGAGAAGGCGACGGTGCGCCCGGCGGTGGCGGTGGCGCGGTGGACGGCGGTGTCGACGTCGGCGCCCGCGTGCAGTTCCTCGCGGTAGCGGTTGACCAGGAAGAGCGCGTAGTCGATCGCCAGGCCGAGGCCGAGGATGGTGATGACGTTGATGACGGTGCTGGAGATCTCGGTGAACATCGTCAGGACGCGCAGGACGACGAAGGAGCCGAGGGCGACGAAGGTCCCGACGGCGAGCGGCAGCAGCGCCGCGACCGCGCTGCGGAAGATGAGGACCAGCAGGACCAGCAGGATCGGTACGGAGAGCATCTCGGCCCGGGCGATGTCGGAGCCGGTGAGCGTGTTGACCTGCTCGGTCATGGCCGCGACCCCGCCGTAGCGGACCGTCAGTCCCGGAACCTCGAAGGACTCCTTGAGTTTGCCGAGCGCCTCGACCTGCTCCTGGTCCACGTCGGAGGTGAACTGCACGGTGGCGTACATCGCGTGCCGGTCCGTGGAGACGTAGGCCGCCTTGTCCTGCGAGCCGGGTTCCCAGAACGAGCTCAGCCGCTCGACGTCCTCGCGCGGCACGGCGGCGAGCGCCTTGCTCACCCCGTCGGAGAACGCGGGGTCGTCGACGGTGCGGTCCTTGTCCTCGTACAGGACGATCAGGTCGTTCGACTCACGTCCGAGGGGTCCGTCGAGCACCTTGTCGGCGGCGACGGATTCACTGGCCGGATCGTCGAATCCGGCGCCTCCGGTGAAGGACCCGAACACCCCGGTGCCCCAGACGCCGGCGAACAGCGTGAAGGCCACGGCCGCGACGACCACCCATTTCCGGCGCCGTGCGGTGAATTTCCCGATGGCGGCAAACATTTTTCCTCCGTTGATACGAGACGCTGGCGCCCGGGGGCACAACTCATTCGGTCATTCGGCGGCCGCGAACTCGGTGCTCCGAGAACGCGGTCGCGGCTGCGGCTCTCCCGCCGCGGACTGACGCCGGGGGCGGCGGATCAGCAGCGCGGCGACCGCGCCCAGCGCGACGACGCCGGCGCCGAGCCACAGGGCGGACTGCAGTCCGGCGGTGAACTCCGCCGCCGCGGCCTGCCTGCCGCCCACGGCGCGCCCGGCGGAGTGGGTGAACACCGTGGTGAGTACGGCGATGCCCAGGGCCCCGCCGAACTCCCGGACGGTGTTGTTCACGCCGGACGCCGTGTTGTGCTCGCTCTCGTCCACGGAGGCGATCACCGTGGCGGGGTTGGCGGCGAACACCAGGCCCATGCCGACGCCGGCCAGCGCCATGGGGGCCACCATCGCCGCGTACGACAGTCCGGGGCCCAGGATCAGCGCGAACCAGGCGAGGGCCGCGGCCTGCATAGCGCAGCCCGCCGCCTGGAGGACGCCGCCGCCGATCCGGTCCACCAGCAGGCTCGCCGCCGGGACCACGGCCATGGGGGCGGCGGTCCAGGGCAGGGTGCGCAGCCCGGCCTCGAAGGGCGAGTAGCCCATGGGCCCCTGCATGAACTGCGCGAGGAAGAAGATGGAGCCGAAGACGCCGAAGTACATGGTCAGGGACACGACGTTGCTGAGCAGGAAGGCCGGGAGCCGGTACATGCGCAGCGGCACCAGCGGGCGGCTCGTGCGGCGTTCCCAGACGACGAAGGCGGCCAGCAGCACGGCGGCGGCCCCCAGTCCCAGCACCGCGCCCCGGTGGCTCCAGCCGTACTCCGCCGCCTGTACGACGCCCCAGACGGCGGCGACCACGGCTGCGGCGACGAGCGTCATGCCGGTGACGTCGAGGTGGCGCCGCGCGCCCTTGCTCTCCTTGATCGCCCAGAGCGTCAGCGGCACGGCTGCCACACCGACCGGCACGTTGATCCAGAAGATCCACGTCCAGTCCAGTCCCTGGGTCACGAGGCCGCCGGCCAGCGGGCCGAACGCGATGCCGAGGCCGTTGACTCCGCCCCAGACGCCGACCGCCAGGTTGCGCCGCTTCTCGGTGACGGCGGCGACCGCCAGGGTCAACGAGACCGGCAGGATCATCGCGGCGCCGGCGCCCTGCGCGACGCGTGCGGCGACCAGCTCGCCGATGGAGCCGGCGAGCGCGCAGGCGGCGGAGGCGACCGTGAACAGCGCGATGCCCCAGGCGAACACCTTGCGGCGGCCGATGCGGTCGCCGAGCGCGGCGCCGGCCAGCAACAGGCCCGCGAACGGCAGGACATAGCCGTTCACGACCCACTGGAGCTCGGGCTGCGTCGTACGGAAGTCGCGGGCGATGTCGGCGAGCGCGTTGGTGACCACGAGATTGTCGAGCGACACCATGAACATCGGAACCGATGTGGCCAGCAGTGCCCACGGCACCGCTGCTTTCTTCTGCGACACATCAGCCTCCGGATTCTTTGTCGGCACGGCAATTCGGCAGAGCGACAACGCGAGCATTTCAAGGGCGGGGAAAGAGAGACATTCGCGTTAGGAGGAACAGGTCATGCCTCTTTCGAGGCACTCGCCTCCGTGACGACGGGCACCGCGGTACGTCGCTGGGCGCACCAGGCGACACCGCCCACCGCCAGCGAGAGCCCGAGCCCGATGGCGACCGACACCACCGGGTCGTCGCTCAGCGCGCCGCCGAAGTAGCCGACGCCGACCGAGTACGCGGCCCACACCGCCTCGGCCAGGGCCGCGCCGATGGCGAACTTGCGGGCGGGGTAGCCGGCGGCGCCCGCCGCCAGGCCGCCGAGCAGCCGCCCGCTGGGCAGGAAGCGCACGCCGACCACGAAGGGGATGCCGCCGCGCTGGATGCGCCCCGAGGCCCAGTCGAAGAGTTCGCCCTGGCGTTTGCGGGCGGACACCCGGCGGCGCACCGTCTCCCCCGCCGACCAGCCGAACCGGTGGATCAGCAGGTCCCCGAGCAGGGCGCTGCCGGCCACCGACAGCAGGACGAGGGTCAGCGACATCTCGCCCCGGGCGGCGAGCATGCCGCCGGTGATGAGCAGCGCCGCGTTGGGCAGCAGCGGCGGGAGGGTCGTGATCGCGAGGATCGCGTAGGCCCAGCACGCCGCTCCCGCCAGTCGGTTCGTCAGGCCGGAAGTGATGTCGACCCATGAGACGAGCGTTGCGAAGTCCATGGTCAGCCCCTCGTGCCGCCGCGTGCGGAGGCCCTCAAGTCGGGTGGCGCAATGCTCCTTTGGAGGCATCCGCCGGATCGTTGGTGAGCCATGACCGCTGGTCACAGCCCCACTAGCGTCGGTGTCACGGCGCGGAGGCCACGACCTCCCGGCTACTCCCCACACCATAACCCACACTATCGATAGTTGCACTATCATCTCTGGTTGTCAGCGGTACCTCGGTGCCGCACCAGGGGCGCGGCCCATGACGCAGGAGAGGCCATGACGGACGTGACGCTGTTCTTCCGGGAGTTCGCCCGGACCCGCCGGGACACGGGAGCCATCGCCCCCAGCAGCCCGCAGCTCGCGAGAGCGCTGACCCGCCACGTGGTGTCCTCCCCCGACCGGCCGCGCGCGGTGCTGGAGGTGGGGCCGGGGACGGGCGCCGTCACCCGGCACATCACCGCCGCGCTCGGCCGGCTGGACACCCTCGACCTCGTCGAGGCGAATCCCCGGTTCGCCGCCATGCTGGCCCGCGCCTACGGCCACGAGCGGCGGCTGCGGCTGCTGACCGGCCTCGTGCAGGAGCACGAACTCGGCTCGTACGACACGATCGTGTGCGGCCTGCCGTTCGCGAACTTCGACGCCGGGACCGCGCAGGACATCTTCGACCGGCTCCTCGGGGCGCTGCGCCCCGGCGGCACGCTGTCGTTCTTCGCGTACGCCGGAGTCCCGCACTTACGCCGGGCGTTCACCACCGGCGCGACGCGCGAACGCACGCTCGCGGTCCAGGCCGTCGTGGGCCGGACGCTGCGCAGTCACTCCTTCGCCACGGAGACGGTGCTGGGCAACCTGCCGCCGGCCCGGGTGCACCACCTGGCGCCGCTGGCCCGCACGGCGTACATCGGCTGAACCCGCCGGTTCCGGAGCGGGCGGGCCGGGCGGAGCGCGGCGCGGCCGGCCGGCTAGGCGGAGTGCGGCCGGCGCTGGATCCGGTGCGAGGCGTCCTCCTGGGCGATCCGGCGCAGGGCCGCCATCGCGGTGTCCCCCAGGACCGTACCGAGCACCGCGCTCTCCACCTTGCCGTCGACGCTCGGCACCTTCGCCAGGGCGGCCAGCTCGGCGGTGGCCAGGCCGCCCGCCGCCTCGGCGTACCCGTCGAGCAGGTCGAGCAGGTCGCCGCGCTCCAGGTCCCGGTACGTCATGACGATCTGGACCAGCGCCCGCCATCCCGGATTCTCCGGCTTGGCCGACCAGCCGTGGCGCCGCACCAGTTCGGACACCTCGCGCTCCGCCTTCTGCCGCTCCTCGTCGGTGCCGCGGACCGTCGCGATCCTGGTGACCGCCGACTGGGCGGCGCCGAGCATGCCGTGGACCGAACGGGCCGGGGAGTCGACCTCGGCGAGCACGTCGCGGGCGGCCACGATGGACAGCCCGCCGACCTCCAGCATGGCGCGGATGAGCTTCAGCCTGCGTACGTGCGCGTCCGCGTACTGCACCTGGTTCGGGCTGGTGCGCTCACCTGCCGGCAGCAGGCCCTCCCGCAGGTAGTACTTGATGGTCGGAACCGGAACTCCGGTACGCCGCGCCAGCTCTCCAATACGCATCCCCCGAGCATAACCGGCCGCTACAACCCTCCCGGCCCTCCTGCCAATTCCCTTCTTTTATCGCGCTTGAATTCGCGCTCGACCGGGGCTTCATCCGTCGCTGCGAGGGTCTTCGTACCGGTACCCGATTCCAAAGGAACAGGTATGACAACACAAACGGCCCCGGAGATTCCTTCGGCAACCGTCGAGCTCAGTTACGGCCGCACCGTCGACCGCTCGCTGGTGCACCGGGCCGCGGTGTCCGAGGTCTTCGTCACGGACATCCTTCCGCTGGCCCTCAAGAAGGTGCGCGCGGCGGTGCAGCTGCCGCTGATCCACGGCTACTACAGCGACCACCTCCAGCGGCCCGCCCTGTACGACGCCCTGCTGCTGCTGGAATCGGGACGGCAGGCGGCGATCGCCGGATCGCACACGCACATCGGGCTGTCCGAGGGCACGATGATGATCGTCGACTCCTTCCGGCTGTCCCTGTCCGGTCTCGAGGAGCTGCTGGTCGGCGCCGAACCCGGGCGGCTGCGCATCGACACCGACTACATCGGCAAGCCCACCCGGCGCGGGCGCTACCGCAAGGGCAAGGTGGCCCAGCGCTTCTGGATCGGGGACACCGAGGTGGGCGAGCACGAGATGGACGTGCTCTTCATCAACCAGCACGAGAACGAGGTGCTCCGGCACAGCCAGCGCGGCACGCCGGCCCCCCTCACCTCCGACTTCCCCGACCACGGCCCCGCCGCCGGCGACGGCGCGCGCGTGGAGCCCGCCCGGGTCGGCCGCGGCAACCCGCTCAACGTCGTGCTGTCCCACGCCGAGACGTCACCGTCGGGCGTGGCCGCCGAAGTCACCCCGAGGTTCGCCAACCGGGCGCTGTTCGACCACGTCTACGACCACCTGCCGGCCATGACCCTGGTGGAGGCGGCCCGGCAGCTGGCCCTCCTGACCGTGGACGACCCGCTGGCGACGTACGCCGTCGGCTTCGAGGCCCGCTTCTCGCGCTTCGCCGAACTGGACGAGCCGGTACGGGCCGCCGCGCCCCGGCTTCAGCCGGCCGGCGGCCGCGGCGAGGTGCCGGTCCGCTTCCACCAGGGCGACGCCGAGATCGCCCGGGTCACCGTGACCCTTGCCTCCGGGAGTGACCTGTGAGCCCCGAACGCCTCGCCGTCTGGACCGACTTCGGCGGCGTACTGACCCCGCCCATCTCCCACACCATGGGGACCTTCTGCGCCGGGCAGGGCATCGAGCCCGCGGCGCTGCAGCAGGCGCTGGCCAAGGTGACGGCCCGCTACGGCACCGCCGACATCATGGAGCCGATCGACACCCCGCTGGTCAGCGAGGAGGAATGGCTCGGCCAGGTCAGCGAGGTGCTCGCTGCCGACCACGGCGTGCGCGGCCTGCGGCTGACGACGCTCGCCGACGCCTGGTTCGACGGCCGCGAGACGAACCTCGCGTGGGTCTCGGCGCTGCGCCTGGCCCGCGCCCGCGGCGCCTTCGTCGGGATGCTCTCCAACATGGTGCCGACCTGGGACGCGCACTGGCGCCGGATGGTCGACCCGGACGAGCTCTTCGACGACGTGCTTCTGTCCTTCGAGGCAGGCCACCGCAAGCCCTCGCCCGCCATGTTCGCGCTCGCCGCCGAGCGGGCGGGAGTGCCGGCCGGGCGGTGCGTGCTCGTCGACGACCTCGCGCACAACTGCGCGGGAGCCGAGGCGGCCGGCTGGACCGCCATCCACTTCACCGGGACCGCCGAAGCCGTCGAGCGCCTGGACGCCCTGCTGACCGCCGCCGGCGGCTCGCCCGCTCCGGAAGCCGTACCTGCCACCCAAGCCGCAGAAGGGAACTGAATTCCGTGAGCCGTTCCGTGTTCATCACCGGCGGGAACCGGGGCATCGGCCTCGCCACCGCCCGGGTGTTCGCCGCCCAGGGCGACAAGGTCACCGTCACCTACCGCTCGGGCGAACCGCCCGAGGGGCTGTTCGCAGTGCGCTGCGACGTGACGGACCCCGCTGCCGTGCGCCGCGCCGCCGACGAGGCCAGAAGCCAGTTCGGCCCCATCCAGGTGCTGGTCTCCAACGCCGGGATCACCCGTGACCAGCTGCTGGTCGGCATGGAGGACGACGACTTCCGCAGCGTGATCGAGACCAACCTGATGTCCGGCGTCACGGTGGCCAAGGAGGTCGTACCGGACATGCTCAAGGCCCGCTGGGGCCGCGTCGTGTTCATGACCTCGATGAGCGCGCTGGCCGGCGCGCCGGGCCAGACCAACTACGCCGCCTCCAAGGCGGGTCTGATCGGTTTCGGCCGCTCGCTCGCCCGTGAGGTGGGCAAGCGGAACGTCACGGTCAACATGGTCTCCCCGGGCCTGATCGAGACCGACATGGTCAAGGACGTCACCGACGCGCGCCGGGAGCACGTCCTCGGCCAGACCTCCCTGTTCCGGGCCGGCCGGCCCGACGAGGTCGCCCACGTGGTGCGCTTCCTCGCCAGCGAGGAGGCGTCGTACGTCACGGCGGGGATCATCCCGGTCACCGGCGGCCTCGGCGTCGGCCACTGAC
>NZ_VBVX01000002.1 GCF_005981925.1 Streptomyces albidochromogenes
CACGGGTACCGCTCCCTGGAAGGAACGTTCCTCGGCGGCTGCCTCTTCTCCGGCCGCACGGCGGGCCGGGCCGCGGCGCGCGCCGTGGCGTAGGGCCCCCGCCGCCAGGGGTCCGCGGGTCTCCGGGAGACCCGCGGCCTCCACGGCCCCGCCGGTCCCCGAGGGCCCTCAGGTCAGGTCTCCAGGCGCTCCACGACCCGGAAGCGCTCCGCGACGATCATGGTCGTGTCGTCGACGGTGAACTCCGGGTCGCCCAGCGCCTCGCGCATCTCCTCGCTGTGCCAGAACCTCTCGTGCCCCGCGCGCCACTCGGCCACCGAGGTGTAGCCCTCGCCCTCGTCCAGCGCGTGGCGCAGGTCCACGTCGCCGAGCGCGAGGACCCGTACGCCGGTCAGCTCGATCACCGCCACCTCGCGGCCGTCGGAGTCGATCACGACCGACCGCTCGCCGACCGGGGGCAGTTCCTCCTGCTCGGCCTCGTACTCGGCGAGCAGCCCGGTGGTCGAGACCTTCTCCCCGGACAGCACGGCGGCGACCAGCCGGTCCCGCAACGGTCCGGGGAAGGCCAGGAGGCACGGCGGAAGCGATGAGTGTGCGGACATGGGGTCAGCCTAGGCCCTGCGCGGCGGGCCTCCCGGACGGCCGTGCGGGCCGCCGAGCGGGCGGGCGGACGCGGCCCGGCCCTGCGCGCCGAGCGGGTCGGTGAGCGGGTCGGCGCAGGTGGGTGCCCTTTCAACTACCGCATGTCGGCCGAAAGTTGGTTTAGACCGCCCTTGACGTGGAGTACCCCCTACCGCTTTGCTGTGCGTGATCAAACGCTCGCACACTGCGCCGTGGAGGACCCGCGGATGCCCCCACCTCCGCCACCCCTCGGCCGCTCGCGCCGCCGCGGCGACCCCTCGTTCGACGCCGCCCTCGACGACGCCGAACTCGTCACCGTACGTGGGCAGCTGGCCCAAGGGCGCTGGACCAGGGCGCGTTCCCTGCTCGCCGCGACCGGCGACGACTGGGACCGCCGCGGCCACCGTCTCGTCGTACTCGCCCAGGCCAACGGCGCCGCCGCCTGGGCCGGCGACTGGCTGCTCGCCGAGCCCGAGAGCGCCGACGCCGTCACCCTCATCGCCTGCGCCGCCGTCCTCGGCGCGCTGCGCGGCAAGGAGTCCGAGGGCCGCGCCCGCGAAGCCTGCCGCCGCGCCGCCGACCGCTCGCCGGCCGACCCGACGCCGTGGCTCGGCCTGCTGCTCCTGGCCCGTTCGCTCGGTACGGAGGAAGAGGTCACCCAGCTCTTCGACCAGGTGCGGCTGCGCCACCCCGAGCACCACCACGCCCACCACCTGATGGCCGCCCGCCTCGCCGAACGCCGCCCGGACACCGGCAACGACCCGCTGCACGAGGTGTACGACTTCGCCGCCTGGGCCGCCGAGCAGGCACCCGCCGACTCCCCGCTCGCCGTCCTGCCCGTGGTGGCGCACGCCGAGCGCTACCGCGCCCTCGCCCTCGCGGGCCAGGAACCGATGGACCCGGCGGCCTCCGCGCACTGGTCGGGCCGCCGCGCCCGCCAGGTGATGAAGGCGGCGTTCGACTGGTGGCTGGAGTGGGAGCACGAAGGCCACCCGCGCCGGCACATCGACCTCAACTACCTGGCCCACGCGAAGCTCTGCGAGGGCAGGCCCGCCGAGGCCGCCGCCCTCCTCAACCGCATCGGCCCCCACGCCACCGAAGCCCCGTGGTCGTACCCCGACCGCGACCCGCACCGGGCCTTCCGCGCCGCGCGCAGTGCCGCGCTCGGGATCGCATGACCCAGCACGTCCAGGCCAAGGCCAACGCCACCTCACCGAAGCGAAGGGACCACCCCGCCATGTCGACGGGCAGTTCGAGCACGAGCGAGAGAAGCAGACAAGCCGCGGACAGCGGCGAGATCCTCACGTACAAGGGGCAGGAACGCGCTCTGCGCGCCGGCCGTCTCGGCACGACCGGGCTCCTGCTGTCCGTACTGGCCGCGAGCGCCCCGCTCATGGTCGTCGCAGGTGTCATGCCCACTACATACGGCGTGATGGGGATCGTCGGCCAGCCCCTGCTCTTCGTCATCCTCGGCGTGGTCCTGATGCTGTTCAGCGTCGGGTACGCCGAGATGAGCCGCCACGTCCACAACGCCGGCGCCTTCTACGCCTACATAGCCCGCGGCCTCGGCCCGACCGCCGGCGCCGGAGCGTCCCTGGTCGCCCTCGTCGCGTACAGCGCCATGCAGGTCGGCATCTACGGCATCCTCGGCTTCGAGATCTCCGGGATCTTCGCCGCCTACCTCGACATCACCCTCGCCTGGTGGGTCCCCGCCCTCGTCGCCGTGCTGGTCGTCGGCGCGCTCGGCTGGCTCAAGATCGACCTCAACGCCAAGGTGCTCGGCGTCCTGCTCGTCGTCGAGTGCGCGCTCGTCGTCATCTTCGACGTGGCGGCGATCGCCGAACCGGCCAAGGAGGGCCTGTCCCTCCAAGCTTTCAACCCCGAAACCCTCACCGGCGCCGGCCTCGGCACCGCGCTCTGCTTCTGCATCGCCGCCTTCGTCGGCTTCGAGCAGGCCCCGGTGTACGCCGAGGAGACCAGCCGCCCGCAGATCGTCGTCTCGCGCGTGATGTTCCTCGCCGTCGGCTACGCCGCGCTCTTCCTGGCCCTCAGCGCCTGGGCGCTCAGCGTCGCCGCCGGCCCCGGCCGGATCGTCGAGGTGGCGGGGGAGCAGGGGCCCGGACTCCTCTTCGCGCTCACCGAGAGCCGGCTCGGCTCCACCTTCACCGACGTCCTCCACATCCTCTTCGTGACCGGCATGTTCGCCGCGCTGCTCAGCTTCCACAACGTCGTCGCGCGGTACGCGTTCGCCATGGGCCGCGAGGGCCTGCTGCCGGCCTCCTTCGGCCGTACGAACAAGACGAGCGGCGCCCCCGCCGCCGGTTCGCTGCTCCAGTCCGGCCTCTCCCTCGCCGTCGTCCTCGCCTTCGCGTTCAGCGACGACAAGCCGGCCGGCGACCCGACCGTGCCCGTGCTGCACCTGTTCACCTGGATGGGCAACGTCGGCGCGCTCGGCGTCATCCTGCTGATGGCCGCCGCCTCCGTCGCCGTCATCGCCTTCTTCGTACGCCGGGGAGCCGGCCGGGCGCAGGCCGGACGCCTGGTGGCCTCGGGCATCGCCGCGGTGGCCCTGCTGGTCATCGCCTTCTACACGGTGCGGGACTTCGACGTGCTCGTGGGCGCGGGTCCCGGCTCGGCGCTCAGCTGGATCCTGCCGAGCGTGATCGGCGCCGCGCTCGTCGGCGGGCTGGTGTACGGGGCGGTGCTCCGCTCGGCGAAGCCCGAGGTGCACGCCCGGATCGGCCTGGGCAACGAGGCGTTCCAGCTGGAGAAGCAGGCCGGCGAGATGTGACGGAAACGGACGGGGCCCCGCGGTCGCTGGCCCTCGGCGGCCGCGGGTGTTCGAATTGTCCTGTGACACCTCCACCACCGACCGGCCCGGCCGACGGCGGCGCACCCGTCGGCCGCCGGCTCGTCCTCGGCATGCTGGGCCTGGGCGCCGCCGGTCTGGCCACCGCGCCGTACCTCCAGAAGGGGCTCGAATCCTTCCTCGGCGCGGCCGCGGACAAGGACCCCACCGGCCTGACCGGCCTGCTGCCCAACGGCGGCGGCTTCCGCTACTACTCGGTCGCCTCCTCCGTGCCCCGCAAGGGCCCGGACACCTACCGGCTGACGGTCGACGGGCTGGTGGACAGGCCCGCGACGTACACGCTCGACGACCTGCGGGCGATGCGGCAGACGCGCCTGGTCCGCGACGTCCAGTGCGTCACCGGCTGGCGGGTCCCGCGGACCCCCTTCGAGGGGGTGCGGCTGTCGGCGCTGCTGGCCGCCGCGGGGGTACGGCCCGGGGCGAAGGCCGTCCGCTTCACCTGCTTCGACGGTACGTACAGCGAGAGCCTCACCCTCCGGCAGGCCGGTCGCGCGGACGTACTGGTCGCGCTGCGCATGCGCGACGAGCCGCTCGGCCACGCGCACGGCGGCCCGGCGCGGCTGTACGTCGCGCCCATGTACTTCTACAAGTCCGCGAAGTGGCTCTCCGGCATCACCGTCACCTCCGAGGTGCGGCCCGGGTACTGGGAGAAGCGCGGATACGACGTCGACGCCTGGGTCGGCCGCTCCAACGGACGCGACGATGCCCCCACGGTCTGAACCGCCGGCCCGGCTGCGCCGCTTCACCCGCGCCGAGCGCTGGGTGCACCGCGCCACGGCGGGGCTGACACTGCTGTGCGTCGCGACGGCGGCCTGCCTGTACGTCCCGCAGCTCGCCGAACTCGTCGGCCGGCGCCACCTGGTGGTCACCGTGCACGAGTGGTCGGGGCTGCTGATCCCGGCGCCGCTCCTGCTCGGCCTGGCCTCCCGGGCGGTGCGCGCGGACCTCGGCCGGCTCAACCGCTTCGGTCCGCACGACCGGCGGTGGCTGAAGGCGGCGCTGCGCCGGGACACGCGCCACGCGTCCCGCCCCGCCGGGAAGTTCAACGCGGGGCAGAAGCTGTACGCGGGCTGGCTGGCGGGGGCGGTGCTCGTGATGCTCGGCACCGGGCTGCTGATGTGGTTCACGGGCCTGGCTCCGCTGGTCTGGCGGACGAGCGCCACCTTCGTCCACGACTGGCTCGCCCTCGCCATGGGCGTCGTGATCGCCGGGCACGTCGCGATGGCCCTGGCGCGGCCGGAGTCCCGGCGCGGCATGCGCACCGGGACGGTCGACCGCGCGTGGGCGGAGGTGGAACACCCGCTGTGGGCACGGGAGTTCCACCACCGACGGGACCTAGAGAACGAGTGACAACAGCAGGACGAAGCCCAGCGAGACCACCGAGATGATCGTCTCCATCACCGACCAGGTCTTGATCGTCTGGCCGATGTCCATGCCGAAGTACTCCTTCACCAGCCAGAACCCCGCGTCGTTGACGTGGCTGAAGAAGAGCGAGCCCGCGCCGACCGCGAGGACCAGCAGCGCCGCGTGGGACGCCGACATGTCCGCCGCCAGCGGGGCCACCAGACCCGCCGCCGAGATGGTGGCGACGGTGGCGGACCCCGTCGCGAGCCGGATGGCGACGGCGATCAGCCAGGCCAGCAGCAGCGTCGGGATGGCCCAGTCCTCGGAGAAGTCCAGGATCATCCGGCCGACGCCCACATCGATGAGCGTCTGCTTGAAGCCGCCGCCCGCGCCGACGATCATCAGCACGCCCGCGATCGGGGCGAGCGACTTCTCGACGGTCGAGGACATCCGGTCCTTGGTGAACCCGGCGGCGCGGCCCAGCGTGAACAGCCCGACCAGTACGGCGGCGAGCAGGGCGATCAGCGGCGAGCCGATGACGTCGGTGACCCGCTGCACTGCGTTCTCGGGGTCGTCGACCACGATGTCCACGAGCGCCTTCGCCAGCATGAGCACGACCGGCAGCATGACGGTGGCCACGGTCGCCCCGAAGCCGGGGCGGCGCTCCAGGTCCTCCGAGGGGCGCTGCGGGATCATGCGTTCCGGCGCCGGGATGTCCACCCAGCGGGCGGCGTACTTCGAGAAGACCGGCCCCGCGATGATCACGGTCGGGATCGCGACGAGCACACCGAGCCCCAGCGTGATGCCCAGGTTGGCCCCGATCGCGTCGATGGCGACCAGCGGCCCGGGGTGCGGCGGGATCAGGCCGTGCATCACGGACAGGCCGGCCAGCGCCGGGATGCCGATCCTCATCAGCGAGTAGTTCCCGCGCTTGGCCACCAGCAGGACCACGGGGATCAGCAGCACGATGCCGACCTCGAAGAAGAGCGGCAGCCCGATGATGCTGGCGATCAGCACCATCGCCCAGGGCATCGCACGGCCGCTCGCCTTCGCCAGGATCGTGTCGACGATCTGGTCCGCGCCGCCGGAGTCGGCCAGCAGCTTGCCGAGGATCGCGCCGAGCGCGATGAGCACGCCGACGCCGGCGACCGTGTTGCCCAGACCCGTGGAGAAGCTGGCGATCGTCTTGTCGAGCGGGGCGCCCGCGAACGCCCCGAGCGCCAGCGACCCGATGGTCAGCGCCAGGAAGGCGTGGAGCTTGAACTTCGTGATGAGCAGGACGATGACGGCGATGCCGGCGAGGACGGCTATTCCGAGCTGGGCGTTGCCCGCCGAGGTGATCGGCTCGACGGCGCCCGCTGCCAGCGTCTCGACGCTGAGACTGGTCACGGTGGCTCTACTCCCTGAAGTCGTCGAGCCGGCGCAGGGCCGCGACGGCTCGTTCGGTGATGTCCTCGACCGACCCCGAGACGTCCACGGACACGCCCGCCTCGTCGTCCTGGAGCGGCTGGAGGGCGGCGTACTGCGAATCGAGCAGGGCGGTCGGCATGAAGTGCCCCCTGCGCTCGCGCATCCGCGCCTCGATCAGCTCCCGGTCGCCCGTGAGGTGCAGGAACACCGCCCCGGGGGCCGCCGCGCGCAGCCGGTCGCGGTAGGCGCGCTTGAGGGCGGAGCTGCTGACGACGCCGCCGAGCCCCGAGCGGCCGTGTGCCCACGCGCCGATCGCGTCGAGCCAGGGCCAACGGTCCGCGTCGTCCAGCGGGGTACCGGCGGACATCTTGGCGATGTTGGCCGGCGGGTGGAAATCGTCGCCCTCGGCGTACGGGACGCCGAGCCGGCCGGCGAGCAGGGGACCGATGGTGGTCTTTCCGGTCCCTGCCACGCCCATCACCACGACGACGTGGGGGCTGTTCATGAGTGGAATGCCTCGCTGTCTTCATCGACATCGGTCCGTCGCGCTACTGAAACCCATTAGGTACGACGTATTCAAGAGGCTGTGACATAAACGTCGTACTTTTTGCTCCCGACGCCCGCCCCGTACGCTGAGCCCCATGACCAACCAGGCCCGGGGGCTGCACGCCCAGCTGCTGGAAAGCCTCGGTCCCGCCATCACCGCCGGTGAGTACCCGCCCGGCAGCGTGTTGCGTACGGACGAGCTCGCCCAGCGCTTCGACGTCTCCCGCACGGTGGTCCGCGAGGCGGTCCGGGTCCTGGAGTCGATGCACCTCGTCGAGTCGCGCCGCCGGGTGGGCGTGACCGTGCGCCCCACCGAGGAGTGGAACGTCTACGACCCGCAGGTCATCCGGTGGCGGCTGGCCGGCGCCGACCGGCCCCGCCAGCTGCGCTCGCTGACCGTGCTGCGCTCCGCCGTGGAGCCGGTGGCGGCCGGACTCGCCGCGCGGTTCGCCACGCCGGAGCAGTGCGCGGCGCTCACCGAGGAGGCGCTCGGCATGGTCGCGACCTCGCGGGGCCGGCAGCTCGACGCGTACCTCGTGCACGACATCGCGTTCCACCGCGTCGTACTGCGTGCATCAGGCAACGAGATGTTCGCCCGGCTCGGCGACGTGGTGGCGGAGGTGCTCAGCGGGCGCACCCGGCACCGGGTGATGTTCGAGGACCCCGACCCGGCCGCCGTCACGCTGCACGTCCAAGTCGCCGAAGCGGTAAGGGAAGGAGACGCGGCGCGGGCGGAGCGGCTGACCCGCGAGATCGCCGTCGGCGCGCTCCAGGAGCTCGACGTCCTGGCTCCGTGAGCGCCCGGAATGTCCGCCCCATTATCCTTTCGTTTGCTTTAAATCAACTCTTTGAACACTCTTGACGCTTGCGTGTCCGACCTCCGAGCATTCTCCGCATGGTCTTGTCAGACAGCCGGACAGGTGGCGGCACCCCCCGGCGCATCAGCGCGATGGAAGCCGTCCTCAGCCACCTCCGGGACGCCATAGAGCGGGGAGAGCTCGCCGTCGGCGAGAAGCTCCCCACCGAGGCCGAGCTCGGCAGGCGCTTCGAGGTGAGCCGCTCCGTCGTCCGCGAGGCACTGCGCGCACTCCAGGCGCTCGGCCTCACGGTGTCCCGGGCCGGCAAGGGCACCTACGTCGCGGCCGGCGGCCCGGACCAGAACCCGATCTTCGGGTCGTACAGCGCCCGTGACCTGCTCGAAGTGCGACGGCACGTAGAGATCCCCGTCGCGGGTTACGCTGCTGTCCGGCGCACGCGGGACGACGTGGACCTGCTGACGCGCCTGATCGGGAAGATGGAGCAGGAGTCCGACCCCACCGCCTGGGTGGCGCTGGACACGCTCTTCCACATCTGCGTCGCGCAGGCGTCGGGCAACCCTGTCTTCCGCAAGATCATCGAAGAGATCAGGGACGCCCTCGCCCGGCAGTCCACCTTCCTGAACCAACTCGGGAACCGGCGACGCCAGTCGGACCTCGAGCACCGGGCCCTCGTGGAGGCGATCGTCGGCGGATCCGAGGGAGCGGCGGTGCAGGCCATGGCCGCTCACCTCGAACACGTCGAGATCACCCTCAACACCCTCGTGCGGCCCGGTACCGCACAGCACCCCCCAAATGAAGGCGAAGAAACAGCATGAGCGACCGCATCCTCCCTGCGGCCCCCGCCGGTCCCGCCGATCCCGTGTCGACATCCCCACATGTCGACGCGGGTGACGCGGGCTACAGCAAGGACCTGAAGTCCCGCCACATCAACATGATCGCCATCGGCGGAGCGATAGGCACCGGCCTCTTCCTCGGCGCCGGTGGCCGCATGGCCGGAGCGGGCCCCTCGCTGGCCATCGCGTACGCCGTCTGCGGCGTCTTCGCCTTCTTCGTGGTCCGCGCGCTCGGTGAGCTCGTGCTCTACCGGCCGTCCTCGGGCGCGTTCGTCTCGTACGCCCGCGAGTTCATGGGCGAGAAGGGCGCCTTCGCCGCCGGCTGGCTGTACTTCCTCAACTGGTCGACCACCGCCGTGGCGGACATCACAGCGGCGGCCACCTACGCCCACTTCTGGGCCATGTTCAGCGACGTACCGCAGTGGATCCTCGCGCTGATCGCCCTCGCCGTCGTCCTCACCGCGAACCTCATCTCGGTGAAGTACTTCGGCGAGATGGAGTTCTGGTTCGCCATCGTCAAGGTCGCCGCCCTGGTCGTCTTCATGGCCATCGGCATCTACCTGGTCGCCACCCAGCACCAGCTCGACGGCCACACGCCGGGCTTCTCCACCGTCACCGACGGCGGCGGCCTGTTCCCCGTCGGCATGCTGCCGATGCTCCTGGTCATCCAGGGCGTCGTCTTCGCCTACGCGTCGGTCGAGCTGTGCGGCGTCGCCGCGGGCGAGACGAAGAACCCCGAGAAGATCATGCCGAAGGCGATCAACTCGATCATGTGGCGCGTCGGCCTCTTCTACGTCGGTTCCGTCATCCTGCTCGCGCTGCTGCTCCCGTACACGGCGTACTCCGGCGACGAGAGCCCCTTCGTCACGGTCATGAACAAGCTCGGCGTGCCCGGCGCGGCGGACGTCATGAACCTCGTCGTCCTGACGGCGGCCCTCTCCAGCCTGAACTCCGGCCTGTACTCCACCGGCCGCATCCTGCGCTCGATGGCGCTCTCCGGCTCCGCCCCAAAGTTCACCGGCCGCATGAACAAGGGCCAGGTGCCGTACGGCGGCATCCTGCTGACCGCCGGCTTCGGTGTCCTGGGCGTCGGCCTCAACTACGTCATGCCGGGCGAGGCCTTCGAGATCGTCCTGAACTTCGCGTCGATCGGCATCCTCGGCACCTGGGGCATGATCATGCTCTGCTCGCTGCTGTTCTGGCACCGCTCGAAGGACGGCCGGGTCACCCGCCCCGCGTACCGCCTCCCGTGGGCCCCGTACACGCAGATCGTCACGCTGTTCTTCCTCGCCTCCGTGATCGTCCTTATGTGGTGGGGCGGCGGCGTCGGCCGGACGACCGTGATGTGCCTCCCGCTGATCGCGGCGGCGCTGGTCGGCGGCTGGTACATGGTCCGGGGGCGCGTGGCCGCCATCGCGGACCGGCGCGAAACCCTCTGAGCCCACCGCACGCGCCCCCGCGCGCCGGACCGGCTCTGAGGGCCACCCGGCTCTCCCCGCGCCGACGCGGCTCCTCTAGGAGCCGCGTCGGCGCGGGCGTTCTCGGGGCGCCCGCTCGCCCGCGTCACCCCGGCCCGCGCCCCGCGCCCGCAGGGCCTGTGGGAGGCGGCGGGCCGGGGGAGCGGACCGCCCCCAGCCGCGCCTGGGCCGTGGCCAGCACCATCTCCAGCGCCGCCGGGTAACCGCTGCGCCCCATCTCCGCCACCAGCACCGGAGCGGTCGCGGCGATGTGCGGATGGCTCCAGGCCGGCAGCCGCGCGTACGTCCCCCGCCAGGCCCCCTCCTCCGCCTTCCGCGCCCCCGTCGGCAGCGCCAGCGTCGCCGCGTCCAGCGCCGCGAACGACAGCGTCTGGTCCACGAAGACGTGGTAGACCCGTACCGCCTCCGCGTCCGGGAAGCCCGCCGAGCGCAGGATCCCGAGGATCGTCTCCACCGCCTGGATCTCGTACGCCCGCCCCGTCACCCGCGCGCAGGTCAGCAGAGCCGCCTGCGGATGCGCCTGGTAGTCGGCGTGCATCATCAGCCCCAGCGTGCGCAGATCGGCCCGCCACGCGCCGGTCGGCCGAAAGCGCCGCAGCGTACGCCCGATGAGCTCGTCGGCGACCGCGAGCAGCAGGTCGTCCGTGTCCCGGAAGTACCGGTAGAGCGCGCTCGGATCGGCCCCCAGCGACGCCCCGAGCCGCCGCACCGTGAGCGCGCCCGCCCCGTGCTCCCCGATCAGCCGCAGCGCCGTGTCCACGATCAGCTGCTCCGACAGCACCGTGCCCTGCTTGGTGGGCCGCCTGCGCCGCCGCCCCTCCTCCGGCACCACTCGCTCGCTCATGGCCCGCACGTTATGACAACACCGTTGACCTGGGAAGCCCCCGCGGAGTTCGATGTGCCGCCATCGGGGCCGTCACGGCCCCCCGGTGAAGGAGCGAGCGATGACACCGCCGAAGACGCCGTACGGCAGCGAACCACCCCCGCGGTCCACCCTCACCCGGACCCTCGGCGTCATGGACGGCTTCGCCATCGCCGCGTCCAGCACGGCGGCCACCACCAGCATCGGCATCGGCCTGGGCGTCACCGCGGGCGTCGTCGGCCTGCACCTGCCGATCATCATGGTGCTCGCCTTCCTGCCCGTCCTCGGCATCGCGAGCGCCTACGCCCGGCTCAACCGGTCCGAACCCAACATGGGCAGCGGCTACGTCTGGGTGGGGCGCTCCCTCAGCCCCTGGCTCGGCTTCCTCGTCGGCTGGATCGGCCTCGTCGCCACGGTCGTCTTCCTCTCCTACACGACCGCCGTCACCGGCTCCGCGCTCCTCCAGCTCGCCCGCCTCGCGGGCCTGGACGCCGCGGCGGGGCTCACCCTGGACCCCGACTCCACCGCCCAGTCCACCGCGCTCGGCATCCTCGTCCTTGTCGCCGTCACGCTCACCGCCGTCACCGGCCTGCGCTCCGCCGCCAACCTCCAGAAGTACCTGCTCGTCTTCGAGTACGCCGTCCTGCTCGCCTTCTGCGGCTACGGACTCGTCGTCGGCCCGCACCCCTTCAGCCTCGACTGGCTGAACCCCTTCACCATCCCCTCCGGCCAGGCCCTCGCCCAGGGACTGATCCTGTCGGTCTTCTGCTACTGGGGCTTCGAGTCCTCCTTCAGCGTCAACGAGGAGGTGCGCGACCCGGCGGACGCCTCCAAAGCCGGACTGATCACGCTCTTCACCATGCTGGGCCTCTTCCTCCTCGGCTCGTTCGCCTTCCAGCGCGTGCTGTCCCAGGACGAACTGGCCGGCAACGGCGCCCAGGGCCTCGCCTTCCTCGGCGACCGGCTCGCCGACCAGCCGCTCGCCGCACTCCCGCTGATCGCGCTCACCTTCTCCGCCGTCGCCTCGCTCCAGGCCGGCGTCATCCCCACCGTGCGCGGCATGTTCGCGATGAGCCGCGACCGCACGATGGGCCCGCTCTGGGCGCGGATCAGCCCCCGCCACGGGACACCGGCGGCCGGCACGCTCGCCATCGGCGCGATCGCCGCCGCCGTCGCGGTCCTCTCCCTGGTCCTGCCGAAGATCGGCGACGTCGTCCTGGCCTCCGTCAACGCGATCGGCGTCGTCGTCTCCCTCTACTACGCCCTCACCGCGCTCGCCGCCGCCGCGCGCTTCCGCGCGCGACCGCTCACCGTTGTCGTCCCGGTGCTCAGCGCGGCCGTCCTGCTCGCCCTCGGCGGCTACCTCTGCTGGACCTTCTACACCTCGGCGGACCACTTCGAAGTCAGCCCCGGCAACGGCTGGTTCATGCTCGCCTGCCCCGCCGCGATGCTGTTGAGCGGGATCATGGCCGCGGCCTGGGCGAAGTGGGTGCGCAAGTCCCCGTACTTCGTCACCGGACGCGGCACCGACCCCGACGCGGTCCCGCTGACCGCCTGACCGTCCGTCCACCCGCATCTACCGAAGGAATCCGCACCATGCGCCACCGCCCCGCCGACCTGGTCCTCACCGGCGGCCCCGTCCTCACCCTGGACGCCGCCCGCAGCCGCGCCACCACGGTCGCCGTCACCGACGGCCGGATCACCGCGGTGGGCCACGACGAGGTACGCGACCTCGTGGGCCCCGGGACCGAAGTCGTCGACCTCGCCGGGAAACTGCTCCTCCCCGGCTTCCAGGACGCCCACGTCCACCCCGTCGCGGCCGGCCTGGAGCTCGCCCAGTGCGACCTGACCTCCGTCCGTACGGCCACCGAGACGCTCGCCGCCGTACGGGCGTACGCCGACGCCCACCCCGACCGGGAGTGGATCACGGGCGGCGGCTGGTCCATGGAGGCGTTCGCGGGCGGCAGCCCCACCAAGGACCTGCTCGACGCGGTCGTCCCCGACCGGCCCGTCTACCTCCCCAACCGGGACCACCACGGCGCCTGGTGCAACAGCCGCGCCCTCGCCCTCGCCGGCATCGACCGCACCACCCCCGACCCCGCCGACGGCCGCATCGAACGCGCCGCCGACGGCACCGGCGAACCCACCGGCCTCCTCCAGGAGGGCGCCATGGAACTCGTCGCCCGCCACACCCCGCCCTCCACGCCTGCCGACCGGCTCGCCGCCCTCCTGCGCGCCCAGCGGCTGCTCCACTCGTACGGCGTCACCGCCTGGCAGGACGCCATCGTCGGCACCTTCGGATCGATGGACGACCCCGCCGACGCCTACCTCACGGCCGCCCGCGACGGCTCGCTCACCGCCCGCGTCACCGGCGCCCTGTGGTGGGACCGCGAGCGCGGCGCCGAGCAGATACCCGCACTCGTGGCGCGCCGCGAGGAACTGAGCCACGGCCGGTTCCGCGCCGGAACGGTGAAGATCATGGTGGACGGAGTCGCCGAGACCGGCACCGCCGCCCTCCTCACCCCGTACCTGGACGGCTGCGGCTGCCCCACGGCCAACCGTGGCACCAGCTTCATCGCCGCCGCCGACCTGCGCCGGTACGTCACCGCCCTGGACGCCCTCGGCTTCCAGTGCCACTTCCACGCCCTCGGCGACCGCGCCGTCCGTGACGCCCTGGACGCCGTCGAGGCCGCCCGCGCCGCCAACGGATGGCGCGACACCCGCCCGCACCTCGCCCACCTCCAGATCGTCCACCCCGACGACGTCCCCCGCTTCCGGCACCTGGGCGCCACCGCCAACATCCAGCCACTGTGGGCCGCCCACGAACCTCAGATGGACGAGCTGACCATCCCCTTCCTCGGCCCCGAACGGGCCGGCCACCAGTACCCCTTCGCCGCCCTGCTGCGCTCCGGCGCCACCCTCGCGGCCGGCAGCGACTGGCCCGTCAGCAGCCCCGAACCGCTGCTCGGCGTGCACACCGCCGTCAACCGCGTCGAACCCGGAAGCTCCGCCCCCGTGTTCCTCCCGGACCAGCGCATCGGCCTCACCGACGCCCTCGCCGCGTACACGGCGGGCTCCGCCCACGTGAACCACCTCGACGACACCGGCAGCGTCCGCGCCGGCGCTCTCGCCGACCTGGTGGTCCTGGACCGCGACCCGTACGCCGCGCCGCCCGAGGAGATCGCCGAGACCCGGGTGGCCCGCACCTACGTGGCCGGGCAGTTGGTCTACGACGCGGGTCTGTAGAGCGAGTACGGTGCGGTTACGGTGCCCGTAACCGACGCGCGCGGAAGGAAGTTCGCCCATGACACAGCAGGTCCGAGGGGTAATCGCACCGGGGAGGAACGAACCGGTGCGGGTGGAGGCGATCCTCGTCCCGGACCCGGGGCCCGGCGAGGCCGTCGTGCGGATCCAGGCGTGCGGCGTCTGCCACACCGACCTGCACTACAAGCAGGGCGGCATCAACGACGACTTCCCCTTCCTCCTCGGCCACGAGGCGGCGGGCATCGTCGAGTCGGTCGGGGGTGACGTCACCGACGTCGCCCCCGGCGACTTCGTCGTCCTCAACTGGCGTGCCGTCTGCGGCCGCTGCCGCGCCTGCCTGCGCGGCCGCCCCCAGTACTGCTTCGACACGCACAACGCCCGCCAGAAGATGACCCTTCTCGACGGCACCGAGCTGTCCCCGGCGCTCGGCATCGGGGCGTTCGCCGAGAAGACGCTGGTCGCGGCCGGCCAGTGCACGAAGGTCGACCCCGCGGTCTCGCCCGCCGTGGCGGGCCTGCTCGGCTGCGGCGTCATGGCGGGCATCGGCGCCGCCCTCAACACCGGGCAGGTCGGCCGCGGCGACTCGGTCGCCGTCATCGGCTGCGGCGGCGTCGGCGACGCAGCCGTCGTGGGAGCCCGGCTCGCGGGCGCGGCGAAGATCATCGCGGTGGACATCGACGACCGCAAGCTGGAGACCGCCCGCACCATGGGCGCCACCCACACCGTGAACTCCCGCTCCACCGACCCCGTCGAGGCGATCCGCGGGCTCACCGGCGGATTCGGCGCCGACGTCGTCATCGAGGCGGTGGGCCGCCCCGAGACGTACAAGCAGGCCTTCTACGCCCGGGACCTGGCCGGCACCGTCGTCCTCGTCGGCGTCCCGACCCCCGACATGCGACTCGACCTGCCGCTCATCGACGTCTTCGGCCGCGGCGGCTCCCTCAAATCCTCCTGGTACGGCGACTGCCTGCCCTCCCGCGACTTCCCGATGCTCGTCGACCTGCACCAGCAGGGCCGCATCGACCTCGCCGCCTTCGTCACCGAGACCATCGGGCTCGGCGACGTCGAGAAGGCGTTCGCGCGCATGCACGAGGGCGACGTACTGCGCTCGGTGGTGGAGTTCGCATGACCTCAGCACGCATCGACCACCTGGTGACCTCCGGCACCTTCTCCCTCGACGGCGGCACCTGGGACGTCGACAACAACGTCTGGATCGTCGGCGACGACACCGAGGCGATCGTCATCGACGCGGCCCACGACGCCGACGCCATCGCCGCCGCGCTCGGCGGCCGCCGGCTCCGCGCCATCGTCTGCACGCACGCCCACAACGACCACATCGACGCGGCCCCCGCCCTCGCCGAGGCCACCGGCGCCCCGATCCTGCTGCACCCCGACGACCTGCCGCTGTGGAAGCGGACCCACCCGGACCGCGCGCCCGACGGTGAGCTCGCGGACGGCGCCACCCTGACCGTCGCCGGCACGGACCTCACGGTCCTGCACACCCCCGGCCACGCCCCCGGCGCCGTCTGCCTGTACGCCCCCGGCCTGCACACGGTCTTCACCGGCGACACCCTGTTCCAGGGAGGCCCCGGCGCGACGGGCCGCTCCTTCTCCGACTTCCCGACGATCGTCGACTCGATCCGCGACCGGCTGCTCACCCTGCCGCCCGACACCGAGGTACGCACCGGTCACGGCGACGGCACGACCATCGGCACGGAGGCCCCGCACCTGGAGGAGTGGATCAACAGAGGGCACTGAGAAACAGAAGAACCCCCAGGTCGACTGGGGGTTCTTCGGTGGTGTCCGAGGGGGGACTTGAACCCCCACGCCCGATAAAGGGCACTAGCACCTCAAGCTAGCGCGTCTGCCATTCCGCCACCCGGACAAGGTGTCTGTCTCGCGGCCCAGGGCCGTTCCGACGTGGAAAACCATAGCAAACATTCAGACCCCCTGATCACACCCCCTGGTGGGGCAGCGGGAGGATGAGGGGGACCACCAGCAACGCCAGTGGGAGGAAGCAGCGTGAGCGAGTCGAAGGCGGCCGGCCGGGACGGGCGGGCAGCGGGCGAGGACGAGGTCACCGGTCTGTGCCGGGACCTGATCAGGATCGACACCAGCAACTACGGAGACCACTCGGGGCCCGGGGAGCGGGCCGCCGCGGAGTACATCGCGGAGAAGCTCGCCGAGGTCGGGCTCGAACCGCAGATCTTCGAGTCCCACCCGGGGCGCGCCTCCACCGTGGCCAGGATCGAGGGCGAGGACCCCTCGAAGCCCGCGCTGCTCATCCACGGGCACACCGACGTCGTACCGGCGAACGCGCAGGACTGGACGCACCACCCCTTCGCGGGCGAGATCGCGGACGGCTGCGTCTGGGGCCGGGGCGCGGTCGACATGAAGGACATGGACGCGATGACCCTCGCGGTCGTCCGCGACCGGATGCGCAGCGGCCGCAAGCCCCCGCGCGACATCGTGCTGGCCTTCCTCGCCGACGAGGAGGCCGGCGGCACGTACGGGGCCCGGTACCTGGTCGACAAGCACCCGGGCCTCTTCGAGGGCGTCACCGAGGCGATCGGCGAGGTCGGCGGCTTCTCCTTCACCGTCAACGAGAACCTGCGCCTGTATCTCGTGGAGACGGCCCAGAAGGGCATGCACTGGATGCGGCTCACCGTCGACGGCACGGCCGGCCACGGCTCGATGACCAACAACGACAACGCGATCACCGAGCTGTGCGAGGCCGTCGGGCGGCTCGGGCGGCATACGTGGCCGGTGCGGGTGACCAAGACCGTACGGTCCTTCCTGGACGAGCTCTCCGACGCGCTCGGCACCCCGCTCGACCCCGAGGACATGGACGCGACGCTCGCCAAGCTCGGCGGCATCGCGAAGATGATCGGCGCCACGCTGCGCAACTCGGCCGCCCCGACCATGCTCGGCGCGGGCTACAAGGTGAACGTGATCCCCGGGCAGGCGACCGCGCACGTCGACGGGCGCTTCCTGCCGGGGTACGAGGACGAGTTCCTCGCCGATCTCGACCGGATCCTCGGCCCGCGCGTGCGGCGCGAGGACGTGCACGGCGACAAGGCGCTGGAGACCAGCTTCGACGGGGACCTCGTCGACGCGATGCAGGTGGCGCTCAGGGCGGAGGACCCGATCGCGCGGGCCGTCCCGTACATGCTCTCCGGCGGCACCGACGCGAAGTCGTTCGACGACCTGGGGATCCGCTGCTTCGGCTTCGCGCCGCTGAAGCTGCCGCCCGAGCTGGACTTCGCCGGGATGTTCCACGGCGTGGACGAGCGGGTCCCGGTCGACGGGCTGAAGTTCGGCGTACGGGTCCTGGACCGCTTCCTGGACAACTGCTGAACAGGCGGCCGCCGAACCGACAAGTACTGAAACGACTTTCCAACTAATCGGCCGGACGTGCTATTTGACTGAAAAGAGTGAAAGGAACCATAGGCTAGTAGCCCCATTGCTTTCCCTTCGTTACAAGGTGTGCGGTCCGCGGCTGGGACCGCATTGGTTGCCAACAAGGAGGAAAAGTAATGATCAAGAAGGTCGTCGCTGCTGCGGCTGCCACTGGTGGTCTGGTTCTCGCCGGCGCGGGCATGGCCGTCGCCGACTCGGGTGCCCAGGGTGCTGCTGTCAAGTCCCCCGGCGTGATTTCGGGCAACGTTGTCCAGGTCCCGATCCACGTGCCGGTGAACGCGTGCGGCAACACGGTCTCCGTGATCGGGCTGCTGAACCCCGCCTTCGGCAACACCTGCGTCAACAAGTGACGTTGTGCATGCACCCGTAAGGGTCTGAGTCCCGGGCGGCCCCGGAGTGCGCTCCATGCACTCCGGGGCCGCTGGGCATTCGTCCCGCGGCGGCACCGACGTCCCGCGGGCATTCGGAGAAGGCACAAGGCAGAGGAACGTACCAATGCGTCAGGTAGCCAGGAAAAGCCTGATCACCGTGGCGGCCGCGAGTGGCCTGCTGGCCATCGGCGGCGGCAACGCGCACGCCGGTTCGGGGGCCGGAGGCTCCACGTCGGATTCTCCCGGCGTCCTGTCCGGGAATTCCGTGCAGGCGCCCGTGCATGTCCCCGTCAATGTGTGCGGGAACACCGTCAACGTGGTCGGCGTGCTGAATCCCGCCATGGGCAACAGCTGCGTCAACGACTCGCACGGCACGAAGCCCGGGAAGAACCACGGCGGCGGATCGACGGCCGGGGGGCGCGCGAGCGATTCTCCCGGAGTCGGCTCGGGCAACCACGTCCAGGCACCGGTCCACGTGCCGGTGAACGCCTGCGGCAACAACGTCACCGTCGTCGGCCTCGGCAACGCGGCCACCGGCAACGACTGCGCCAACGACTCCACCGGCCCCCACAACCCTCCGGGCAAGCCGGGGAAGCCGGTCGAGCCCGGTAAGCCGGGGGAACCGGGGAAGCCGGGGGAACCGGGCAAGCCGGGAGAGCCGGGTAAGCCCACCGAGCCCACCGAGCCCACGCACCCGGGCAAGCCCGGTGAGCCGGCCGAGCCCTCCGAGCCCGGCGTGCCCGCGGACCCTGACGAGCCGGGCACCGGGGACGAGCCGGGCGGCCACGACGGCCCGGACACCCAGACCGTCACCCAGCCGCAGGGCACCGACGCCCTCGCGCAGACGGGCTCCGGCGCTCCGCTCGGCGTCGTGATCCCGGCCGGCGCGGGACTCCTGCTGGCCGGCGCGGTGCTGTACCGCCGGTCGCGTTCCGCGGCGTAAGGCGGGAAAAGTGCTGGTGCGGCCGGCACCGGAAACGGAGCGGGCCCCGCGATCGCGGGGCCCGCTCCGTCTTCACCAGGTGGCGCGCACCTGTCGGATGATGCGCCTGCGCAGCCGCACGCGGCGGCTGCCGTCCCGGCGCAGACTCAGTCGGTCCAACTCCCAGTGTCCGTACTCGGCATGGTCGGTCAGCAGACGGGTCGCCTCCTTGCGGGAAACCCCGCGAGGGACGTACACGTCGACAAATTCGTATTCCGGCATCGCATCTATTGTGCGGGCAGAGCCCCGGTACGGATAGCGTCTGCACTATGTCTGATGCTGCGCAGCCCACCGCTGCCGAGGTACGCGCCGCCGCCGAGGCGGTCAAAGTCGCGCTCGACCGTCACCTCGAGGCGGTCGAGCGCCGCACCGGGGACGACGACCCTGCCGTCTACGACGCGTTCAACGAGCTTGCCGCGGCCGCCGAGGCGTACGACGAGCGGCTCTACGACCGCTACGACGAGGTCACCCCCTTCGAGATTCCGGGATCCGACGACTCTCTGCCCCCTTACGCGGGGCCCGAGGAGCCCAACGCGCTGAGCGTCCTGATCCGCCGCGACTACGCGGTGGTCGAGACCCAGCGGCTGCTCGCCCAGGCACAGCGCATCGCCGATCTCGACCCGGACGTCGACGCCCCGGCGATCGAGGTCGAGCTGGACACCGACGTCGACGCCGAGGAGCGCGGCAACGCCGTGGCCATCGTCGGGGGCAGCGTCCACGCCGCTCTCGGCGTGCTCTTCGGCGAGTACGAACCCGATGAGATCGCTTCCCGGCACAAGGAGTTCGGTCTGGAGGAGGGCGACTCCACGCTGTGGGTGGCCGCCGTGGACGAACTGCCCGAACCGGGGGAGTGGCTCAACGCCCCGTTCGAGCAGGCCGACACGCAGCGGGTGGTGTGCCGCTTCGACGTCAGCTCGGTCTTCGACGACGAGTTCGACGAGGCCGACGGCCCCGGCCACGGCTGAGCGGGACCGGCCGGAGCCGGGCCCGCCCGGCTCCGGCCTCTTCAGGACCCCGTCAGGGCGCGCTCTGCCCGGCGTCCGCCTCCGTGGCCTCCTCCGCGCGGGGCTGGACCGGTGGCTGGAGCAGGGTGCGCAGGCGCGTCGTACGCGGCCGGTCCGGAATCTCGGCCACAGCGCGCGGCAGCGCCTGGTCGACGCCGTGCACCACCGACAGGTGGCGCTCCCCGCGGCTGAACGCCGTGTAGATCCACGGGCGGCTCAGGGCCGGGGCGGCGTCGCCCGGCAGGACGACCACGACCGCGGGCCACCGCATCCCGGTCGCCTGGTGCGCGGTGAGCGCCCAGGCGTGCCGCACCGCCGTCTCCACCCGCTCCTTGGGTACGACGACGGGCGTGCCCTCACAGTCGAGGTGCAGCCCCTCGGCGTCCGCCGACACCACCGTGGCGGGCAGCGTCCTGCCGGGGGCCGGGACGTACGCGACCCGGTCGCCGGGGTCGAAGCCGCCGAACCGGCCCGGGCCGGGATTGAGCCGCTGCTTGAGCGCCGCGTTCAGCGCGCGCGTGCCGGCGGAACCTCCGTGACCGGGGGTGATGACCTGGGTCTGGGCGGGGGACACCCCGAAGGCGCGCGGCACGGAGTCCGCGACCAGCTGGACGCTGCGGTGCACGGCCTCGCCCGCGTCGCGGACCGGGACGATCACCACCTCCTTGCCGGGCGCCTCGACCTGGTTCAGCTCCCCGATCCCGATGCCGGACACCAGCTCGCCGATCGGGCCGGGGTCCGGCGTACGCGACACGATCACCGGGCACGCGCGGGCGGCCAGCAGGTCCCCGAAGACCCGGCCCGCCCCCGCGGAGGGCAGCACGCCCGGATCGCCGCTGAGCACGAGCCGGGTGCCGTCCGCCAGCGACTCCACGAGCACCGCGGCGCTCTCCACGTCCAGCTGCGGCGCGTCCAGCACGACCAGCAGGTCGAGGGCGAGCGCGCCCTCCGCGTCCCGGCCGGGCCCCTCGACGCCGGCGAGCAGACCGGAGACGGTCACCGACGCCGAGGCGTCGTCGAGGGCGGCGCCGAGACGGCGGCGGCCGTCCGCGCTGTGCGAGGCGGCGTACGCCCGCAGGCCGAGCCCCCGTGCCACGGCGACCAGGGCGGCCGGCTCGGCGCGGGCGGCCTCACCGCCGCTGTGGGCGACCAGGCCGTTCGACGCGACGGCGCGGATCAGCTCGGTGGCGGAGGGCGGGGCGGAGCCCGCGTCCCAGGCGCCGGACCCCTCGTCGGCGAACGTACTGGCCAGCCGGGCGAGGCCGTCGGCGAGGCTCTCCTCGGCGAGGGCGTACCGCTCCAGCCCCAGCAGCACCTCCACCGGCTCCTCGCCGTCGGCGGCCTCGTCCACCGCGCCGTCCTGGAAGACCAGCACGACGCCCTCGGAGACGGCGTGCTCCACGGCCTCGTCCGGGTCGGGCACCCTGTGCTCCGCCAGTGCCTTGCGGACGGCGCCGGACTCCAGGACGGTGTGGCCCTGGACCGCCGCCCGCTCCAGGAGCCAGCCGACGAGCGCGGCGCCGCGGCGTTCGTCGCCGGGCCCGCACTCCGCGCCGAGCAGGGCGCGCGCGAATCCGTCGGCCTGCTCCGGCCGCACCCCCGGCACGGACAGCAGCTGCCACGGGTCGTCGCGCAGGACCTGTCCGGCCTGCTCCCCGAGTACGCCGGCGACGGACGCGGCCAGAGCCTCCGGCGCCCCGCCCTCGGCCAGCACGGCCCGTACCGATGCCACCGCCTCGGGTGCGGCGACGGCCGCCCGCTCCGCCGGCGGCGCCACCGCCGGACCCGCACCGGGGCCGGGCGGGGGAGCGGGCGCGACGCGGCGCGGCGGGGGCGCCGGCGCGAAGGGCGTGTCCCCTGCCCTGGCGCCGCTCTCCACGGCCCGTACCGCGGCCAGCAGATCGGCCGCCTGGCCGCTGAGCTTGGCACCGGCCTCGACGGGCGCGGTCTTCTCGGCCTTGCGCCGCTCGATCCGCTCCCGCAACGCCCGCTGGGCGGCGAGCTCCGCCTCCGCCTCGGACAGCTGGGGCCCCGCCTCCGCCCCGGCGGCGGCCTGCCCGGACTCGGCGTCCGGACCGGCGCCGATCGCCTCCGCGCCCTCCTCGTCCTCCGCGCCCGCCACCGGACCCGAAGCCTGCGCCGCGCCGTCAGCCTCGCCGGACGGCGTCCCGGCGTCCGGGGCTGCGGCGTCGGCTCCGCCCGGCGCCCGCGCCTCCCCGGCCGGACGGTCGTCGGAGCTGTCGCCGCCGGCCGGCGCGGGGCCGGCGGCGGGCTCGGGGGTGTTCTCGTCGTGCTGCACGTCGGTACCTGCGTCCTCGGTCAAGTCCTTCGGGTGCTCCGCCGCGTCCGCGTCGCCCGGGGCGTCGGCCCCGGTGGCGGGCAGCGGCCCGGTGCGGGGCTTCTCGACGTCCCCGGCGGGGCCCTGCGCCGGGACCGCCGGCGTGGGGGCCGGCTCGGTGGCCGGCGCCGCGGCGTCGCGGTCGTCGGCCGGGGATCCGGGGGTTGCCCCCCGGGGAAGCGCGGTCACAGCGTGCTCCAGTCCTGGTCGGGATAGCGGTGCACGGGCGCCGACACGTCGTCGAGCGCCCGGCGGATCTCGTCTGGAAGACTAAGCGCCTCCACTGACAACGCCGCCGCGAGCTGCTGCGCGTTGCGCGCCCCCACGATCGGGGCGACCACGCCCGGCCGGTCGCGGACCCACGCGAGGGCCACCTGCAACGGGGTCGTGGCGAGCCCGTCGGCGGCCGTCGCGACCGCGTCCACGATGCGGCCCGACGCCTCGTCGAGGTACGGCGCGACGAACCCGGCCAGGTGCTGCGACCCGCCGCGCGAGTCCGGCGGGACCGCGCGCCGGTACTTGCCCGTCAGGACGCCCCGGCCGAGCGGCGACGAGGGCAGCAGTCCCACGCCCAGGTCGAGCGCGGCGGGCAGCACCTCCCGTTCCACACCGCGCTGGAGCAGGGAGTACTCCATCTGGGTACTGGCCAGCCGGGTGCGTACCCCGGGCGCCGCGAGCTGCCAGGTCGCGGCCTTCGCCAGCTGCCAGCCGGAGAAGTTGGACACCCCGGCGTACCGCGCCCGTCCGCTGGCCACCGCCAGGTCGAGCGCCTGGAGGGTCTCGTCCAGCGGTGTCGCCGCGTCGAAGGCGTGCACCTGCCACACGTCCACGTGGTCCGTGCCGAGCCGCTCCAGCGACGCGTCGAGCGCCGCCAGCAGGTGGCCGCGCGACCCGTCGAAGCGCCGGTCCGGATCGGGCACGCTGCCCGCCTTCGTGGCGATGACCAGGTCCCGCCGCGGCACGAGCCGCTCCATGAGCTGCCCGAGCAGGTACTCCGCCTCCCCGTCGCCGTACACGTCCGCCGTGTCGACGAGCGTGCCGCCCGCGTCCCAGAAGGTCTTCAGGACGTCGGCGGCGTCGTGCTCGTCGGTGTCCCGGCCCCAGGTGAGGGTGCCGAGCCCGATCCTCGATACGCGCAGGCCCGTGCGGCCGAGATGCCTCTGCTCCATGGCCGCGAGATTACTGGCCGCGGGCCCGCGGGCAGGAGACCTGTGGACAAGTCCGGTGGACGCGTGCGCCCCCTGACGGATCGCCGCCCCGCGCGCTAGAGTCCCCGGCAACAGGGACGTTACTGATCAGTAAGGGGAGCGGCATGCGGCTCGGCATCAACCTCGGTTACTGGGGCGCGGGGATGGACGGCGACAATCTGGCCGTCGCCCAGGAAGCGGACCGGCTCGGCTACGACGTCTGCTGGGCCGCCGAGGCCTACGGGTCGGACGCCGCCACCGTGCTCTCCTGGGTCGCCGCCCAGACCGAGAACATCGACGTCGGCTCCGCGATCTTCCAGATCCCGGCCCGTACGCCCGCGATGACCGCGATGACCGCCGCCACCCTCGACTCCCTTTCCGGGGGCCGTTTCCGCCTGGGCCTCGGCGTCTCGGGCCCGCAGGTCTCCGAGGGCTGGTACGGCGTCAAGTTCGACAAGCCGCTGGCCCGCACCCGCGAGTACGTCGAGATCATCCGCAAGGCCATGACCCGTGAGCGCCTGTCGTACGAGGGTGAGCACTGGACGCTGCCGCTGCCCGACGGGCCGGGCAAGCCGCTGAAGCTCACCGTCCACCCGCAGCGCGAGCACATCCCGCTCTACATCGCCGCCATCGGCCCCAAGAACCTGGAGCAGACCGGCGAGATCGCCGACGGCGCGCTGCTCATCTTCCCGTCCGCCGAGCACATCGAGGACACCGCGCTCCGCCACATCCGCGCGGGCCGCGAGAAGGCCGGGAAGACGATGGACGGCTTCGACGTCTGCCCCACCCTTCCGCTCGCGGTCGGCGACGACGTGGCCGCGCTGGCCGACATGTTCCGCCCGTACACCGCCCTGTACGTCGGCGGCATGGGCAGCCGCAAGCAGAACTTCTACAACCAGCTCGCGCAGCGCATGGGCTACGAGAAGGAAGCCGCCGAGATCCAGGACAAGTACCTGTCCGGCGACAAGACCGGCGCCGCCGCCGCCGTCCCGCACCGGTTGATCGACCAGACGGCCCTGCTGGGCTCCGTGGAGCGGATCGCCGAGCGGATGCAGGCGTACGCCGAGGCCGGGGTGACGACGCTGACGCTGGCCCCCGCCGGCTTCACGCTCGACGAGCGGATCACCGCCCTGCGGGCCGGCACCGACGCCCTGGAGCGCGCCGGTCTGGCGTAGTCCCGCGCGGGGCGCGGCGGCGGAGAGAAAGTCTGCGGCCGTGGTGGGGGCTCGGGGGTCTTCCCCGCCACGGCCGTCATGCACAACAACGCCGCCGGGCCCGCTGGGGTTACGCGCCCGTACCACCGCGGGGTTCATTCGTACGGCGCAGTTGACCGCCGCCCCTGTTGCCTGCCCTCCCGTACCGCTCTTGACTTGTTCTTTGCGGACGCCTGCCCGGAGGTACACGGAGGTAAGCACTGATGCTGTCGGCCCGAAGTCTCTTCCAGGAAATCCTCGACGACGACGACTCCTTCCAGCTCTTCTGCTCCATAGCCGCGAGCGGCGAGACCCAGGGCGGCTGGGAGAACGGCCGCATCGCGGCCCTCGTGCCCGACGGCATGAGACACCTCGCCCCCAAGATCACCCGGCACGGCGCGGACGAGGACAAGCACGGCCGGCTGTTCAACGCCCTGCTCAAGAAGCGGGGGCTCGACCCGGTCCCCGTCCCGCCCGGGACCGACTACACGATGCTGCTCGAACAGCGCGGCATCGGCCTCGCCCACGACAAGCTCCGCCGCGACGAGCCGCTGACCGAGGAGGACATCCTCGTCTACCTCTCGCACAGCCGGGTGACCGAGCAGCGGGCGGCCGACCAGATGGACATGCTGGTCAAGTACTTCGGCGACCACCCCGAGGTGGGCCGGCCGATCAGGATGATCTGCGACGACGAGGAGAACCACCTCGCGTATTGCCACGAGGAGCTGCTCCGGCTGGCCCGCGCCGGCCACGGTCGGACCATCCTGCGCGTCCTGCGCGAGTGCGCCCTGGAGGAGTGCCGCGTCTACCGCGACGTCAGCCTCGCCGTCATGGCGCACATGGGGCGCATCCTCAAGTGGCCGAAGCCCAAGTCCGCCGCGCTCGCCGCGGGCATCCACGCCATGTACGCCTACGAGCGCCTCGGCGGCTGGCGGCGCATGGTGAGCCTGACGACGCCCGAACGGCGCGACGCGCTGGGAGGCCCGGCCACGTCGGCCGTCGGAGTCGTCTGAACGGTCGTTCCGTACGCCGCCGCGCCGCCGCGCCGCCGCGCCGCCGCGCCGCCGCGCCGCCGCGCCGCCGCGCCGCGGCGGCGTCAGAGCCAGCCGCGGCTCACGTCGGAGTCGTCTGAACGGTCGTTCCGTACGCCGCCGCGCCGCCGCGCCGCCGCGCCGCGGCGGCGTCAGAGCCAGCCGCGGCTCTTGAACAGCCGGAACAGCCCGACCTCGCACAGCACCATCAGCAGGATGACGGCGGGGTAGGACCACACCCACCGCAGCTCCGGCATGTGGTCGAAGTTCATGCCGTACACGCCCGCGACCATGGTCGGTACGGCGGCCATCGCCGCCCACGCCGAGATCTTCCGCATGTCGTCGTTCTGCCGGACGCTCATCTGCGCCAGATGCGCGGACAGGATGTCCGACAGCAGCCGGTCCAGCCCGTCCACCTGCTCGTTCGCGCGGGTCAGGTGGTCGCTGACGTCCCGGAAGAAGGGCTGGGCGTGCTCGTCGACGAACGGCAGGCCGGGGCTCGACAGCCGCAGCATCGGCTGGGCCAGCGGCCCGGTCGCACGGCGGAACTCCAGCACCTGCCGCTTGAAGGTGTAGATCCGCGCGGCGGTGTTCGTCGCGTCGCGGCCGACCGGGGCGAAGACCTCCGCCTCCAGCTCCTCCAGGTCGGTCTGCAGCTCCGCGCCGACCTCTATGTAGTGGTCGACGACCGCGTCGCTGACGGCGTACAGGACGGAGGTCGGACCGTGCCGCAGCACCTGCGGCTCGGCTTCCAGACGGTCGCGTACGGCCGCCAGCGGGGCTCCCTCGCCGTGCCGCACCGTCACCACGAACGAGTCGCCCACGAAGACCATCAGCTCGCCCGTCGTCACGGTGTCGCTCTCCGGTTCGTACATCACCGGCTTCAGCACCGCGAAGAGCGAGTCGTCGTACACCTCCAGCTTGGGCCGCTGGTGGGCGCGCAGGGCGTCCTCTACGGCCAGCGGGTGCAGCCCGAACTCGGTCGTCACGAGATCGAACTCCTTCTCGGTCGGCTCGTGCAGCCCGATCCACAGGAAGGCGTCCCCGGTCGACCGCGCGTCGGCGAGCGCGTCGGAGAAGTCGGAAGGGCCCTCGGTGCGGCACCCTTCACGGTAAATGGCACAGTCGACGATCACGGCGCGCATCCTCCCCCGGTACGGACCCCGGCACACCCCGGAGCCGCATTCCGCCTAGGCTGGCCGACATGGCCACGCTGATCCTCGTACGCCACGGACGTTCCACCGCCAACACCGCGGGACTGCTCGCCGGCTGGACGCCGGGCGTCACGCTCGACGAGCGCGGCGCCGCACAGGCGGCGGCGCTGCCCGGCAGGCTGGCCGGCGTGCCGCTCGCCGCCGTCGTGACCAGCCCGCTCGAACGCTGCCGCCAGACCCTCCAGCCGCTGCTCGACGCGCGCCCCGGACTGGCGTCGCACACCGACGAGCGGATCGGGGAGTGCCACTACGGCGACTGGTCGGGCCGCAAGCTCGCCGAGCTCTCCGACGAGCCGCTGATGGCCGCCGTGCAACAGCACCCCTCCTCCGTGACGTTTCCGGGCGGTGAGTCGATGCGGGCCATGCAGGCCCGCGCGGTCGACGCCGTACGGGAGTGGAACGCGCGCGTCGAGGCCGAGCACGGCGAGGACGCCGTGTATCTCATGTGCTCTCACGGGGACATCATCAAGTCCGTCGTAGCGGACGCGCTCGGGCTTCATCTCGACCTCTTCCAGCGGATTCACGTCGACCCGTGTTCCCTGACGGCCATCCGGTACACGGGGCTGCGGCCATTTCTCGTGCGGCTCGGCGACACCGGCGACCTCTCCTCGCTGGCGCCGCGCGACAACGGCGGCGACGGGGACGCGGCCGTAGGGGGCGGCGCGGGCGCACCGTGATCGCTCCGCGCAGTAGGGTGGACGCGCCCCACGACCGCGCATACAGACGATTTCGACACCGGCGTCCCCGCCGGCTGCGGGATCGACGATCTCAAGGGAGACAGGACGTGTCCCGTCAGGTATTCCTCTACGACCCGCCGGACCGCTTCGTCGCCGGTACGGTCGGGCTGCCTGGACGCCGTACGTTCTTCCTCCAGGCATCCGCGGCCGGCCGTGTCACCAGCGTCGCCCTGGAGAAGACCCAGGTGGCGGCGCTCGCCGAGCGGATCGACGAGCTGCTCGACGAAGTGGTACGCCGCACCGGGGGCAACGCCCCCGTGCCGGCCGTGGCCCCGGCCGACGTCACCGACAGCGCCCCCCTCGACGCCCCCGTCGAGGAGGAGTTCCGCGTCGGCACGATGGCGCTCGCCTGGGACGGCGAGGAACAGCGCATGATCGTCGAGGCGCAGGCCCTCGTCGAGCTCGACGTGGAGACCGAGGAGGACCTCGCGGAGGCCGAGGAACGACTGCTCCAGGACGAGGAGAACGGACCGCCGATGCTGCGGGTCCGGCTCAGCGGCGCGCAGGCCCGTGCCTTCGCCAAGCGCGCCCTCGACGTCGTCAACGCCGGCCGCCCGCCGTGCCCGCTGTGCAGCCTGCCGCTCGACCCGGAGGGACACGTATGTCCGCGCCAGAACGGATACCGCCGCGGGGCGTGACTCCGCCCGACGGCCTGCTCACCGTGCTGGCGAAGGGCAGCCTCACGGTGCGCGGACGCGTGCGCGAGGCGTCCAACGCCGTGCTGTACTGCGGGATCGAGCACGACGGCGTGTCGGCGTCCTGCGTCTACAAGCCCGTCGCCGGTGAGCGGCCGCTGTGGGACTTCCCCGACGGCACGCTCGCCCGCCGCGAGGTGGCGGCGTACGAGATCTCCGAGGCGACCGGGTGGGGGCTCGTGCCGCCGACCGTGCTGCGGGACGGGCCGTACGGCGAGGGCATGTGCCAGCTGTGGATCGAGACGGCCCCGGAGGGGCCCGACGCGGGACTGCTGGCCCTGGTCGAGGACGAGGAGCCGGCCGAGGGCTGGAAGGCGATCGCGTACGCCGAGGTGGGGGAGGGGCGCACGGCGCTGCTCGTGCACGCCGACGATCCGCGGCTGCGCCGGCTGGCGGTGCTGGACGCGGTCATCAACAACGCGGACCGCAAGGGCGGTCACCTGCTGCCGGCCCCGGGCGGGCAGCTGTACGGCATCGACCACGGGGTCACCTTCAACGCGGACGACAAGCTCCGCACACTGCTGTGGGGCTGGGCGGGCGAGCCGCTGACCGCCGAGGCGGTCGAGGTGCTGGCCCGGCTGGCGGCGGAACTGGCCCCGGGGCGCCCGCTCGCCACCCGGATGGCCGAACTGATCACCGCGGCGGAGCTGGAGGCGCTGCGCGGGCGGGTCGCGGCGCTGCGGGAGACCGGGCGCCACCCGGAGCCGAGCGGCGACTGGCCGGCCATCCCCTGGCCGCCGGTCTAGGCACGCCGGGCGGGTTCGCGCAAGAGTGGCTCACCGGACACGATTTCGTATCCGGTTCGTATCCGGAACGTGCGTCCGGTTACGCTCAAGGCATGCATGCCTGGCCCGCTTCTGAGGTCCCCGCCCTGCCCGGCAAGGGCCGCGACCTCCAGATCCACGACACCGCGACCGGTGGGTCGATCACCCTCGACCCCGGTCCCGTCGCCCGAATCTATGTCTGCGGCATCACGCCGTACGACGCGACCCACATCGGTCACGCGGCGACCTACAACGCGTTCGACCTCGTACAGCGCGTGTGGCTCGACACCAAGCGGCAGGTTCACTACGTCCAGAACGTCACGGACGTCGACGATCCGCTGCTCGAGCGGGCGATCCGCGACGGACACGACTGGACCGAACTCGCGGAGCGCGAGACCGCGCTGTTCCGCGAGGACATGACCGCCCTGCGGATGCTCCCCCCGCGCCACTACATCGGCGCCGTCGAAGCGATACCCGGCATCGTGCCGCTCATCGAGCGGCTGCGGGACGCGGGCGCGGCGTACGAGCTCGAAGGGGACGTGTACTTCTCCGTCGAGGCCGACCCGCACTTCGGCAAGGTCTCCGGGCTCGACGCCGACGCGATGCGGCTGCTGTCCGCCGAGCGCGGCGGTGACCCCGAGCGCCCCGGCAAGAAGAACCCGCTCGACCCGATGCTCTGGATGGCCGCCCGTGAGGGCGAGCCGAGCTGGGACGGGGCCTCGCTGGGCCGCGGCAGGCCCGGCTGGCACATCGAGTGCGTCGCCATCGCCCTGGACCACCTGGGGATGGGCTTCGACGTGCAGGGCGGCGGTTCCGACCTCGCCTTCCCGCACCACGAGATGGGCGCGTCCCACGCCCAGGCGCTGACCGGCGAGCACCCGTTCGCCAAGACGTACGTGCACGCCGGAATGGTCGCCCTGGACGGCGAGAAGATGTCGAAGTCCAGGGGCAACCTGGTCTTCGTGTCGAAGCTGCGCCGCGACGGCGTGGACCCGGCCGCGATCCGCCTCACGCTGCTCGCGCACCACTACCGGGCCGACTGGGAGTGGACGGACCAGGTGCTGGAGGACGCCGTGGAGCGGCTCGGACGCTGGCGCGCGGCCGTCTCCCGCCCCGACGGGCCGCCCGCCGACGCCCTGGTGGACGAGATCCGCGAGGCGCTCGCCGACGACCTCGACGCCCCGGCCGCGCTCGCCGCCGTGGACCGCTGGGCCGCCCTCCAGGCGTCCGAGGGCGGTACGGACGAAGGCGCCCCCGGCGTCGTCTCGCGCGCCGTCGACGCACTGCTGGGCGTGGCTCTGTAGCCGCTTTCTCGCAGCGCTGCCGCCCCCGGCCCTCTTCCAGGAGGGCCGGGGGCGGCAGCGCTCGGCGCCGGACACCGCGACGCGACGGCGGGGCGGCGCCCGATGGCACCGCCCCGCCGCCGCGTCGCTTCGTACGCGCTACTCCTCCGGGGAGTCGTCCGCCTCGTCCGTGCCCTGAGGGGGTTCGGCCGGCTCCGCGCGCGGTGGCTTCGGGGGCCGCGCACGGCCGCCGGAGCTGTCGCGCAGGTAGGTACCGGTGCCCTCGCTCCCGTCCGTCGCGTGCCCGGGGCCGGGACCGCCGTCACGCCGCCTCAGATACCGCTCGAACTCGCGCGCGATCGCCTCGCCGGACGCCTCGGGGAGCTCCGCGGTGTCCCGCGCCTCCTCCAGCGACTGGACGTACTCCGCCACCTCGCTGTCCTCGGCGGCCAGTTGGTCCACGCCGACCTGCCACGCCCGGGCGTCCTCGGGCAGTTCGCCGAGCGGGATCCGCAGGTCGATGAGGTCTTCCAGGCGGTTGAGCAGCGCCAGCGTGGCCTTGGGGTTCGGCGGCTGCGACACGTAGTGCGGCACGGCCGCCCACAGGCTCACCGCGGGTACCCCCGCGTGCGTACAGGCTTCCTGGAGGATGCCGACGATGCCCGTGGGACCCTCGTACTTGGTCTCCTCCAGATCCATGGTCCGCGCCAGGTCCGCGTCCGACGTCACACCGCTGACCGGCACCGGCCGGGTGTGCGGGGTGTCGCCGAGCAGCGCGCCCAGGATCACGATCATCTCGACGCCCAGCTCGTGCGCGAAGCCGAGGATCTCGTTGCAGTACGAACGCCAGCGCATCGACGGCTCGATGCCGCGGACCAGCACCAGGTCACGGGGCTTGTCGCCGCCGATGCGCACCACGGACAGCCGTGTGGTCGGCCAGGTGATCTTGCGGACCCCACCGTCGAGGAACACCGTGGGCCGGTTGACCTGGAAGTCGTAGTAGTCCTCGGCGTCGAGCGCCGCGAAGACCTCGCCCTTCCACTCCCGTTCCAGATGCGCGACCGCGGTGGAGGCGGCGTCGCCGGCATCGTTCCAGCCTTCGAACGCGGCCACCATGACCGGGTCGATCAGCTCGGGAACCCCCTCGAGCTCGATCACCCAGCGCCCCCTTTCGACGTTCCCTTGTGCACGCATCAACCTTACGGCTTCCACCAGGCGCGGTGACGCCTGATGCGCATGCGGGAAGCGTGCCCTGCGCCCGCCGGATCAACCGCCGTGTCCCGCAGGACGGGTAAGGGGCAGCCGCCCGGGCGGCTGCCCCTTACCCGTCCCCCCGTGTGCCCGCCTCAGGCCCTGCGGCCCAGCACGTCCTCCACCTTGGCGCGGACCTCGTCCGTGGCCAGGCCGCGGATTGTCAACGTTGTACGGCGGCGCAGTACGTCGTCCGCCGTCTCGGCCCACTCGTGGTCGCGGGCGTAGACGACCTGCGCCCAGATCTCCGGCGCGTCCGGGTGGACGCGCTCGGCCAGCGCCGGGTCCTCGTTGGCCAGGCGCGCGATGTCGAAGGACAGCGAGCCGTAGTGAGTGGCCAGGTGGCGGGCGGTGTCGGCGGCCATCCGGGGACCGGGCGTACCGCCGTCGACGAGCAGCCGGTGCGCGACCGCGTTCGGGTTGGAGATGCCCGGCAGCGGCAGCTTCCTGGGCAGCCGGGAGACCGGCTCCATGTCCTCGCCCAGCGGGTGGCCGGGCAGGGCGGCGAGCTTGTTCATGACGGTGCGGCCGATGTGACGGAACGTCGTCCACTTGCCGCCCGCCACCGACAGCATGCCGCCGCGTCCCTCGGTGACGACCGTCTCGCGCTTGGCCTTGGAGGTGTCACCGGGCCCGCCCGGCAGCACCCGCAGACCCGCGAAGGAGTACGTGATGAGGTCGCGGGAGAGCTGCTGGTCGCGGATCGAGAAGGCGGCCTCGTCCAGGATCTGGGCTATGTCCTTCTCGGTGACCGCGACGTCCGCCGGGTCGCCCTCGTACTCCTCGTCGGTCGTGCCGAGCAGGAGCTGGTCCTCCCACGGCAGCGCGAAGGTGATGCGGTACTTGTCGATCGGCGTGGCCAGCGCGGCCCGCCAGGGGGCGGTGCGCTTGAGCACCAGGTGCGCGCCCTTGGAGAGCCGGATCGAGGGCGCCGCGTTCGGGTTCTCCATCTTCCGCAGGTGGTCGACCCACGGCCCGGTGGCGTTGAGCACCAGACGGGCCGTCACGCCGAACTCCGCACCGTCCAGGCGGTCCTTGAGCTCGGCGCCGGTGACCCGGCCGTTGGTGAAGCGCAGGCCGGTGACCTCGGCGTGGTTGAGGACGGTCGCGCCCGAGGCGACGGCGGCACGGACCGTCATCAGGGCCATGCGCGAGTCGTTCATCTGGTCGTCGCCGTAGACCGCGACGGCCTTGAGGTCGTCGGTACGGAGCTCGGGCACCGCACGCGCGGCCTTCGCCGGGCTGATCACGTGGCCGACGCCGTCCCCGAAGGCGGACAGCGCCGAGTAGGCGAAGACGCCCGCGCCCAGCTTGGCCGCGCCGTGCGGGCCGCCCTTGTAGACGGGGAGGTAGAAGGTCAGCGGGTTGGCGAGGTGCGGCGCGACGTCACGGGAGACGGCGCGCCGCTCGAAGTGGTTCTCCGCCACCAGCTTGACCGCGCCGGTCTGCAGATAGCGCAGTCCGCCGTGGAGCAGCTTGGAGGAGGCGGAGGAGGTGGCGCCGGCGAAGTCGCCGGCGTCCACCAGGGCCACCCGCAGTCCCGACTGGGCGGCGTGCCAGGCGGTGGAGATGCCCAGGATGCCGCCGCCGATCACCAGGAGGTCGTACGTCGCCTTGGAAAGGTGTTCCCGGGTTTCGGCGCGGCTCGTCGTGGCACAGCCGTCGGCCGGGCGCGTCCCGAGGGCCGGGACGCTCTGCAGGGTGGTCATGTTGGTAACTCCTCGTCAGCTCTCGTCGTCGAGCCAGCCCATGGACCGCTGAACGGCCTTGAGCCAGCTCTTGTACTCGCGGTCCCGCGTGGCCGCGTCCATGCGGGGGGTCCACTCGGCGGCCCTGCGCCAGTTGGCGCGCAGCTCGTCGGTGCCGGACCAGAAGCCGACGGCGAGGCCGGCGGCGTAGGCGGCGCCGAGGCAGGTGGTCTCGGCGACCATCGGGCGCACGACCGGTGCGTCCAGGAAGTCCGAGAGCGTCTGCATCAGCAGGTTGTTGGAGGTCATGCCGCCGTCGACCTTGAGGGCCGTCAGCTCGACGCCGGAGTCCTTGGTCATGGCGTCGCTGATCTCGCGGGTCTGCCAGGCCGTGGCCTCCAGGACGGCACGGGCGATGTGCGCCTTGGTGACGTACCGGGTGAGGCCGGCGATCACACCGCGGGCGTCGGGACGCCAGTACGGGGCGAAGAGGCCGGAGAAGGCCGGTACGAAGTACGCGCCGCCGTTGTCCTCGACGGAGGAGGCCAGCGTCTCGATCTCGGCGGCCGACTTGATCAGGCCCATCTGGTCGCGCATCCACTGGACGAGCGCGCCGGTGATGGCGATCGAGCCTTCGAGGGCGTAGACGGGCTTCTGGTCGCCGATCTGGTACCCGACGGTCGTCAGCAGGCCGTTGTACGAGTTGACGGGCGTGTCGCCGGTGTTCATCAGCATGAAGGTGCCGGTGCCGTACGTCGACTTGGCCTCGCCCTGGGCGAAGCAGGTCTGGCCGAACAGGGCCGCCTGCTGGTCGCCCAGCGCCGACGCGACGGGCACGCCCTTCAGCGGGCCCGCCTTGGCGACGCCGTACACCTCGGCGGAGGAGCGGATCTCCGGCAGCACGGCGGCCGGGATGTCCATCGACTGGAGGATCTTCTCGTCCCAGCGCATCTCGTGCAGGTTCATCAGGAGGGTGCGCGAGGCGTTGGTGACGTCGGTGACGTGCACGCCGCCCTCGGTGCCGCCCGTCAGGTTCCAGATGACCCAGGAGTCCATGGTGCCGAAGAGGATGTCGCCGGCCTCGGCGCGCTCGCGCAGGCCCTCGACGTTGTCGAGCAGCCAGCGGACCTTGGGGCCCGCGAAGTACGACGCGAGCGGCAGGCCGGTCTCGCGGCGGAAGCGGTCCTGGCCGACGTTGCGGCCGAGCTCCTTGCAGAGGGCGTCGGTGCGGGTGTCCTGCCACACGATGGCGTTGTGGACGGGCTCACCGGTGTTCTTGTCCCACATCAGCGTGGTCTCGCGCTGATTGGTGATGCCGATCGCCTTGACGTCGGCGGGCGTGATGCCCGCCTTGCTGATCGCGCCGGCGACGACTTCCTGGACGTTGGTCCAGATCTCGCCCGCGTCGTGCTCGACCCATCCCGGCTTCGGGAAGATCTGCTCGTGCTCCTTCTGGTCGACCGAGACGATCCGGCCGTCCTTGTCGAAGACGATGCAGCGGCTGGAGGTGGTGCCCTGGTCGATGGCCGCGATGAACGGGCCGGTGGTGTGTGCGTCGGTCACGGTGTGCTCCCGGAGGTCTGTTGGAGGGTCGGCCGGTCGGCTCAGGCGAACGCGATGTTGTAGATACCCGCGGCGAGCGCTCCGCCGACCAGCGGGCCTACAACCGGGATCCAGGCGTAGCCCCAGTCGGAGCCGCCCTTGTTCGGCAGCGGGAGCAGGGCGTGCACGATGCGCGGCCCGAGGTCACGGGCCGGGTTGATCGCGTAGCCGGTCGGGCCGCCGAGGGAGAGGCCGATGCCGACGACGACGAAGGCGGTGATCAGCGCGCCGAGCACGCCGAGGCCCTTGCCGCTGTCGTTGAGGCCCTGGGTGAGCACCGCGAGAACGAGCACGACGGTGCCGATGATCTCGGTGGCGAGGTTCTGCCAGACGTTGCGCACCTCGGGACCGGTGGAGAAGACGCCGAGGACGGGGCCGGCCTTGGGGGCGGCCTTCTGGTCGACCATGCCCTCTTCGGCCGGCTGCTCCGCGAGGATCTCCGGGTCCGTGAGATGGGCCTGGAACTGGCCGTAGTACGCGATCCAGACCAGGGCGGCGCCGATCATGGCGCCGAGTATCTGGCCGGCGAAGTAGACCGGAGCGTTGCTCCAGTCGCCGTCCTTGATCGCGATACCGACCGTGACAGCCGGGTTGAGGTGGGCGCCGGACAGCGTGCCGGTCATGTAGACGGCCGTCATGACGGCGAAGCCCCACCCGAAGGTGATGGCGAGCCAGCCGGCGTTCTGCGCCTTGGAGCGCTTGAGCACGACGGCGGCCACGACGCCACCGCCGAGCAGGATGAGTACGGCGGTACCAATGATCTCGCCGATGAAGATGTCGGAGCTGGACACCCGCGACTCCTTTGTCCTTCGTCCAGGGGAAAGGCGAACCCCGGGTCCCTCCGGATGGTCCGCGCCCTCGGTGAGGGCCTGACCGGTCCCTTGGCGTTGCCACACTCTAGCGCGTATTGCCGGTAGGTGTTCGGCATTGCCGACCGATGAACGGCAGTTTTGCCCTCGGTTAAGACGCGCGTCAAGAGTTCCGTGACCGGTATCCCGATCGTTACCAGCCTCCCAGGAGGCGGCGGAGTCCGCCTCAGAAGCGGCTGGCGCCCAGGTCCCGCGACACCGCGCGGGCGCAGTCCCGTACGGCCGCCACCAGGTCGGTGCGCAGGTCCCCGCCCTCACGGATCCGCTCGACGGCGCCGGTGATGCCGACCGCGCCGACCGGCATCCGCCGGCGGTCGTGGATGGGGGCGGCGATCGAGGCCACCCCGTCCCAGGTCTCCTCCACGTCGGCGGCCCAGCCGCGCGCGCGGGTCAGGTCGAGCACCGCCTCGAAGTCCACCGCGTCCGTGACGGTGTGCGGGGTGAAGGACTTGCGCTCGTTCTCGACGACCTCGTTGTGCGCCACGGGGTCGTACGCCGACAGCACCTTGCCCAGCGCGGAGGAGTGCAGCGGCTGCATCGCCCCGACCTCCAGCACCTGCCGGCTGTCGTCCGGGCGGAAGACGTGGTGAACGATTAGGACGCCCTGCTGATGGAGCACGCCCAGATAGACGCTCTCGCCGCTGGAGCGGGCCAGGTCGTCGGTCCACACCAGCGCGCGGGCCCGCAGCTCGTGCACGTCCAGATACGTGCTGCCCAGGCGCAGCAGCTCGGCGCCCAGCTGATAGCGGCCCGACGCCGGGTCCTGTTCGACGAAACCCTCCGCCTGGAGGGTGCGCAGGATGCCGTGCGCCGTACCCTTGGCAAGACCGAGGGACGAGGCCACCTCGGACAGGCCGAGCCTGCGCTCGCCCCCGGCGAGCAGGCGCAGCATCGCCGCCGCCCGCTCGAGCGACTGGATGTTCTTCGCCACGCTCGGCCACCTCCACCTCGGTTCGACAATGCTGAACACTATCGGCTCATGCCGACTGGGTGTCACCGTCCGAGGCCCGCCCGGCGACCGTGAGCCATCAGAACACGGCCCGCACGCGCCACCGTCCGCCTCGTGGGACGCCTTCACGCCGCAGGCGGGGTCGCGGCTACGCTGGCCAGGTGCGCCGTCCGCCGGGAGGGCGCAAAGCCGACAGCCGTCGCACTCCAGGGAGCAGATCCATGGCCTCGTTGCCGACCCCCACGCCTGCCAGCCACAGCAGCCGCGCCGACGCCCTCCGCGAAGCACTCGCCAGCCGGGTCGTGGTCGCCGACGGGGCGATGGGCACCATGCTCCAGGCGCAGGACCCCACCCTCGAGGACTTCGAGAACCTCGAAGGCTGCAACGAGATCCTCAACATCACCCGGCCCGACATCGTGCGCTCGGTCCACGAGGAGTACTTCGCCGTCGGCGTCGACTGCGTCGAGACGAACACCTTCGGCGCGAACCACTCGGCGGCCAATGAGTACGAGATCGCCGACCGCATCTTCGAGCTGTCGGAGTCCGGCGCGCGCATCGCCCGCGAGGTCGCCGACGAGTTCGGCGCCAAGGACGGCCGCCAGCGCTGGGTCCTGGGCTCGATCGGCCCCGGCACCAAGCTGCCCTCGCTCGGCCACATCGCGTACGACGTCCTGCGGGACGGCTACCAGCAGAACGCCGAGGGCCTGCTCGCCGGCGGCGCCGACGCCCTGATCGTGGAGACCACCCAGGACCTGCTGCAGACGAAGTCGAGCCTGATCGGCGCACGCCGGGCGATGGATGCCCTGGGCATCCAGGTGCCGCTGATCTGTTCGCTCGCCTTCGAGACGACCGGCGTCATGCTGCTCGGCTCCGAGATCGGCGCCGCCCTGACCGCCCTGGAACCGCTGGGCATCGACCTGCTCGGTCTGAACTGCTCGACCGGTCCGGACGAGATGAGCGAGCACCTGCGCTACCTGGCCCGCCACTCGCGTACGCCGCTGATGTGCATGCCGAACGCGGGCCTTCCCGTGCTCACCAAGGACGGCGCCCACTTCCCGCTCGGTCCCGTCGGCCTCGCCGACGCCCAGGAGACGTTCGTCCACGACTACGGCCTGTCCCTCATCGGCGGCTGCTGCGGCACGACGCCCGAGCACCTGCGCGCCGTCGTCGAGCGCACCCGCGACCTCACCCCGGCGCAGCGCGAGCCGCGCCCCGAGCCGGGCGCCGCCTCCCTCTACCAGTCGGTCCCCTTCCGCCAGGACACCGCCTACATGGCGATCGGCGAGCGGACCAACGCGAACGGCAGCAAGAAGTTCCGCGAGGCCATGCTCGAAGCCCGCTGGGACGACTGCGTGGAGATGGCCCGCGACCAGATCCGCGAGGGCGCGCACATGCTCGACCTGTGCGTCGACTACGTGGGCCGCGACGGCGTGGCCGACATGGCCGAACTGGCCGGCCGTTTCGCCACCGCCTCCACCCTTCCCATCGTGCTGGACTCCACCGAGCTGGCCGTCATCCAGGCGGGTCTGGAGAAGCTCGGCGGCCGCGCGGTCATCAACTCCGTCAACTACGAGGACGGCGACGGCCCGGAGTCCCGCTTCGCCAAGGTCACCGCGCTCGCCAAGGAGCACGGCGCCGCCCTGATCGCGCTGACCATCGACGAGGAGGGCCAGGCCCGTACCGTCGAGCACAAGGTCGCCATCGCCGAGCGGCTGATCGAGGACCTGACCGGCACCTGGGGCATCGACGAGTCGGACATCCTCATCGACTGCCTGACCTTCACCATCTGCACCGGCCAGGAGGAGTCCCGCAAGGACGGCATCGCCACGATCGAGTCGATCCGCGAACTCAAGCGGCGTCACCCAGACGTGCAGACCACCCTGGGCCTGTCCAACATCTCCTTCGGCCTCAACCCGGCCGCCCGTGTCGTCCTGAACTCCGTCTTCCTCGACGAGTGCGTCAAGGCCGGCCTGGACTCGGCGATCGTGCACGCCTCGAAGATCCTGCCGATCGCCCGCCTGGAGGAGGAGCAGGTCAAGGTCGCGCTCGACCTGATCTACGACCGGCGCGCCGAGGGCTACGACCCGCTCCAGAAGCTCATGGCCCTCTTCGAGGGCGTCAACATGAAGTCGATGAAGGCCGGCCGCGCCGAGGAACTGATGGCCCTCCCGCTCGACGAGCGCCTGCAGCGCCGCATCATCGACGGCGAGAAGAACGGCCTGGAGGCCGACCTCGACGAGGCCCTCCAGAGCCGCCCTGCCCTGGACATCGTCAACGACACCCTCCTGGCGGGCATGAAGGTCGTCGGTGAGCTGTTCGGCTCCGGCCAGATGCAGCTGCCGTTCGTGCTCCAGTCCGCCGAGGTGATGAAGACGGCGGTGGCTCATCTGGAGCCGCACATGGAGAAGACGGACGACGAGGGCAAGGGCACCATCGTGCTCGCCACCGTCCGCGGCGACGTCCACGACATCGGCAAGAACCTCGTCGACATCATCCTGTCCAACAACGGCTACACGGTCGTCAACCTCGGCATCAAGCAGCCCGTCTCCGCGATCCTGGAGGCCGCCGAGGAGCACAAGGCCGACGTCATCGGCATGTCCGGCCTGCTCGTCAAGTCCACAGTGATCATGAAGGAGAACCTTCAGGAGCTCAACCAGCGCAAGATGGCCGCGGACTTCCCGGTCATCCTCGGCGGCGCGGCACTGACCCGGGCGTACGTGGAGCAGGACCTGCACGAGATCTACGAGGGCGAGGTCCGCTACGCCCGCGACGCGTTCGAGGGACTGCGCCTGATGGACGCCCTCATCGGCGTCAAGCGCGGCGTGCCCGGCGCGGCCCTTCCCGAGCTCAAGCAGCGCCGTGTGGCGAAGAAGGACACGGCCGTCCTGGAGGTCGAGGAGCCGGAGGGTTCCGTGCGCTCCGACGTCGCGACCGACAACCCGGTCCCCACCCCGCCCTTCTGGGGCACCCGGGTGGTGAAGGGCATTCAGCTCAAGGAGTACGCGCCCTGGCTCGACGAGGGCGCGCTCTTCAAGGGGCAGTGGGGCCTCAAGCAGGTCCGCAACGGCGACGGGCCCACCTACGAGGAGCTGGTGGAGACTGAGGGCCGTCCGCGCCTGCGCGGCTGGCTCGACCACCTGCAGTCCAACAACCTCCTCGAAGCGGCCGTCGTCTACGGGTACTTCCCCTGCCACTCCAAGGGCGACGACCTGATCCTGCTGGGCGAGGACGGTTCCGAGCGCACCCGCTTCACCTTCCCCCGCCAGCGGCGCGGCCGCCGGCTGTGCCTGGCCGACTTCTTCCGCCCGGAGGAGGCCGGCGAGCCCGATGTGGTCGGCCTCCAGGTGGTCACGGTCGGCTCCCGCATCGGCGAGGAGACCGCCAGGCTCTTCGAGGCCAACTCCTACCGCGACTACCTCGAACTGCACGGGCTGTCGGTGCAGTTGGCCGAGACCCTCGCCGAGTACTGGCACGCCCGGGTCCGCTCCGAGCTCGGCTTCGGCGGCGAGGACCCCGAGGCGATGGAGGACATGTTCGCCCTGAAGTACCGGGGCGCGCGCTTCTCCCTCGGTTACGGCGCCTGCCCCGACCTGGAGGACCGGGCGAAGATCGCGGACCTCCTCCAGCCGGAGAGGATCGGCGTCCACCTGTCGGAGGAGTTCCAGCTGCACCCGGAGCAGTCCACCGACGCGATCGTCATCCACCACCCCGAGGCGAAGTACTTCAACGCGCGCTAGACCCGGACGAGTCGTACACTGGTCGGTCCAGCGCAGGCCGGTCGCCTCCCCCCTGGGGAGACGGCCGGCCTTCTCGTCCCTTCAGGAGGTGTGCCCGGATGACCAGTACCGTCCCCGCGCCCAGTACCCGTACGGCCGAAGGCTCCGCACTGCAGGCCGTCTTCCTCGACATGGACGGCACCCTCGTGGACACCGAGGGCTTCTGGTGGGAGGTCGAGGCAGAGGTCTTCGCGGACCTGGGCCATGTGCTGGACGAGGCGTGGCGCGACGTGGTGGTCGGCGGGCCGATGACGCGCAGCGCGGGCTATCTCATCGAGGTGACCGGCGCGGACATCACGCTGCCCGAGCTCACGGTGCTGCTGAACGACCGCTTCGAGAAGCGCATCGGTCGCGGCGTGCCGCTGATGCCGGGGGCGGCCCGGCTGCTCGCCGAGCTCGCGGCGCACGAGGTGCCCACCGCGCTGGTCTCCGCCTCGCACCGGCGCATCATCGACCGGGTCCTGGAGACGCTGGGCCGCGACATGTTCACGCTCACCGTGGCGGGCGACGAGGTGCCCCGTACCAAGCCTCACCCCGACCCGTACCTGCACGCCGCGGCCCGGCTCGGCGCCGATCCCTGGAGATGCGCGGTCGTCGAGGACACCGCGACCGGGGTGGCGGCCGCCGAGGCCGCCGGCTGCCGGGTGGTGGCGGTGCCGTCCGTGGCCCCGATCGCGCCCGCGCGCGGCCGGGTGGTCGTGGGGTCGCTCGAAGAAGTCGATCTCGCTTTTCTGACGACTCTGATCACCCGGCCGAACTGATCCGTTCACCGAGCGTGCTTTCGCTATCAGGCGGAAACTCTCGGCATTGGACCGTGCATTTTCCGTGACACACGGAAATAGAAATGCACACTCGATCAAAACTATTCATATGGTGACCTTGGTCACGCTCCGTGCTGCCCGCAGGGGTGCTCCTTGGCGTCAAAGGGCTTCCGTGCGCCCTTGTTTGACGCCTTTGTGTCCTGATTGGTGGAGTGGTGTACGAAACATTCCCGCCCCACCGCGCCGAGCCGCCCGGTTCCATGATCACCGAGCGGTAACGGTGGGCAGCGGCCCGGTCCGGCCCCTCGGGTGATTCCCACTAATCTCAACTCGAGAACTTCGCCGCACCCCCATGTGCTCCAGCGCTCAACCAGTTGCTGGTACCACAGAACCGATCGCTCTGATCCCGGCCCGATCGCTCCGCCCCGACCGGGCGGCGCGGCGGAGTATCCCGTACACCGCTGAAAACTCAGTGCCGGATGAGGGAGAACGTCCAGGATGAACCGCAAGACTTTGGTGCTGCCGGCCGTGATCGGCCTGCTCGCGCCCGCGCTGGCCGCCTGCGGCGGCGTGGACGTCGGCGGGAAGGGCGGTGACGCCATCGTCGTGGGCACCACGGACCAGTTCGTGGCGACGAAGGACGCTCCCGCGCCCTTCGACCCGGCGTTCGCCTACGACGCCGGCGCCTGGAACGTTCTGCGACAGACCGTCCAGATGCTGATGCACGTCCCGCGCGGCGGCGGTGAGCCGGTGCCGGACGCGGCCTCCAAGTGCGGCTTCACGGACACCCAGAACGAGAGCTACCGCTGCACCCTGCGCAGCGGGCTGAAGTTCGCCGACGGCGACGCCCTCACCGCGGAGGACGTGAAGTTCTCCGTCGAGCGCGTCCTGAAGATCAAGAACAACAACGGTCCGGTCGCGCTGCTGTCGAACATCGACACCATCGAGACCAACGGCGACCACGAGATCGTCTTCCACCTCAAGACGCCGGACGCCACGTTCCCGTACAAGATCGCCACGCCGGCCGCGGCCATCGTCGACTCCGACACGTACGAGGCCGACAGGCTCCGGGACGGCTTCGCCGCCGACGGCTCGGGCCCGTACACGCTGGAGACCGAGACCGAGGGCGACCGGGTCGTCAAGGCCGTCTTCACCAAGAACCCCGAGTACAAGGGCGACTTGAAGCTCCGCAACGACAAGATCGAGCTGCGGTCCTTCACCGACACCGAGTCGATGGAGAAGGCGCTGAAGGACGGCGACATCAGCATGATGACGCGCACCCTCCAGCCCGAGCAGATCAAGGACCTGTCGGAGAACCCGGCCGAGGGCATCGACCTCGTCGAGATGCCCGGCCTGGAGATCCGCTACCTCGGCTTCGACACCGACGACTCCACCGTCAAGAGCAAGGCGGTGCGCCAGGCGCTGGCCGCCGTCGTCGACCGCGGGGACCTCGCGAGCAAGGTCTACCCCGCCACGGCCGAGCCGCTGTACTCGCTCATCCCGAACACCATCACCGGGCACCAGAACGCGTTCTTCAACAAGTACGGCGAGCCGAACCGGCCCAAGGCCGCCGGCATCCTCAAGGCGGCCGGCATCACCACGCCGGTGAAGCTGACGCTGAACTACACGACCGACCACTACGGCCCGGCGACGAAGAAGGAGTTCGAGGTGCTCCAGGAGCAGCTCAACGCCACGAGCCTCTTCGACGTCGACATCGAGGGAACCGAGTGGTCGAAGTTCCGTGACAGCCAGAAGCGCGGCGAGTACGCCGTCTACGGCATGGGCTGGTTCCCGGACTTCCCGGACGCCGACAACTACGTGGCGCCGTTCCTGGACAAGGACAACTTCCTCAATTCCCCGTACGTGAGCAGCGAAGCCAGGAACAAGCTCATCCCCGAGTCGCGCCGCGCGGCCGACCGGGCCTCGGCCGCCGGGCCGTTCGAGCGCATCCAGGAGATCGTCGCCAACGACGTGCCGGTGCTGCCGCTGTGGCAGGGCAAGCAGTACGTCGCCGCGCGCGACGACATCACCGGCGTCGAGTGGGCCATCAACTCCTCGGCCGACCTGCAGTTGTGGGAGCTGGGCCGCGGCGTCTCCTGACGCCGGCAGTATCCGGCGGCGAAGACCGCGCCGCCGGTGGGTAATTCATTGAATCTGTGAGGCAAGGATCCGTGAAAAGGCGTAACCAGTGGCTGACGGCCCCGCTCGCGGCGGGACTGGCGGCGGGGCTGCTCAGCGGTTGTGGCACCGAAGAGGGCGGCCCGGGGGGCACTGAGGGCGGTGTGGTCATCGGAATGTCGGACGAGGTGCTGGCCACCGACCCGGCATCGGGTTACGACCCGGGCTCCTGGCTGCTGTTCAACAACGTCTTCCAGTCGCTGCTGAGCTTCCCCAAGGGCAGCACCTCCCCGCAGCCCGAGGCCGCGAAGACCTGCGACTTCGACAAGGGCGGCAGCACGGTCTTCCGCTGCACCCTGCGCGACGGTCTGAAGTTCAGCAACGGCAACGAGCTGACCACGAAGGACGTCAAGTACTCCTTCGAACGCTCGCTGAAGATCAACGACAAGGCCGGCCCCGCCGCGGTCATGCTCGGTTCCATCGACAGGATCGAGACGCCGGACGCGAAGAACATCGTCTTCCGCCTCAAGGTGCCGGACGCCACCTTCCCGAGCAAGATCGCCTCGGGCGCCGGCTCCATCGTCGACCACCGCGAGTACGCCTTCGACAAGCTGCGCACGGACAACAAGGCGGTCGGCTCGGGCCCGTACAAGCTCGATTCCTTCGGCCGGGCCGACGCGTCCTTCTCGGTCAACGAGAACTACCAGGGCACCGCCGAGACGAAGAACGACGGCGTCACCATGAAGTTCTTCCACGGCGACCAGAAGGCGCTGGCCGCCTCCCTCAAGGAGCGCGACGTCGACGTCGCCTACCGAGGACTCACGGCCGACGACATCGCCGACCTGGAGACCTCCACCGCCCACCGCGAGAAGGGCATCGAGGTCGTCGAGGGCTCCAGCGCCGAGGTCCAGCACCTGGTCTTCAACGTGAACGACCCGGTCGTCGGCAAGCCCGCCGTGCGCAAGGCCATGGCGTTCCTCATCGACCGCGACGCCCTGGTGCGGGACGTCTACCAGTCCACCGCCACCCCGCTGTACTCGATCATCCCGAGCGGCATCGGCGCCCACAACACCGCGTTCTTCGACACCTACGGCGGCAGCCCGCAGCCCGCCAAGGCCCAGCGGGCCCTGCGCGGCGCGGGCATCACGGACAAGGTGAAGCTCACCCTCTGGGCCACGCCCAGCCGCTACGGCCCCGCCACCGTCGAGGAGTTCAAGGCGATAGCCAAGCAGCTCAACAAGAGCGGGCTGTTCGACGCGACGGTCGAGTCGGTCGAGATCAACGAGTACGAGCGGAACATCGCGGCCGGCAAGTACGGCGTGTACGTGAAGGGCTGGGTCCCCGACTACCCGGACCCGGACAACTTCACCCTGCCGTTCTTCGGCAAGGACAACGTCCTCGCCAACAACTACGAGAACCGCAGGATCACCGAGGGGATCATCCCCGACACCGCCGCCGCGACCGACCGTCCCATGGCGGAGGAGGACTTCAACAAGCTCCAGGACATCGTCGCCGACGAGGTGCCGATCATCCCGCTGTGGCAGGGCAAGCAGTACGCCGTGGCGTACGACGACATCTCGGGCCTGGAGTGGACCCTGGACGCGTCGACCGTCTTCCGGTTCTGGGAGATCAGCAAGGGCTGAGCCCACGCCGTCGGCCGAAACGCGTGAAGCCGGGCCCAGCCCCTCCGGGCCGGGCCCGGCTTCACGCCGTGCGGGTGTTACTGGGCGCCCGGCCTGACCAGGCCGCTCTCGTACGCGTACACCGCGGCCTGCACGCGGTCGCGCAGCCCGAGCTTCGTCAGCACATGCCCCACGTGCGTCTTCACGGTCGTCTCGCTCACGAAGAGGTCGGCGGCGATCTCCGCGTTGGACAGCCCGCGGGCCACCAGCTTCAGCACCTCCACCTCGCGCTCGGTGAGGGTGTGCAGCGTGTCCGGCACCTGCTCCTCGCCCGACGGCAGGTGGTCGGCGTACTTGTCGAGCAGCCGGCGCGTGATGCTCGGCGCCAGCATCGCCTCGCCCGCCGCGACCACCCGGATCGCCTGCACCAGCTCGGTGGCGGGCGCGTCCTTCAGCAGGAAGCCGCTGGCCCCGGCGCGCAGCGCCTCCACGACGTACTCGTCGAGGTCGAACGTCGTCAGCACGAGCACCTTCGCCGGGCCGTCCTTGCCGGGGCCGGTGATCTGACGCGTCGCCTCCACACCGTCCATCCGGGGCATCCGGATGTCCATCAGGACGACATCGGGCTGGAGCGCCCGCACCTGGTCGAGCGCCTGGAGACCGTCTCCGGCCTCACCGACGACCGCGAGATCCTGCTCGGCCTCCAGAATCATCCGGAAGCCGGTGCGCAGCAGGGGCTGGTCGTCGACCAGTAGGACGCGGATAGCCACGGAGGACTCCTTCTCTAGACCGCGTCCATTCTGCCCTGGCCGCCCTCGGCCGAATCGGCCGGGCGCACCGTCAGCTGCACGGGCAGCGGGTACGCCGGGGGAGTGCCGCCGAATTCCGGGCACACCGCCCGGTGGTCGCACCAGCCGCAGAGCTTCGTCGGGCGCGGGCGCCACTCACCCGTCTCGGTGGCTTCCTTGATGGCCTCCCACAGGGCGAGCAGCTTGCGCTCCACCCGCTCCAGGTCCGCCTCGACCGGGTCGTACGTCAGCACGTCGCCACTGCCGAGGTAGACCAGCTGGAGCCGGCGCGGCACCACGCCCTTCCACCGCCAGATCACCAGCGCGTAGAACTTCATCTGGAACAGCGCGCCATCGGCGTACTCGGCCCGGGGCGCCTTGCCCGTCTTGTAGTCGACGATCCGCACCTCACCGGAGGGCGCCACGTCCACCCGGTCGATGATGCCGCGCAGCCGCAGTCCCGACTCCAGCTCCGTCTCGACGAAGAGCTCCCGCTCGGCCGGCTCCAGCCGCGTCGGGTCCTCCAGCGTGAACCACCGCTCGACCAGCTCCTCGGCCTCCACCAGCCAGCGGGACAGCCGCTCACCCTCCGGATCCTCCGCGAACAGCTCTGTGAGCTGCGGCTTCGACTCCAGCAGCCGGTTCCACTGACCGGGCACCAGCGCCCTCGCCCGCCCCGCCGTGCGCTCCGTCGCCGGTACGTCGAAGAGCCGCTCCAGCACGGCGTGCACCAGCGTGCCCCGGGTCGCCGCCTCGCTCGGCTTCTCCGGCAGCTTGTCGATCACCCGGAACCGGTAGAGCAGCGGGCACTGCATGAAATCGCTCGCCCGCGAGGGGGAGAGCGACGTGGGGCGCTGGGCAGCGTCGGCCCGACCGGAACTCGTAGTCATGCCACGACCCTAAGACCCCGCACTGACAGACCCGGCATCAATGGCCGCAAAAGGGGAGCCGAGGCGGAGCCCGGCGGGGCAGTCCGCATACCATCGACGGCAGACCCCTCTCGCGCTGCGTGGCCGGCGGACGCGGCGCGAGGACGCCTGCGAACGAAGGGCCCCTGTGAACGAGAGCGGCGAGCGCGACAAGCGCGGCGAGAGCGGCGGGAGCGGCGGCAAGCCGCAGCGCCCGCGCGAGCCGGGCGGCGGCCTCCTCATGGGCCGCCCGTTCGGCGTGCCGGTCTACGTCGCCCCCAGCTGGTTCCTCGTCGCCGCCCTCATCACCTGGGTCTTCGGCGGCCAGCTCGACCGCGTCCTGCCGGAGTTGGGCAACCTCCGCTACCTGGTCTCCCTCTTCTTCGCCGTCGCCTTCTACGCCTCCGTGCTGGTCCACGAGCTGGCCCACACCGTCGCCGCGCTCCGCTTCAAGCTGCCGGTGCGCCGCATCCAGCTCCAGTTCTTCGGCGGGGTCTCGGAGATCGAGAAGGAGTCCGAGACCCCGGGGCGCGAGTTCGTCCTCGCCTTCGTCGGCCCGCTGCTCTCGCTCGTCCTGGGCGGCGTCTTCTACGCCGGCATGCGGATCGTGGAGCCCGGCACGGTGCCCGGCGTCCTGCTGGCCGGCCTGATGATCTCCAACCTCATCGTGGCGGCCTTCAACCTGCTGCCGGGCCTCCCGCTGGACGGCGGCCGGATGCTCCGGGCCGTCGTGTGGAAGATCACCGGCAAGCCGATGAGCGGCACCATCGCCGCCGCCTGGGTCGGCCGGGCGCTCGCCGTCGCCGTCCTCATCGGCCTCCCGCTGCTCACCCACACCGGCGCCCTCGGCAACTCCACCGAGGACATCGGCGGCATGGAGACCGTCACCGACGCCCTGCTCGCCGCCATCCTCGCCGCCATCATCTGGACCGGCGCCGGCAACAGCCTGCGCATGGCCCGGCTGCGCGAGCACCTCCCCGACCTGCGCGCCCGTACACTCACCCGCCGCGCCGTCCCCGTCGAGTCCGCCACCCCGCTGTCCGAGGCCCTGCGCCGTGCCAACGCGGCCGGGGCCCGCGCCCTGGTCGTCGTCGACGGCCAGGGGGAGCCCACCGGCGTGGTCCGCGAGACGGCGATCGTCGGCGTACCGGAGCACCGCAGGCCGTGGGTCGCGGTGAGCGGACTCGCCCAGGACCTCACCGAGGACATGAAGATCGCGGCCGAGCTGGCGGGCGAGGCCCTGCTGGAGCGTCTGCGGGCCGCCCCCGCGACGGAGTACCTGGTGGTCGAGGAGACCGGCGAGATCTACGGCGTGCTGTCCACCGCCGACGTGGAGCGCGCCTTCGTGTCGGCCATGGCCCGCCCGCAGTAGACGCCCGCGCCCCCTCCGACGGCGTACCGCGGCGAATCGGGCCCCCGAAAGACCGGTAGGCTGGTCACATGTCCGAACCGACCGGTGCCGCCCGCCGTCGCGGCCCCTTCCAGGTCGGGGACCAGGTCCAGCTCACCGACCCCAAGGGACGCCACTACACGTTCACGCTCGAGGCCGGGAAGAATTTCCACACCCACAAGGGTTCCTTCCCCCACGACGAGCTGATCGGTGCTCCCGAGGGCAGTGTTGTCCGTACCACGGGAAACGTCGCCTACCTCGCGCTGCGCCCCCTGCTCCCCGACTATGTCCTGTCCATGCCCCGCGGCGCCGCCGTGGTCTACCCCAAGGACGCGGGCCAGATCCTGGCCTTCGCCGACATCTTCGCCGGCGCCCGCGTCGTCGAGGCGGGGGTCGGATCCGGCTCGCTGAGCAGCTTCCTGCTGCGCGCCATCGGCGACCAGGGCATGCTGCACTCCTACGAGCGCCGCGAGGACTTCGCCGAGATCGCCACGCAGAACGTGGAGCGCTACTTCGGCGGTCCGCACCCCGCCTGGCAGCTCACCGTCGGCGACCTCCAGGACAACCTGACCGACACCGACGTCGATCGGGTGATCCTGGACATGCTCGCGCCCTGGGAGTGCCTCGAGGTCGTCCGCAAGGCGCTCGTGCCCGGCGGCATCCTCTGCTGCTACGTGGCCACCACCACCCAGCTGGCGCGCACCGTCGAGTCCATCCGGGAGATCGGCTGCTTCGCGGAGCCGACCGCCTGGGAGTCGATGATCCGCAACTGGCACGTCGAGGGCCTGGCCGTGCGCCCCGACCATCGGATGATCGGCCACACCGGCTTCCTCCTCACCGCCCGCCGCCTGGCGGACGGGGTGGAGCCCCCGCTGCGCCGCCGCCGCCCCGCCAAGGGCGCGTACGGCGAGGACTACACGGGTCCCGGCAGCGAGAGCGGTTCCGCCTCCCGGGGCTGAACCGGCAACGAGCCAGCGCCGCCGCCGAGTTCCCCGACCGACCGGGGAACTCGGCGGCGGCGCTTTTCCGTTACCGGATGTTTGCCCCACCGGTACGGACCCCGAGGTTCCGCCGGACTGTGACGTGTGGCACGATGCTCGCCACCCCACCGGTACAGCCCCAGGAGACACCCCGCGTGCAGACCTCCGCCGCCGCCCTGGACCTCGCGCACGCCCGGCCCCGCCCGGTGCACTGGCTCGCCACCGCCGCCGCCATGGCCGCGGTCGTCGCCGCGGCCGGCCTGCTCCAGCCCGAGGCGGCCACCGCCTCCCAGACGCCCGCGGCGGTTGCCGGGCAGGTGAAGGCAGCCGCGGCCCCCGCCCCCGACGCGTCGGGCGCGGCGTACCCGCTGGACTGCCGCGGAGAGAAGCCCGCCGTGGTGGAGAAGGGCTCCGGCGACCTGGACGGCGACGGCCGGCCCGAGACCGTGGCGGTCGTGCGCTGCGTGTCGGGCATCGGCACCCCGCCGAGCGGGGTCTTCGTACTCACCGGGCCGTCGTCGCGGGTGGTGGCGACGCTGGTGGACCCGGCCGACGGGGCGGGCGTCACCGATTTCGCGGTACGCGGCGGCGCGGTCCGGGCCACGCTGCTCGGCTACTCCTCGCCGGAGGTGCCGCGCTGCTGCCCGGACCGGCGGGAGACGGTCAAGTGGCAGTGGCGGGGCGGCAAGTTCGCCCGGACCGTACTGCCGGACGCGCGCAGTATGTGAGCGGTCACTCCGCGTCGGGGCCGTAGACCTCGACCTGGTCCGCGACACGGCGTACGTGGATGCAGTCGCCCGGGCACTCCTTGGCCGAGTCGACCACGTCCCGGAGAAGCGGCAGCGGCACGGGCGTTGTGGCGCCGGGGCTCTGCAGCAGCTCGTCGCCGGGGCTCTTCACGTACGCCAGCCCGTCGATGTCGAGCTCGAAGACGTCGGGGGCGTACTGGACGCAGATGCCGTCGCCGGTGCAGAGGTCCTGGTCGATCCACACCTCGAGCGGGTCGCCGGTCTGTGCGCCGTCGTCGGTGGGAGCCTTCTGCTGCACGGTCATATCTCCTGCCGTTTCCTGCGCGGTTGTAGCAATTGGAGCCAGCCCTGACGGGTGTTGAACACTTCGACGATACAACCGGCCGCTTTCCGATGTTGATGGGTGGGTATTCCCCTGGTGTGAGGGAGTACGCAAGGGTGAAGATCGGACACACCCCGCAGTCTTTGTGATCTAGGGGTTTCAACCCGCACCCGCCCAGGTAGGGTCAGGAAGCGTCCAGCTCCCCTTGGAGGAGGTGAGGACCGTGGCAGCCCACGACGACGACATCAACCGCGGCATCCGGCCGGGGCGAGGGTCTGAGGACCCCGCCGGCCAGGTTGCCTATCTCGAGCAGGAAATCGCCGTCCTGCGCCGCAAGCTCGCCGACTCTCCGCGTCATACGAGGATTCTCGAAGAGCGGATCGTCGAGCTGCAGACCAACTTGGCCGGCGTGTCCGCTCAGAACGAGCGGCTCGCCAATACGCTCCGTGAGGCCCGCGACCAGATCGTGGCCCTCAAGGAGGAAGTCGACCGGCTCGCGCAGCCGCCGGCCGGCTTCGGTGTCTTCCTCACGGCGAACGAGGACGGCACGGCCGACATCTTCACCGGTGGCCGCAAGCTACGGGTGAACGTCAGCCCCAGCGTGGAGCTCGAAGAGCTCCGGCGTGGCCAGGAGGTCATGCTCAACGAGGCCCTCAACGTGGTCGAGGCCATGGCGTACGAGCGTGCCGGGGAGATCGTCACCCTCAAGGAGATCCTTGAGGACGGCGAGCGCGCCCTGGTGCAGGGGCACACCGACGAGGAACGGGTGGTGCGGCTCGCCGAGCCGCTGCTGGACGTCACCATCCGCCCCGGCGACGCCCTGCTGCTCGAACCCAGGTCCGGCTACGTCTACGAAGTCATCCCGAAGAGCGAGGTCGAGGAGCTCGTCCTCGAAGAGGTCCCGGACGTCGACTACGACAAGATCGGCGGTCTGGGCGGCCAGATCGAGATGATCCGTGACGCGGTCGAGCTTCCGTACCTCTACCCCGACCTCTTCAAGGAGCACGAACTGCGGCCGCCGAAGGGCATCCTGCTCTACGGTCCGCCCGGCTGCGGCAAGACGCTGATCGCGAAGGCCGTCGCCAACTCCCTTGCCAAGAAGGTCGCCGAGGTGACCGGCCAGCCCGCGGGGAAGAGCTACTTCCTCAACATCAAGGGCCCCGAGCTCCTCAACAAGTACGTCGGTGAGACCGAGCGGCACATCCGCCTCGTCTTCCAGCGTGCCCGGGAGAAGGCGAGCGAGGGCACTCCCGTCATCGTCTTCTTCGACGAGATGGAGTCGCTCTTCCGCACCCGTGGCTCGGGTGTCAGCTCGGACGTGGAGAACACCATCGTTCCGCAGCTGCTCGCCGAGATCGACGGTGTGGAGGGCCTGGAGAACGTCATCGTCATCGGCGCCTCCAACCGCGAGGACATGATCGACCCCGCGATCCTGCGGCCCGGCCGGCTCGACGTCAAGATCAAGATCGAGCGTCCGGACGCGGAGGCGGCGAAGGACATCTTCGCGAAGTACCTCCGCTCCACCCTGCCGCTGCACGCGGACGACCTGGCCGAGCACACCGGCTCCAGGGAGGCCGCGGTCCACGGCATGATCCAGTCGGTCGTCGAGCAGATGTACGCCGAGTCCGAGGAGAATCGCTTCCTCGAGGTCACGTACGCGAACGGCGACAAGGAAGTCCTTTACTTCAAGGACTTCAATTCCGGCGCGATGATCCAGAACATCGTCGACCGGGCCAAGAAGATGGCCATCAAGGCCTTCCTCGACCAGAACCAGAAGGGTCTGCGGGTCTCCCACCTCCTCCAGGCATGCGTGGACGAGTTCAAGGAGAACGAGGACCTGCCGAACACCACCAACCCGGACGACTGGGCTCGAATCTCCGGAAAGAAGGGCGAACGGATTGTATTCATCCGTACGCTCGTCACCGGAAAGCAGGGCGCGGACACCGGTCGCTCCATCGACACGGTGGCAAACACCGGTCAGTACCTCTAGATCGCAGACCGGCTGCGGGTGCCCCCCGGGCATCCGCAGCCGGCTGCTTTCCAGCCACCCCGGCCGCCACACCGACCACACCAGAGCAATGACGGAATTGATCTCCCCACCAGCGCAGAGGCGTTCTAGGCTCTTCGGTACCGCCGAGTCGCGCAGTGCGGGGCCGGGCACCGCACACGCACCGGAGAAGAAGCGGTACTTGAGTGCCGCCCCCGTCCGGGGGCGACGCCGGGCAAGGAGGGCCGCATGACCGTACGGCGAGTAATGGGCATCGAGACGGAGTACGGGATCTCCGTCCCCGGCCATCCCAACGCCAATGCCATGCTCACCTCGTCCCAGATCGTCAACGCCTACGCGGCGGCGATGCACCGGGCGCGCCGCGCCCGCTGGGACTTCGAGGAGGAGAATCCGCTGCGGGACGCGCGAGGCTTCGACCTCGCCCGGGAGGCCGCCGACAACAGTCAGCTCACCGATGAGGACATCGGCCTGGCCAATGTCATCCTCACGAACGGCGCGCGGCTGTACGTCGACCACGCGCACCCCGAGTACAGCTCCCCGGAGGTGACCAACCCACTGGACGCGGTCCTGTGGGACAAGGCCGGCGAGCGGATCATGGCTGAGGCCGCGGAGCGGGCGGCCCAGCTGCCCGGCGCCCAGCCGATCCACCTCTACAAGAACAACACCGACAACAAGGGCGCGTCCTACGGCACGCACGAGAACTACCTGATGAAGCGGGAGACCCCCTTCTCGGACATCGTGCGCCACCTGACGCCGTTCTTCGTGTCCCGGCAGGTCGTCACGGGCGCCGGCCGGGTGGGCATCGGCCAGGACGGCCACGAGCACGGCTTCCAGATCAGCCAGCGCGCGGACTATTTCGAGGTCGAGGTCGGCCTGGAGACCACGCTCAAGCGCCCCATCATCAACACCCGGGACGAGCCGCACTCCGACGCGGAGAAGTACCGCAGGCTGCACGTCATCATCGGCGACGCGAACCTCTCCGAGATCTCGACGTACCTCAAGCTGGGCACGACGTCCCTGGTGCTGTCCATGATCGAGGACGGCTTCATCAATGTCGACCTGGCGATCGACCAGCCGGTGCGCACCCTGCACCAGGTCTCGCACGACCCGTCGCTTCAGCGGCTGATCACCCTGCGCAGCGGCCGGACACTCACCGCTGTCCAGCTGCAGATGGAGTACTTCGAACTGGCGCGCAAATACGTCGAGGAGCGGTTCGGCGTCGACGCGGACGACCAGACCAAGGACGTCCTGGGGCGCTGGGAGGACGTGCTGAACCGCCTGGAGAACGACCCGATGAGCCTGTCGGGGGAGCTGGACTGGATCGCCAAGCGGGAGCTCCTGGAGGGCTACCGCAGGCGCGACAGCCTGGACTGGGACGCCCCCAGGCTCCATCTCGTGGACCTCCAGTACGCCGACGTTCGCCCCGAGAAGGGCCTGTACAACCGTCTGGCGGCCCGCGGGAAGATGAAGCGGCTGCTGGACGAGGACACGGTGCTGCGGGCCTCGACGAAGCCGCCTGAGGACACCAGGGCGTATTTCCGCGGCCGCTGCCTGGAGCAGTACGCGGACGACGTCGCGGCGGCCTCCTGGGACTCGGTGATCTTCGATCTGCCGGGCCGGGACTCGCTCCAGCGCGTGCCCACGCTGGAACCGTTGCGCGGTACACGTAATCACGTCAAGGAGCTCCTCGACCGGTGCAGGACGGCGGAAGACCTGGTCCGCGTGCTTTCGGGCGGCTGAAAGGGGCGCCGGGTGGGAATCATCGAGATGGTCCCCACGCGTTGTGAAAGTACGGCGCGGATGTCAGACCCCGCTTGTAGGGTCTGATCAAGGACATCGAACCGAGCGAGCGGGGTGAGGTAGAGATGGCGACCAAGGACACCGACGGCGGACAGCAGAAGGCGACGCGTTCCACCGGGGAGGCCGAGGAGACCGCGCAGGACGCGCAGGCTTCCGAGGACCTCAAGGAGCGTCAGGAGAAGCTGTCGGACGACGTCGACTCGGTACTCGACGAAATCGACGACGTGCTCGAGGAGAACGCGGAGGACTTCGTGCGCTCCTTCGTCCAAAAGGGCGGCGAGTAGAGCCGGTTGTCCGTCCCGGTGGCCGTGGACCGAGGTCCGGCACACCGGGACGGATGACCGGCCGCCGTAGGGGTATCGTCCCTGCACAGTTCGCAAGATCGGCCCGGCCTCCCAGCGGCGGGCCGCCGCCTATCCGGAAGGAAACGCGTGGAAGCCAACCCTCGTAGCACCGGGCGTCTGCCGGCAGCCTTCCTGACGCCGGGCTCGTCGTCGTTCATGGACTTCCTGGGCGACCATGCGCCCGAGATGCTGCCGGGAAGGCGCGTCATGCCGCCGGTCAAGGGCGTCATCGAGGCTCCGCACGGCACGACGATCGTCGCCGCCGCGTTCCCCGGCGGCGTGGTGCTCGCCGGCGACCGGCGGGCCACCATGGGCAACATGATCGCGCAGCGTGACATCGAGAAGGTGTTCCCCGCCGACGAGTACTCGGCGGTGGGCATCGCCGGGACCGCCGGCCTGGCGGTGGAGATGGTCAGGCTCTTCCAGCTGGAGCTCGAGCACTTCGAGAAGGTGGAAGGCGCCCAGCTCTCCCTGGAGGGCAAGGCGAACCGGCTCTCGACGATGATCCGCAGCAACCTCGGCATGGCGATGCAGGGCCTGGCCGTCGTCCCGCTCTTCGCGGGCTGGGACGTCGACCGCGAGAAGGGCCGCATCTTCTCGTACGACGTGACGGGCGGCCGCTCCGAGGAGCAGGGCTACGCGGCGACGGGCTCCGGCTCCATCTTCGCCCGCGGCTCGATGAAGAAGCTCTACCGCGACGACCTGACGGAACAGCAGACCACCACGCTGGTCGTCCAGGCGCTGTACGACGCCGCCGACGACGACTCGGCGACCGGCGGCCCGGACGTGGCCCGCCGGATCTACCCGATCGTCACCGTGATCACCGAAGAGGGCTTCCGGCGGCTCACCGAGGCGGAGTCCTCGGAGCTCGCCCGCTCCATCCTGGAGCGGCGGCTGGAACAGCCCGACGGTCCCCGGGCCGCGCTCCTCTGACGGCTCCTGTCCTCGGAATCAACGTGACAACGACAGAAAGGGACGGATAGCCGGTGTCGACGCCGTTCTATGTCTCACCCCAGCAGGCCATGGCCGACCGGGCGGAATACGCCCGGAAGGGCATCGCCCGCGGTCGCAGCCTTGTCGTGCTGCAGTACGCCGACGGCATCGTATTCGTCGGCGAGAACCCGTCCCGCGCGCTGCACAAGTTCAGCGAGATCTACGACCGGATCGGCTTCGCCGCCGCCGGCAAGTACAACGAGTACGAGAACCTGCGCATCGGTGGCGTCCGGTACGCCGATCTGCGCGGATACACCTACGACCGCGAAGATGTGACGGCCCGTGGCCTCGCCAACGTTTACGCGCAGACGCTGGGAACGATCTTCTCCAGCAACGCCGAGAAGCCGTACGAGGTGGAGCTGGTCGTCGCCGAGGTCGGGGCCCGCCCCGAGGGCGACCAGATCTACCGGCTGCCCCACGACGGCTCGATCGTCGACGAACACGGCTCGGTCGCGGTCGGCGGCAACGCGGAGCAGATCAGCAGCTTTCTCGACCAGCGCCACCGGGACGGGATGACGCTGGCGGAGGCGCTCAAGCTCGCCGTGCAGGCCCTGTCCCGGGACACCAACGGCACCGAGCGGGAGATCCCCGCCGAGCGGCTCGAGGTGGCGGTCCTCGACCGCACGCGCCCGCAGGAGCGGAAGTTCAAGCGGATCGTCGGCCGTCAGCTCGCCCGCCTGCTGGAGGCGGACGGCGACGCGGCCACGCCCACCGACACCCCGTCGGACACCGAGGAGTAGCGACCGCGCCGCCATGTCCGGTGCCCCGGCCCGCGCCAGCGGTCCGGGGCACCGGCATGACCGACGGTGCGTCAGGCGGGCGCGGTGGAACCGCGGACCATCAGCTCCACGGGGATGTCGCCGCTCGCGGGCGGCCGTCCGTCCAGTACGGCGAGCAGCGCCGCCATGCCCCGCTCGCCGACCCGCTCGGCGGGCAGTCGTACGGTCGTGAGCTCCGGCTCCACGGCGGTCGCGAGGGCCAGGTCGTCGAAGCCGGTGACCGAGACGTCCTCGGGCACCCGCAGGCCGAGGCGGCGTACCGCCTTGCAGGCGCCCGCCGCGATGATGTCGTCGTCGCAGACCAGCGCGGTCGGCCGCGGCCCCGGGCCGGCCAGGGCCAGTTCGGCGGCCCTTCGCGCGCCGCGCACGTCCAGCGGCGCGCGCACCGTGCGCACCTCGGCGTCGGGGACGTGGCGCAGTGCGTCCTGAAGGGCCGTCGCCCGGACGTCGAACGTCCAGGAGGCCACGGCCGACGCGAGATGGACGAACCGGCGGTGGCCCAGGGCGAGCAGATGGTCCGTCACCAGACGCATGCCGTCGGCGATGGCGAGGTTCACGTACGCGGCGGCCCCCGGATCCGCCGGGTCGCTGTCGAGCATCACGAGCGGCAGCCCCGCGCCGCGGATCGCCTCCAGGGCTCCGGTGGCCATCGAGGAGGCGATGACCCCGTCCAGCGCCGCCTGCGCGGAGGCGAAGGGGTCCCGGGCGGGTCCCGTGCCTTCGGGGGAGGGGTAGAGGACGACGCCGAAGTCGTGTTCGGCCGCCGTGCGGGCGGCGCCGGCGTAGACCCGGGCGAAGAACTCGTTGGTGAGCGCGGGCACGACGAGCAGCGCGGTCCTGGTCCTGCCGAGCCGCAGGTTCCGGGCGGCGAGGTTGGGGCGGTACCCGAGCTCCCGCGCCGCCTCGCGCACCGAGTCCGCTGTGCGATCCGACACCCGGCCGCGCCACTTGCCGCCCAGCACGAGCGAGACGGTCGCCTGCGAGACCCCGGCGGCCCGCGCCACGTCCCTGCTGGTCGGCGGCGTGGGGGGCGTCCCCGCGCCGGCGCCGCTGTCGTCCGGGGTCGCGTCCGCGCTGGTCACTCGTGCCTCCGCAGCAAGGGATCTTCGCCGCGAGGTGGACCCGCGGCCTGGCTCATGGTACGTATGACGGAGGAAGTTATACGTACAACTTCGGTGCGCGCCGGAGCGGAGAGGGGCGGACATGGCCGCGGGATACGCGGAACTGCTGAGGACGCGGCACGCCGCGCGCCTTCTGGCGGGCACTCTGGTGGGGCGGCTGCCCAACGCCACCGCCCCGATCGCGATCGTGCTGCTCACCCGCGCCGAGGGAGGCAGCTACACCCTGGCCGGCGGCCTCGCGGCCGTGTACGGGCTGGCCAACGCGGTGGGGCAGCCGCTGCTCGGCCGCGCGGTGGACCTGTACGGGCAGCCGCGCGTGCAACTGCCCGCCGCCGTCCTGTCCGCCCTCGGCATGGTCCTGCTCACGTTCGCCGGGACCGACCCGCTCCCGCTCGCGTACGTGGCCGTGGTCCTCGCCGGCGTCTTCACCCCGCCCCTGGAAGGCGGGCTGCGGGCCCTGTGGCCCGACGTGCTCGGGCGTGAGGACCGGGTGCACCGGGCGTACGCCATGGACGCGGTGGCGCAGGAGATCATGTTCACCGTCGGCCCGCTGCTGGTGACCCTGCTCGTGGCGCTCTGGTCGCCGGCCGCGGCCCTTCTCGTCATCAACGCCGTCGGCGTGCTGGGCGCCCTCTCCGTCGTCCTGTCCGAGCCCTCGCGCACCTGGCGCTCGGCGCCCCGGGAGGCGCACTGGCTGGGCGCGCTGCGCTCGCCCGGGCTGCTGGCCCTGCTCGGCTCGTTCTTCTTCGTCGGCCTCGCGCTCGGCTCCATCACCGTCGCGGGGGTCGCGTACGCCGACGACCACGGGCGGGAGGCGGTCTACGGCTGGCTCATGGCGGCGCTCGGCCTCGGCGCGCTCGCGGGCGGCATGCTGTACGGCGCCCGGCAGTGGGCCGGCGCCCCCGAACGGCGGCTGCGCTTCATCGTGGCCCTGCTCGCGGCCGGGTACCTGCCGCTGATGCTCACGCCCGGCGTCCCCGCGATGGTCGTGCTGGCCGCCGTCTCCGGGGTCTTCCTCGCCCCCGCGCTCGCCTGCGCGTTCATCGTCGTCGACCGGCACGCCCCGCGCGGCACCGTCACCGAGGCGTTCTCCTGGCTGGTCACCACCTTCGGCGTAGGCGCCGCGGTGGGAACCGGCGCCGCCGGACCGGCCGTCGAGCACGGCGGCACCGCGGCGGGCTTCGCCGTCGCGGCAGGGGGCGGAGTGGCCGCTCTGGCCGTGCTGCTGACCACCCGGCGGGTTCTCACGATTCCCCTCACCGCTCCCCTTCCCGGGGACTCTGTCGTAATCCCTTGCGAAAATGATCGAATCGGAGCGGCCGAACCCGGTTTCAGGACAGGCCATCAGGCGTAATGTTCAGTCATGGACCGCCGCATTTTCGGGCTGGAGAACGAGTACGGCGTCACGTGCACGTTCAGGGGACAGCGCCGACTGTCTCCTGACGAAGTGGCGCGCTACCTCTTCCGCCGTGTTGTGTCATGGGGCCGCAGCAGCAATGTCTTCCTGCGGAACGGCGCCCGCCTCTACCTCGACGTGGGATCGCATCCGGAATACGCAACTCCCGAATGCGACAACGTGACCGAGCTCGTCACCCACGACAAGGCAGGCGAGCGCATTCTCGAAGGCCTGCTCGTCGACGCCGAACGCCGCCTGCACGAGGAGGGAATCGCGGGCGACGTCTACCTCTTCAAGAACAACACCGACTCTGCGGGAAACTCCTACGGCTGCCACGAGAATTACCTCGTGGCCCGCCACGGAGAGTTCTCCAGGCTCGCGGACATCCTCATCCCGTTCCTCGTCACCCGGCAGCTCATCTGCGGCGCCGGCAAGGTGCTGCAGACCCCGCGCGGCGCGGTTTTCTGCGTCAGCCAGCGCGCCGAGCACATCTGGGAGGGCGTCAGCTCCGCCACGACCCGCTCCCGGCCGATCATCAACACCCGCGACGAACCGCACGCGGACGCCGAGCGCTACCGCAGGCTCCACGTCATCGTCGGCGACTCCAACATGTCCGAGACGACCATGCTCCTCAAGGTCGGCGCCACCGACCTCGTCCTGCGCATGATCGAGGCGGGCACGGTGATGCGCGACCTCACCCTGGAAAACCCCATCCGGGCCATCCGCGAGGTCAGCCACGACATCACGGGCCAGCGCAAGGTACGCCTGGCCAGCGGACGCGAGGCGTCCGCCATAGAGGTACAGCGCGAGTACTACGAGAAGGCCGTGGACTTCGTCGACCGCCGCGGCATCCGCACGGGCACCGTCGAGCAGGTCCTCGAACTGTGGGGCCGCGCGCTCGACGCGATCGAGGCCGAGGACCTCGACCGGATCGGCACCGAGATCGACTGGGTCATGAAGTACAAGCTCATCGAGCGCTACCGCGCCAAGCACAACATGACCATGTCGCACCCCCGGGTCGCCCAGATAGACCTCGCGTACCACGACATCCACCGTCGGCGCGGGCTCTACTACCTGCTGGAGAAGAAGGGGCAAGCCGCTCGCATCTGCAACGACTTGAAGATCTTCGAAGGCAAGTCGGTGCCGCCGCAGACCACCCGTGCCCGGCTGCGCGGTGACTTCATCCGCCGGGCACAGGAGCAGCGGCGCGACTTCACCGTCGACTGGGTGCACCTCAAGCTGAACGACCAGGCACAGCGGACCGTGTTGTGCAAGGACCCCTTCCGGTCGGTCGACGACCGGGTGGAGAAGCTCATCGCCGGTATGTGATCCGGCCATTTCCGGTTCTCCGGAACGCGACCCGGGCCCCGCACGTTCCTCGTGCGGGGCCCGGGCCACGCCTTAGAGTGGCGGGCGACTACTGTGCCGTCTGAGATCTGAGGAACACGTGCGCCGACTTGCCGGCCTACTTGTCGTCCCCCTGCTGCTGCTCTCGACAGCGGCGTGCGGCAGCGACGACAAGGGCTCCGACTCCACCTCGTCAAAGAACGGACTGCCGGCGATCACCGCGGGAGCCAAGTTCGGCGAGAAGCCGACCCTCGCCAAGGGTGAGGGCGACCCGCCCAAGGAACTGAAGACCGAGGTCCTCAGCAAGGGCAAGGACGATGCTGCGACCCTCAAGAAGGGTGACGCCATCGAGGTGAACTACCTCGGCCAGCAGTGGGACTCCACGAAGCCCTTCGACAACAGCTTCGACCGCAAGCAGCCGTTCCCGCTGACCCTCGGCGCGGGCATGGTCATCCCCGGCTGGGACAAGGGCCTGGAGGGCCAGAAGGTCGGCAGCCGCGTTCAGCTCGTCATCCCGCCGGAGATGGGTTACGGCGCGCAGGGCCAGCCGCCCACGATCAAGCCGAACGCCACGCTGGTCTTCGTCGTCGACATCCTGAAGGCCAAGAGCATCCCCGCCTCCGCCAAGGGCGCCGAGGTCGCGCAGGACAACATCGACCTGCCCAAGGTCGGCACCAACACGGACGGCAAGGCCCCGAAGGTCACCGTCCCGAAGGAGTCGGACCCGTCGAAGAAGCTCGTCTCCCGGTACGTACTGGAGAGCGACGGCCCGGTGGTGAAGGCCACCGACACGGTGTCGGTCGCCTACCAGGGGCTGGTCTGGAAGGACGGCAAGCTCTTCGACAGCACGTATGCGCAGGGCAAGACCCAGCAGTTCGCGCTCCCGCAGGTCACCCTGAAGGGCCTCAAGGACGGTCTGGTCGGCAAGAAGGCCGGCAGCCGCGTGCTCCTCGTCATCCCGCCGGACCAGGCGTTCGGTGACAAGAAGCAGCAGACCATCCCCGCCAACTCGACGCTGGTCTTCCAGGTGGACATTCTCGCAGTGATGTAAGACTGTCCAGGTTGCCGAGTTCGTAGTACAGAGGAGCATTTCCGTGAGCATCGACAAGCCCGAGGTCGACTTCCCGGGTGGCGAGCCGCCGAAGGACCTGCAGATCAGGGACATCTGGGAGGGCGACGGCGAGGTGGCCAAGGCGGGCCACAACGTCAAGGTCCACTACGTGGGCGTGGCGTTTTCCACCGGCGAGGAGTTCGACTCCAGCTGGAACCGCGGCACCCCGCTGCAGTTCCCGCTCGGCGGCGGGCGCGTCATCGCCGGCTGGGACCAGGGTGTGCAGGGCATGAAGGTCGGCGGCCGTCGCGAGCTGATCATTCCCCCGCACCTCGCGTACGGCGACAGCGGCGCCGGCGGCGTCATCAAGCCGGGCGAGACGCTGATCTTTGTCTGCGACCTCGTCGCGGTCTGATCGAGGCGCGTTCCGATCAAGTAGGAGCGCTACGAGGGCCCATGCCGTCCGGCATGGGCCCTCGGCTTTTGCCGCGACACCCCGGGGCGGTACGGTCGAGGGTCGTAGAGCAAGAGAGAGGGTGCCGATGGCGATCGCCAAGGCCGAACGGTTGATGAACCTGGCGTTGTGCCTGCTCGGCACCCGGCGCCCGCTCAGCAAGCGGGAACTGCGCGAGTCCATCGAGGCCTACCTGGAGGCCGGCACCGACGACTCCTTCAACCGGATGTTCGAGCGCGACAAGGACGATCTGCGCGAGCTCGGCCTGGTGATCGAAACCGTCGAGAACCTCGACGGCGAGGTCGGCTATCTGGCCCGCCGCGACAGCAACCGCCTGCCCGCCATCACCCTCGACGCCGAGGAGGCCGCCGCCCTCGGCCTCGCCGCCAAGGTCTGGCAGCAGGCCCGCCTCGCCGGCGCCGCCAGCGGCGCCCTGCAGAAGCTGCGCGCCGCCGGCATGCCCGAGGCGCAGGACCCCCTCGACGGGCACCACAGCGCCCTCGAACCCCGCATCCCGGTCCACGAGACCGCCTTCGAGCCGCTGATGCTGGCCTGCCGCGACCGGCGGCCCGTCGTCTTCGACTACCGCAAGGCCAACGCCGCCCGCCCCGAGACCCGGCACGTCGAGCCGTGGACGCTGGAGTGCTGGCGCGGCCACTGGTACCTCGCCGGCTGGGACCGCGGACGCGGCGCCGAGCGCGTCTTCCGGCTCTCCCGCATCACCGGGAAGGTCCGCTCCCGCGCCGGGTCGTTCACGGCCGAGGTGCCGGACGTGGTGACCGTACGCGAGACCGTCGAGAGCTGGGCCGGCGAGACCGCGACCCGCAGCGCCCTGATCAAGCTGCGCCAGGGCTCCGGCTACCCGCTGCGGGCCAGGGCCACCGCCGTACGGGACCTGGGCGACGGCTGGGACGAGCTGGCCGTTCCGTACGGTCACGGGCTCGACGCCTGGCTGGTCGAGCTCGGGCCCGAGGTCGTCGTACTGGAGCCCGCTGATCTGCGGGCGGACGTCGTGGACCGGCTGCGCGCCGTGGCCAAGGACTGAGAAGGACCGAGGAACAGCCTCCATGGCCACGAACGCGATCGACCAGACCCGGCGGATGCTCTCCCTGGTGACGTACCTGCGCGAGCGCCCCGGCGCGCACGTCAGCGACGTCGCCCGTGCCTTCGGGATCACCGAGGACGAGCTGATCTCCGACCTCGACGTGCTGCCGATGTGCGGCACGAGCTTCCGCGGCGGCGACCTGCTCGACATCGACACGGACGGCGACCGGATCTGGTGGCGCAACCCCGATGCCTCCGGCTCGAGCACAGCCGAACCGCTGCGGCTCGCCGCCGACGAGGCCACCGCGCTGCTCGTCGCAGCCCGCGCCGTCGCCACCCTCCCCGGCCTGCGCGAGGGCGACCGGCAGGCGCTGCTGCGCGCCACGGCGAAGCTGGAGGCCGCGGCGGGCGAGGCGGCGGGCGCCAGCTCCCGGCTCTCGGTGATCTTCGAGGCCGAGGGCGGGGTCTTCGCCGACGTCGACCGGGCCATCGCGGAGCGGCGCCGGCTCTGGCTGCGCTACTACTCGCCGGCGCGCGACGAGCTCACCGAGCGCGAGGTGGACCCGATCCGGCTCTTCGCGGTCGGACACACCTACATGGAGGCCTGGTGCCGGCAGTCCGAGGCACGGCGTACGTTCCGGCTCGACCGGGTCGCCGAGATCAGGCTGCTGGACGAGCCGTCCGTACCGCCGGAGATCGAACTGCGTGACCTGTCCGAAGGGCTCGTGCAGCCCTCGGCGGACGATCCCGAGGTCGTGGTGGAGGTCGGGCCCGGCGGCCGCTGGGTCGCCGAGTACTACCCGCACGACAGCGCCGAGGAGCTGCCCGACGGCGGCCTGCGGATCACCCTGCGGACGCCGGAACCGGCCTCGCTGCGGCGGCTCGCGCTGCGGCTTGGCCGGGACGGCCACATCGTGTCGCCGCCGGAACTGGTGGTCAGCGCGCGGGAAGCGGCCCGCGAGGCGCTCGCCGCGTACGAGAGCGCCGGTCAGGCCTGAGGAGATTGGTGGACATGTCGCTACTGCCCAAGATCCCCGCCCAGGGGATCCACGCCCAGGTGGGCCCGGTCCTCTTCAAGGCCGGCTGCCCCGACTGCGGCGCCCGCTTCGAGCTGTCCGCGGGCTCGCTGCGCCTCGCGATCGGCGCCAGCCGCCGTACGACCTTCTACTCCTTCACCTGCCCCGAGTGCGAGGCGGCGGTGCGCAAACCGGCGGGGGAGCGGATCGTCGAGCTGCTCACCGGCGGCGGCGTGCGGACGCTGCGACTCCACTCCACCGTCTGACCGTCTAGGCTCTGCCCATGCTCTGGCCGATGCTCGCAATCGCTCTTGGTTTCTGTGGTCTCGCCGTACTGGGCGTTCTGGCGATCCGGGTCTTCGTGGAGGTCCAGCGCCTCGGGCGCCAGGTAGCCGCGACCTCGCGGGACATCAACACGGCCGCGGAGAACTTGGAGCGCGCGGCGGAGAACCTGGCCCGCACTGGCGAAGCGTGGCGGTAGTCCACAGGGGCTGCCGAGTGCCGCGGGCGGGGGCGTAGGCTGGTCGGGCGGCTCCTGGATCGAGGCGCGGGCCGCAATCCGCAGTACGCGCAAGCATTGCCCCGCGTTTACTCGTACGGGTTACGATCGCTTGCAGCGTTGAAGGGCGGACATCGGTCCGACCGGAGGGACAGCCCCGTAGTACCACCCCAACCGCCTCGGTGAGAAGGAAGTCGCAATTATGGGCAATCTGAAGCCCCTCGAGATCGTTCTGATCCTCGCCGTCATTCTGTTGCTCTTCGGTGCCAAGAAGCTTCCGGACATGGCGCGTTCCCTCGGCAAGTCCGCTCGTATCCTCAAGAGCGAGGCCAAGGCGATGAAGAAGGACGACGAGGCGACGAGCCCGGCCGACGCCGCCGCGACGGCCCCCGAGCAGCAGACCCCGGCGCCGCGCACGATCAAGGCCGCACCCGGCGACGTCACCACCGCGCGCCCGGTGAACGACCCGAGCCACACCACGCAGAGCTGACGCGGTTCAGCCGAATCACCAACTGACAGCTGCCGCACGAGACGAGGGGCGTGGGTTGCTCAAGTCTGCCCGCAAGCAGGTGAAGGACGACGAGGGGCGCATGCCCCTCGCCGAGCACCTGCGTGAGCTGCGTAACCGCCTGCTGAAGTCTGTACTGGCCATCGTTGTCATGGTGGTCGTCGCAGCGTTCTACCAGCGGGAGATCTTCCGGTTCCTGATGCAGCCGATCCTGTCCTCGGTCGGCTGTGTGGACGGCGCCGTCACCATGCGCAACGGGAAGCCGTGCGCGTCGATGACGACCAACGGTCTGCTGTCCCCCTTCACCATCGCGCTCAAGGTCTCGCTGATGGCGGGCGTCCTGATCGCCACTCCGGTGTGGCTCTACCAGCTGTGGGCATTCGTCGCGCCCGGCCTGCACCGCACCGAGAAGCGTTACTCGCTGGCCTTCGTGGCGGCGGGAGTCCCGCTCTTCGCGGGCGGCGCCTACCTCGCGTACGCGATCCTCCCGCAGACCGCCGAGATCATGCTCAGCTTCACGCCGGACGACGCGCAGAACCTGCTGCCGCTCGACGACTACCTCGACCTGATCACCCGCATGGTGATCGTCTTCGGCCTCGCCTTCGAGCTGCCGCTGCTGCTCATCCTGCTCAACATCACCGGCGTCATCACCGGCGTGCGCATGCTGCGGTGGTGGCGCGGCATGCTCGTCGGCCTCACCGCCTTCGCGGCCATCGCGACCCCCGGTGGCGAGCCCATCTCGATGCTCCTGCTGGCGGGCCCGCTGGCCGTCCTGTACTTCATCGCGGTCGCGTTCTCGCTCCTCAACGACAAGCGACGGCAGCGCAACAACCCGGACGCCGAGCTGGATGCCGACGAGGCGTCGGAGCTCGATCTCACGCCGGCGTCGATCGGGGAGATCGAGGCCGTGTCCGCCTCGCGCGCGCTGCCCGCGCAGGCCACGGGTGAGAGCGCCGGGGCCGGACCGAAGCAGCTGAACGGTTACGACGACGTCACCTGACCTTGTAGGGTCCGCCGGGTGACCAGTGAGATCACCCTCTTCGTCAATCCCACCGCAGGCCGCGGCCGGGGCGCGCACGCCGCGCAGCCGGCCGCTTCCGCGTTGCGGAGCGCGGGATTCTCCGTGCGCACGGTCCTCGGCCAGGACGCGGACGACGCCCTGCGGCGGGCGCGCGAAGCCGTCGAGGGCGGGACCGGAGCCCTGATAGCCGTCGGCGGGGACGGCATGGTCTCACTGGCGCTGCAGGCCGTCGCCGGGACGCCGACCCCGCTGGGCGTGGTCGCCGTCGGGACCGGCAACGACTTCGCGCGGACGCTCGGCCTGCCCGTACGGGACCCCGCCGGCGCCGGGAGGCTCGCCGCCGAGGCGCTCAAGGGCGGCCGGACCGCGGACGTCGATCTGGGGCGGGTGGGGGAGAAGTGGTTCGGGACCGTCCTCGCCTCCGGGTTCGACTCGCGGGTCAACGACCGGGGGAACCGCATGCGGTGGCCCAGCGGGCGCCTGAAGTACGACCTCGCGATGGTCGCGGAACTGGCCTCCTTCAAGCCCGTCCCGTACCGGATCACGCTCGACGACGGGGACGTGCACGAGGTCGAGGCGACGCTGGTGGCCGTCGGGAACGGGACGTCGTACGGCGGCGGGATGCGCATCTGCGCCGGCGCGCGCACCGACGACGGGCTCTTCGACGTCACGGTGGTCGGCGACTGCTCCCGTACGACGTTGATCAAGGTCTTCCCCCAGGTCTACCGGGGCACCCACCTCGGCCACCCCAAGGTCACCGTCCACCGGGCGGCCAAGGTCGAACTGGCCGCGCGGGGCATCACCGGGTACGCCGACGGGGAGCCGCTGGGCGCGCTGCCGCTCACGGCCGAGTGCGTGCGGGGGGCGGTCAGGGTCCTCGGCGCGCGGGATTTCCAAGCCTGATTTAAAGATCGGGCTGACTGTCATACGTGGCGGGTAGGCTCGAAGACAAGATGACAGAGGACCTTTCCCCAGCTGAGCGTTACGCCGCTGCCCGGATCCGCGCCGCCGAGCAGGCCACCGCGCTCGCGCCCTTCCGCGAGCTGTACGACTTCGAACTGGACCCGTACCAGATCGAGGCGTGCAAAGCCCTGGAGGCCGGAAAGGGCGTGCTCGTGGCCGCCCCGACCGGATCCGGCAAGACCATCGTGGGCGAGTTCGCCGTGCACCTGGCGCTCGCCGAGCGCCGCAAGTGCTTCTACACCACGCCCATCAAGGCGTTGTCGAACCAGAAGTTCCAGGACCTGGTGCGGCGCTACGGCGCCGACAAGGTGGGCCTGCTGACCGGCGACAACAGCGTCAACGCCGACGCCCCGGTGATCGTCATGACCACCGAGGTCCTGCGGAACATGCTGTACGCGGGGTCGCAGGCGCTGCGCGGGCTCGCCTACGTGGTGATGGACGAGGTGCACTACCTCTCCGACCGCTTCCGCGGCGCCGTCTGGGAAGAGGTGATCATCCACCTCCCCGATTCGGTGACCCTCGTGTCGCTCTCGGCGACCGTGTCCAACGCGGAGGAGTTCGGCGACTGGCTGGACACCGTCCGCGGCGACACCGAGGTGATCGTCTCCGAGCACCGGCCCGTGCCGCTGTGGCAGCACGTGCTCGCCGGGCGCAAGATGTACGACCTCTTCGAGGAGTCCGACGACGGCAGGGGCGGCCGGCGCGAGGTCAACCCCGACCTGGTGCGCATGGCCCGGATGGAGAACAGCAGTCCGTTCGCGCGCGGCCGAGGCCGGGGCAACATGCGGGAGGCGGACCGGGAGCGGGAGCGCAGACAGCGCAGCCGCATCTGGACGCCCGCGAGGCCCGAGGTCATCGAGCGGCTCGACAGCGCCGGACTGCTGCCCGCGATCACCTTCATCTTCAGCCGGGCCGGCTGCGAGGCGGCCGTACAGCAGTGCCTGTACGCGGGCCTGCGGCTCAACGACCAGGACGAGCGCATGCTGGTGCGCGAGATCGTCGAGGAGCGCACGGCCTCCATTCCCGGCGAGGACCTGCACGTCCTCGGGTACTACGAATGGCTCGAAGGGCTGGAGCGGGGCATCGCCGCGCACCACGCCGGAATGCTGCCGACCTTCAAGGAGGTCGTCGAGGAACTGTTCGTGCGCGGACTCGTCAAGGCCGTCTTCGCGACCGAGACGCTGGCGCTCGGCATCAACATGCCGGCCCGCTCGGTGGTGCTGGAGAAGCTCGTCAAGTGGAACGGCGAACAGCACGCCGACATCACCCCCGGCGAGTACACCCAGCTGACCGGCCGGGCCGGGCGGCGCGGCATCGACGTCGAGGGCCACGCGGTGGTGCTCTGGCAGCGCGGCATGGACCCGGGGGCACTCGCCGGACTGGCCGGGACGCGCACCTACCCGCTGCGCTCCAGCTTCAGGCCGTCGTACAACATGGCGGTCAATCTGGTCGAGCAGTTCGGGCGGCACCGGTCGCGCGAGCTGCTGGAGACGTCCTTCGCCCAGTTCCAGGCCGACAAGTCGGTCGTCGGGATCTCGAAGCAGGTCCAGCGGAACGAAGAGGGAATCGAGGGCTACCGGGAGGGCATGACCTGCCACCTCGGGGACTTCGAGGAGTACGCGCGGCTGCGCCGCGAACTGAAGGAGCGCGAGACCGAGCTGGCCAAGCAGGGCGCTACCCAGCGGCGGGCCGCGGCGGCCGCGTCGCTGGAGAAGCTGAAACCCGGCGACGTCATCCACGTGCCCACCGGCAAGTTCGCGGGACTGGCGCTGGTGCTCGATCCGGGGCTGCCCGCCGGGCGGGCCAACGGGCACCGCGGGTTCGACCAGCACGACGGGCCGAGGCCGCTGGTGCTGACCGCCGAGCGGCAGGTCAAGCGGCTCGCGTCGATCGACTTCCCGGTGCCGGTGGAGGCGCTGGAGCGGATGCGGATCCCGAAGTCGTTCAACGCGCGCAGCCCGCAGTCGCGCCGTGACCTGGCCTCCGCGCTGCGGACCAAGGCCGGGCACATCGCGCCGGAGCGGCACCGCAAGCAGCGCGCGGCGGCGGCCGACGACCGCGAGATCTCACGGCTGCGCACCGAGTTGCGCGCGCACCCGTGCCACGGCTGCGACGAGCGCGAGGACCACGCCCGCTGGGCCGAGCGCTACCACCGCCTCCAGCGGGACACGCGGCAGCTGGAGCGGCGCATCGAGGGGCGGACGAACACCATCGCCCGTACCTTCGACCGGATCTACGCCCTGCTGACCGAGCTCGACTACCTGCGCGGCGACAAGGCGACCGAGCACGGCAAGCGGCTCGCCCGGCTCTACGGCGAGCTGGACCTGCTGGCGTCCGAGTGCCTGCGCGAAGGTGTGTGGGAAGGGCTCAAGCCGGCGGAACTGGCGGCGTGCGTCTCGGCCCTGGTGTTCGAGGCGCGGCAGGCGGACGACGCGGTGGCGCCGAAGGTGCCGACCGGGCCCGCGAAGGTCGCACTGGGCGAGATGGTCCGCATCTGGGGCAGGCTGGACGCCCTGGAGGAGGACTTCAAGATCAACCAGGCGGAGGGCGTCGGCCAGCGCGAGCCGGACCTCGGCTTCGCCTGGGCGGTGTACATGTGGGCCTCCGGCAAGGGGCTCGACGAGGTGCTGCGCGAGGCGGAGATGCCGGCGGGCGACTTCGTACGGTGGTGCAAGCAGGTCATCGACGTCCTGGGGCAGATCGCGGCGGCGGCGCCTTCGTCGGCCGAGGGCAGCACGGTCACGAAGAACGCGCGCAAGGCGGTGGACGCCGTGCTGCGGGGCGTCGTCGCGTACTCGTCGGTGGGCTGACGGTTCGTCGTCGGCAGGCGGTCGCCGGCGGTGCCGGCCGCTTCCGGTGCGCCGCTTCCTCCGGGGCCTCCTGTGCGAGGCCGGAGGAAGCGGCGCATGGGTATGAGCGGGGCCAACGCGGCCTGTGTGACCTGTGGTTGGAGTTATCCACAGGGGTGGTGCGGTGTCGGACCTGTGCGCTTCGATAGGACGTGCGAAGCGCACCGCACGGAGTGCGCCGTCCGAGCAGGGGAGCCCCGTCATGACCACGGAATCCGGTACCGCCTCCGGCGTACGGCCCAAGGGGCCGGGGACGCCGGGGACGCCAACGACCGTGGTGGGTCCGCGAGGGGTGCCGGTGCTGGGCAATCTGCCGCAGTTCGGGAAGGATCCGCTCGCCTTCTTCGAACGGCTGCGGGCCAGGGGGGACATGGTCCGCTGGCGGTTCGGCCCCAAGCCGTCGCTGTTCCTCGCCGATCCGGAGCACATCGGTGAGCTGATGAGGGAGACGGAGGGGACGTTCGACCAGCCGGAGCTGGGCATCGCCTTCCGCACCGTGATGGGCAACGGCGTGGTGGTGGCGCGGGGCCGGGACTGGCGGCGCAAGCGCTCGCTGGTGCAGCCGTCCGTACGGCCCAAACAGGTCCGGTCGTACGCGGCCACGATGGCCGAGTGCGCCGTGGAGCTCGCCGACCGGTGGTCCGACGGCGAACGGATCGACATCAAACGCGAGATGGCCGTCCTCACCCAGCGGATCGCCGTCCGCACCATCTTCGGCGCCGACACCGGCGCGGACGCCGAGGCGATCGGCCGGGCGATGGATGTCGCGCAGCGGGAGATCGGGGCGGAGTTCAGCGGCCTCGGGGCGCTGCTGCCGGACTGGGTTCCGACCCGGGGCCGGGCCAGGATCAAGCGGGCCTCGGCGGTCATCGACGCGGAGGTCGCCCGGGTGGTGGCACAGCACCGGCAGGGCGAAGGAGAGCGCCCCGACCTGCTGAGCAGGCTGCTCACGGCGCAGGACGAGACCGGGGCGCGGCTCTCGGACGCGGAGATACGCGATGAGACGGTCACCCTCTACATCGGCGGCCACGAGACGACCAGCAGCACACTCGTGTGGGCCTGGTACCTGCTCGCGCGCGAACCGAGGGTGCGCGAAGCCCTCACCGAGGAACTGGAGCGGGTGCTGGGTGACCGTGAGCCCGGCTTCGAGGACTACGCCCGGCTCACCTACGCGCAGTGGGTGGTGAAGGAGACGCTGCGGCTGTATCCGACGATCTGGCTGCTCACCGGTGTGGCCAGAGAGGGGGCGAGCATCGGCGGGCTGCCGCTGGTGGCGGGGACGCGGGTGTGGAGCAGCCAGTGGGCCACCCATCGCGACTCCCGGTGGTTCCCGGAGCCGGAGGAGTTCCGGCCGGAGCGGTGGGACCCGGACGGCGGTGACGAGATACCGGAGTACGCGTGGTTCCCGTTCGGCGGCGGGCCGCGGGTCTGCCTCGGGGCGCGGTTCGCCATGGTGGAGGCCGTACTGGTCCTGGCCGTGCTGGCGCGGCGGTTCGACCTGGACGTCGACCCCGGCGAGATACGGCCGGTGGCGTCGCTCACCCTCCAGCCGGACCGCGAGGTGCTGGCCACCGTACGGGCGCGGTGACCGGACCGGGTGGAGCGGCGGGGGCGGCAGCGGCCGCCGGGAGCGGGCCGGGCGGGACCAAGAGCGGTTGGGCCTGCGTGCCGGGGG
>NZ_VBVX01000300.1 GCF_005981925.1 Streptomyces albidochromogenes
CGCCGACGCCGCACCGCCCCGCCGCCCGGGCCTGCGCGAGCGCAAGAAGCTCAAGACGCGGATCGCCATCCGCACCGCGACCTACCGGCTCATCGCCGAGCAGGGGTACGAGGCCACCACCGTCGAGCAGATCGCCGAGGCCGCCGAGGTGTCGCCCTCGACCGTCTTCCGCTACTTCCCGGCCAAGGAAGACATCGTCATCACCGACGAGTACGACTCGCTGATGGAGTCGGCCCTGCGCGCCCGACCGGCCGACGAACCGCTGGTCGAGTCCCTGCGCCTCGTCGTCACCCAGGCCCTGCGGCACTCGCTGACCCACGAGCCCGAGGAGATGCTGACGCGTTCGCGGCTGCTGACCGAGGTGCCCGCCGTACGCGCCCGCATGATGGAGAGCATCTCCGTGACGGGCCGCATGCTGTGCGAGGTCGTGGCCGAGCGGACCGGGCGGCGGGCCGACGACCTCGAAGTGCGGGTCGTCTCGATGGGGTTCGTCGCCGCCCTGATGGAGACGACCGTGTACTGGGCCGAGCGCGGCCGGCAGGACGACCTGATCGCCCTCGTCGACCGCACGCTCGACACCCTCGACCACGGCTTCCGGCTGTGACACCCGCGAACGGGCCGGCGGCCCGGCCCCTCACCGGAGCCCGGACCGCCGTACGGGGCCGGGGCCGCGGCCGCCGGAGGACCGGGCCGGCCGACTGACCGGCCCGGCCGTACCCGATCAGGCCCGGCCGGCCGTGCCCGGCCGGCCCTCCGCACGGCTCACCGCGTGCGGAAGTCTCCCTTCCCGCAGGCCCTGCCGTCCTTGTTCCGGTCCAGGCCGTGCCGGTCGCGCCGCACGTCCAGCACGCCGTACCCCTTGGACTTCAGCCACGCGCACCGGTCGGCCGTCGGCACCTTCACCGGGAACTTCCACGGCACGCATGTGCTGACCTCGCCGTACGCGTGGTCGCACCCGTCGTACCCCTCGGGCAGCTTCACGCCCGGCCGCTTGCCCTTCGGCTTCCCGTGGTCCCCGTGCCCCGGTGCCCTCGGCTCCGCCGCCAGCTCGTCGGCCCAACTCTGCACGCGCTGCGCCGCCACCTGCCCCTGCGGCCCGATCCGCACCCACTTCGACACCGACGGCACGCCCTTCGCGTCGACGACCGACAGCATGTACCAGCCGGGCGGCGCCAGGTTGGGGTTGCTGGTGAGGCTGAGGTCGATGGTGTTGCCGTTGACCGTCATCGGCAGGTCGACGAGGCGCTGGTTCGGGTCCGAGGAGTGGGTGACGGCGGCGGGGCGGATCAGCGACGCCTTCACCACCGGCCGGTCGACCGTGATGCGCTGCGCCGAGCCGTACGCCCAGTTCTGCGAAGCCACCGACATGATCTTCGGGCGGGCGCCCTTGAAGAAGTACGGCGGCTTGTAGATCGACACCCGCTGCTCGAACGAGCCGTCGCCCGGGTTGTCCCCGACGCTCAGCACCCGGCCGTCCGGCAGCAGCGTGGACGAGGAGTGGTACGTGCGCGGCACCGGGTCGGCGGCCAGTCCCGGCTGGAAGGTGTTGGTCGCCGGGTCGTACATCGACGCCTCGAAGACCGGGTCCTCGCGGTACGTGTGCAGCGCGCCGCCCGTCTCCAGGACCTTGCCGTCCGGCAGGATCACCGCCGACAGGTACACCTTGCCCTCGGCGCCCTTCTGGAAGGTGCCGTCCTTGTACCTGCCCTGCGGCAGGTCGGGCCCGGGCACGTACGCGGGCGAGGCGGCCTTGAGGTCGATCAGGTCCACCAGCCGGTGCGCGTCGGGCGAGACGGTGTGGTTGCCGCCGCCGGCCGTGAGCACCTTCTGGTCCTGGGCGGGGGGCAGCAGCAGCGACGCGGACTGGTCGCGCTCGTCCTTCTTCCTCAGCCCGGGCACGTCGGTGATGGTGCCCTTCTCGTAGTCGTAGACGGAGGCTCCGGTGCCGGGCAGGCCGACGCCGAAGGTGTGACTGCCGCTGTAGAAGAGGCGCCCGTCCTGGAGGAGGATCATCGCCGGGTACAGGCCCCAGAACGACCAGGCCTGCTTGGCCTCGCCCATCGGGAGCCACTTGTTCTGGGCGTAACTGAAGTGCTCGTTGACGACCGTCCCGGCCGCGTCCTCGCCGAGGCCGCCGAGCGACAGGACGTCGCCGTTGCCCAGCGCGGTCGCCGACGGGTACCAGTGGCCCGCCAGCATGTCGTTGACCTTGAGGTACTTGTTGAGTTTGGGATCGAAGACGTAGCTGGTCCTCAGTCCCTTGTAGCCGACCGTTCCGTCCGCCGACGCGTAGTCCTTGTTGCCGCCCACCACGAGCACGCGGCCGTCCGGCAGTTGGACGTGCCCGGCGCAGAAGAAGTCCGAGGGCGTCGGGATGTCCGTGTACCTGCCGGTCACCGGGTCGAGGACGGACGACTTGAAGGTCCCGGCGGCGAAGGCGTCACGGTCGTTGCCGGAGCCGGCGATCAGCAGGACCTTCCCCGTGTGCAGCAGTACGGAATGGATGGCGCGCACCGGCGACTGGGCGGTCTGCACGGTCCACTGGCCCCTGCACTCGGGCCCCTTGCCCTCGCACGGGTCGGCGGGCGGCTCGGGCACGACGGTCGCGTCGACCATCGCGTAGTCGTCCGTGGTGAGCGAACCGACCCCGTAGAGCGCCGCGCCCCAGGTGATCTGGTCGGTGTTGGGGGGAATGACGGGTGTACGGACCTCCGTGCGGGCGTACGCCACGCTCTGCGGCAGGGTGTTGAGGTCGGCCCAGAAGACCCAGCCCGCCGTCTTGTCGTGCCGGAAGAGCGTCATCGCCACATCAGGCGACGTCGACTTGTACCAGAGGGACAGGTCGTACTGATGGCCCTCGGTGACCTGGGGCGCGCACGCGTTCTCCAGCATCATCGCCTTGCGGTCGCCGTCGGCGCGGCGGGTGAGGTCGACGCGCAGGGCGCGGGCCCCGGAGTGCGCGTCGTCCGTGACCGTGTACGCGTAGTCGTTGTCGCCCCAGCCGGACTTCTCGAAGCACTCGGGGAACTCGCCCTGCGCGTCGAGCGTTTCCAGACCGGCATTGGTTATCAGGTTCGGCGCGGCGCTGGCGGGCTCGGCGTCGAGCGGCGCCAGCCCGAAGCCCGCCGCGAGCAGGGCGAACGCGGTGAGGAACAGGCGCTTCCTGCCGCGCCCGCGTCTTCCTGCGTTCCTTCGGTACGAGTGGTGCGGGGTCATCCCTCCCCCTTCTGGAGCTGCTGGTCGCGCCGGTCGGCCCGGTCGACCCGGAGAATGTCGATCCGGCCGTCCCCCTCCCCGAAGCTCGCGACCGGCTCGCTGTGCTCGAACAGGTCGCGCAGCGTGGGCAGATTGTGCTGCTCGCCGCGCAGGGCGGGCGTGGACACGACGTAGTCGATGTCCTTCCAGCCGCGCGGCAGCGTCCTGGCTACCGCGGGGTCCTGGTCGAGCTTGTAGTGCCAGATGGCGCCGGTGCCCGGCCGGTATCCGGCCTCGACTGCGTCCAGCCACAGCACGCCGTCGGTCACGACGCGGGTACGTTCCCGGTCGCCGACCGGCGTCTCGCGCAGCCAGCGGGAGGCCGCGTGGTAGACGCCGTTGTCGTCACCGCGCACGGTGTCCCGGTCCTCGCGGTACCAGTGCGGGGCCACGAACACGGCGGCGGCGGCGAGGACGGCGGTGACCGCCGCCGGCCGCATCGCGCGGTGGCGGGACGGGACGAGGGCGATGAGCGCGACCCCCAGGCCGGTCACGGTGAGCGCGAGGAAGGGCAGCACCTGGGCGACGTACATCTGCGGCAGATAGCCGCCGGGGCGCAGCGCGACCAGGGCCAGTACCAGGACGGCGAGGGCGACGGGCCGCAGGCGGCGTACGGCGAGGCCGACGACGGCGGCCGCGCAGCCGGCGGCCAGCAGGTACGGGTCGCGCGAGAACCAGTCCAGGACCAGGGTGTTGGCGTCGGTCCCGTCCTGGAACACGGAGCCGCTGCCCTCGCGTCCGCCGAGCTGGAACTTCAGCGTACCGAGCAGCGAGACGTGGCCCGCGCCCGGCACCAGCTCGCCCTTGAGCGTCGCGTACAGGGGATAGAAGAGGCCGGTGAGGACCAGCCCGGAACCGAATCCCGCGAAGGAGAACTTCCGCGTCCTGGGATGGCTGCCGTGCCACAGCGTCACCAGGACGACGGGCAGCAGGACGGCGATCGTCTCCTTGGAGAGCACCGCCAGGGCGAACGCGCTGCCGGCGGCGATGTGATGCCACAGGTGGCGGCGCGGGGACAGGGCGAGCGCGAAGGCCGCCAGCGCCCAGACAACCGCGAAGTTGTCGAGGTAGATCTGCCGGTGCAGGGTCACGGCGAGCGGCGAGAGCCCGTACAGCAGCGTCGCGAAGGCGGCGGCGGGGCGGCCGAGGCCGATCCGGCGGCCCACGACGAAGACGAGGACCGCGCCGGCGGCGACGACGGGCAGCATCGCGATGCGGCCCTGGACGAACGTCGGCAGATCGGGGAAGAGCCAGGCCGGCAGCCAGGCCAGGCCCGCGAGCTGTATCCAGCCGAACGGCGGGTGGTCGTACCAGTAGGTGTAGTGGGCGAGGTCGCCGTTGCGCACCGCCCAGGCCTGCGCCAGGTACGTGCCCTCGTCGTCGTTCGGGAACGGGAAATTGCCTATGTTCCACGCGCGTACGGAAACGATCAGAATCAATAGCGGCGCCACCCAGGCGAAATCTCTGAGAAACGTGGAACCGCCCTGGGATTCCGGAGCTTTCCGAGTTGTGGCCGCCGCTCGACGCCGGCGTAATTCCGGACCGTTACGGGTATTGGCGCGCAGCACGGCGTTGCTCATGCAGATCCCCCCACCCTGCAGACCCCCCTGGCCTGCAGCTCCCCAGGATCCGACCCCCCGGACCCGGGCATGCCGCAGCAGCATGGCACACAACGGGCATGCCACATAAGAAGAATCTTGTATTCCGTTTGTGGCGGCGGCGTGCGTCCCAGGCGTCATTGCCGCGCGAAACAATCACCTGCTAGCTTCCCCGGCGGGGAGAGGAATAACAGAACACCGAGGAAGACCCAGGGGGGTAATTCGTGGTCTCCGCCGTCCTTTTATTGGACTCGCTCATACTCATGGCCACCGCCGGCGTCACGCTCTGGTGGATGGTCCATGCCTGGCGCACGCCGGAAACGCTGGAAGCGACCGCCTTCGCCGAACCCGACGGGCACCACGGCGTGTCCTTCTCGCTGCTGGTCCCTGCCCGGCACGAGGAGGCGGTGCTCCGGCACACCGTCGAGAACATGCTGAGGATCGACCATCCCGCCTTCGAGATCGTGCTGATCGTCGGCCACGACGATCCCGGCACCGCCGCCATCGCGCACCAACTGGCCGCCGAGCACCCGCACATGGTGCAGACCGTCGTCGACCAGCACCAGGTCAAGAACAAGCCGCGCGCCCTCAACACCGCGCTGCCGTACGCCAAGGGCGACGTCGTCGGCGTCTTCGACGCGGAGGACATCGTCCACCCCGAGCTGCTCAGCCACGTCGACTTCGCCTTCCGCCGCGACGACGCGGACGTGGTGCAGGGCGGCGTACAACTCGTCAACTACGACACCAGCTGGTACAGCCTGCGCAACTGCCTGGAGTACTTCTTCTGGTTCCGCAGCCGGCTGCACCTGCACGCCCGCAAGGGCTTCATCCCGCTCGGCGGCAACACCGTCTTCGTCCGGGCCGCGCTGCTGCGCGAGACCGGCGGCTGGGACGGCGACTGCCTCGCCGAGGACTGCGACCTGGGCGTACGGCTGTCCTCGCGCGGCGCCAAGGTCGTCGTCGCGTACCATGCCGCGCTCGTCACCCGCGAGGAGACACCCGACACACTGCTCGCGCTCTACAAGCAGCGCACCCGCTGGAACCAGGGCTTCCTGCAAGTCCTGCGCAAAGGCGAATGGCGCGGGCTCCCGGGCTGGCGCCAGCGCCTCCTCGCCCGCTACACCCTCTCCACGCCCTTCCTCCAGGCCGCCACCGGCATCATGATCCCGCTGGGTCTGCTGCTGGCCTGGGTGGGCGGCGTGCCCCTGCCGATCGCGCTCGTCGCCTGGCTCCCGATGGTCCCGATGGCCGCGATGATGGTCTTCGAGGCCGTCGCCCTGCACGACTTCGGCCGCGAGTACGGCTTCCGGATCGGCCCGTGGCAGTACGTGCGGCTCACGATCGGAGGCCCCGTGTACGCCGTCGTGCTCGCCGCGGCAGCGCTGCGCGCCGTCTGGCGCGAGTACACCGGGCGAAGGGACTGGGAACTCACCTCCCACATCGGCGCCCATCTGGAGCCCCAGCGGGAGGCACGGTGACGGCGGACCCGCTGGACCTGTCCTTCGGCGCGCCCTTCGGCCTGCCGGTCGACGCGTCGCCCCACAGCGCCCCTCACGGCGGACCTCCCGACGGGCCGCTCGAACCCCTCGACGTCTCCATCGTCGTCCCCACCCGCAACGAGGCCGGCAACGTCCGCGAGCTGCTGCGACGGCTCGCGGCGGCCGTGACCTCGGCCGGCCTCACCGCGGAAGTGATCTTCGCCGACGACTCCGCCGACCACACCTGCCAGGTCATCGCCGACGCCGCGTCCTCGACCCCGCTCCCCGTCGTCCTGCACCACCGGACGACACCGGCCGGCGGCCTCGGCGGCGCGGTCGTCGAGGGCATCGCCCGCTCCACCGCGCCCTGGATCGTCGTCATCGACGCCGACCTCCAGCACCCGCCGGAACTCCTGCCCGAGCTGCTGGCGCGCGGCAGATCGACCGGCGCCGAGCTGGTCGTCGCCAGCCGGTACGCGGCGGGCGGCGACCGGTCGGGGCTCGCGGGCGGCTACCGCAAGCTGGCGTCCGGCCTGTCCACCGGCGTCACCAAGGCCGTCTTCCCGCGCGCGCTGCGCGGCCTGACCGACCCGATGAGCGGATTCTTCGCGATCCGCCGCCGGGCGGTGGACCGGGCGGCCACCGGCGAGGACGGCCTCCAGCCGCTCGGCTACAAGATCCTGCTCGAACTGGCGGTACGGTGCCGGCCGAGCGGCATCGCCGAAGTGCCGTACGCCTTCGGGCAGCGGCACGCCGGCGAGTCGAAGTCGACCGTACGGGAGGGCCTGCGCTTCCTGCGCCACCTGGTCACCCTGCGCACGGCCGACCCCCGGGCGCGGGTCGCGGCCTTCGGCCTGATCGGCCTGTCCGGGTTCGTGCCCAACCTGGCACTGCTGTGGCTGCTCAACGGGCCGGCCGGCCTGCACTACGCCCCCGCCGAGATCATCGCCAACCAGGCGGGGCTCCTGTGGAACTTCCTCCTGGTCGACTCGCTCCTGTACCGCCTGCGACGCGGCCACCACCGCAGATCCCTACGGCTGCTCACCTTCGCGGCGGTCGGCAACGCGGACCTCGTCGCGCGCCTGCCCCTGGCGGCGCTGTTCATGGCCTGGGGCGGCCTGGCCGCCGTCCCCGCGACGGCGGCCGGCATGGTGGTGGTCTTCGCCGGCCGCTTCCTGCTGGTGGACCGGTGGCTCTACCGCCGGCGCGCCGAGCGGACCCCGGCCGCACCGGTCCGGATCGAAGCGCCGCTCCCCGATCCGATGCCGTGAGG
>NZ_VBVX01000301.1 GCF_005981925.1 Streptomyces albidochromogenes
GGTCAACACCAGTTCGGGGGCGGGGCTGCTGGGGAGCGTGGGGCAGGGCAACTACGCGGCCGCGAAGGCGGGGATCGTCGCTCTCACGCTGGTCGCGGCCGAGGAGCTGCGCGGATACGGCGTTCAGGTCAACGCGGTCGCACCGGCGGCCCGCACCCGCATGACCGAGCGGACCTTCGCCGAGACGATGGCGCCACCGGCCGCGGCCGGCGCGTTCGACGCGATGGCGCCGGACAACGTATCGCCGCTGGTGGTGTGGCTGGGCTCGGCGGCGTCGGCGGGCGTGACGGGGCGGGTCTTCGAGGCGGAGGCGGGGCGCATCACGGTCATGGAGGGTTGGCGTCCCGGCCCCACCGCGGACAAGGCCGCCCGCTGGACCCCGGCGGAGGCGGGGGAGACGGCGTCGCGCCTGCTGACGAAGTCCGAGCCGCCCGGCGGGGTGTACGGGGCGCGGTAGGGCTCCCCGGTCCGGTGCGTGGGACGGTCCGCTCCTGGGCGCGTCGACGGCTCGCACGCAGGTGCGTTCGGGTGCGTGAGAGGCCCGCGCGTGGTGGGGCTTTCCGGTCCGGTGCGTGGGACGGTCCGCTCCTGGGCGCGTCGACGGCCCGTACCCAGGCGCGTACGGAGAGCGGCCTGGGGGAGGCCGGTCCCGCGCGGGGCTCATCGGTGGCGCGGCGGTGTGCGCTCCAGCAGGCGCCTCGTCGGCGTGTCCTTCACGTGCTCCAGCGCCTCCAGCGCCGTCGCGTACGCGTAACCCTCCGGGTCCTCCTCCCGCAGCAGCCGGGCCAGCGCGTCGACCGCCCGGGCATCCCCGCGCGCCGCGAGACCGCCGGCCGCCTCCGCCGCCGTGTCGGGGTCGTGGTCCTCCAAGCGGTCCGCGAGGGCCTGGCGGATCTCGGGCGTGTCGGCGTCGAAACCGGCCAGTGCCAGCGTCGCCCAGTCGCGCACCTCGTCGTCGGGGTCGCGGCTGAGCGCGATCAGCGCCGCCGCCCCCTCCCGGTGGCCGGCGGGGACGAGCCCGATGAGCGAGAGGGCCACCCGGTGACGTACCTCCGCTTCGGGGTGGCCGGCGTGGCGCAGGATCTCGGGCAGGGCGGTGGGGTCGCCGTGGTGCCCGAGCGCCAGCACGGCCGCCTGGGCCAGCTCGGAATCCGAGTCCCCCGCCTCGCGCGCCAGCTCCCGCAGCAGCGGCAGGGCGCGTGCCGCGAACGGCTTGTCCCCCTGTTCGAAGCCCAGCTGCGCCAGCACATCGGCCGCGAACGCCTGCCGCAGCGGGTCGCCGCTCGCACACCACGCGGCCGCCGCCTGGAACGTCTCCTCGTCGCCGCGCCGCCACAGCGCGGCCACGGCCTCCATCCACTCGTCCCGTCCGGGATCGCCACCGCTCAGAGCCCGGCCGGCGAGCTCCTCGAAGGGCGTACGGATGCCCAGCCTCTCCTCCAGGAGCGTGGCGATCGCCGCGTGACCGGTCTGCTGCTCGACGCCGGCCGTGGTCCTGCCGTCCCGCAGCAGCTCGACGACGACGGTCTCCCCGCCGTCTTCCACGATGCGGCTCGTGACCGTCTCGGGCGGCGCCGCGCCCGGTTCCCCGGAGCCGTCCGCGAAGGTCGCCAGGAGCTCTGCCCGCAGCGCCTCCTCCACGTCGGCCCCCAGCCGGCGCCGCGCCTCGTCCAGTGCCTCCCGTACGGCCGAGGCCCCGTGCCGCAGCAGGGCCCGCACCGTCTCCGTGGACCCGCGCCGTGCGGCGAGCACCAGCGGCGGCTCCGTCCCCGGAGCGGGGAGGTCCGGATCGGCGCCGTACTCCAAGAGCGCCTCGACGGTGTCGGCGTGGCCCTGCCGGACGGCCCACGCCATCGCCGTGAAGTCCAGCTCCTCACGCAGGTCGGGTGTCGCTCCCGCCGCCAGCAGGGCCTCCACCACCTCCGTGTGACCGCCGACCGCCGCGCCGCACAGGGGCAGGTCCGCCGCCCCGGGGCCGCTCGCCCGGTCGGGGTCGGCGCCGGCCGCGAGGAGCAGCCGTACCATGCCGGGGCGGTTCTGCAGGGCCGCCCGGTAGAGCGCGGTCGCGCCCTCGTCGTCGGTGGACTCGGCGGGCACCCCGGAGCGCAGCAGCCGTACGACGGCGTCGTCGCTGTCGTCGTACAGCGCTTCGAACAGGGTCTGCGGGGCCGCCGCAGCATCGTTCGTCATGGTGCGACCCTACGTGCGCGCGTTCACGTGTCGCATTCGAGAATCGTGCGGCACAGCGCGCAGCGCGCCCGTACCCGACCGCTCACGGGAACGCGGATCCGCTGTTCGCAGGTGGGGCACGGGAACGACACGCGCAGGGTGTCGCGGCCGCCTCCCTCGAAGGCGTACGACGACGAACCGCGGTCCGCACGGCTGCCGTTCTCCTGTGCGTCGCGCCGTTCCCTCGCGTACCGCCGGCGCCCCGCCCAGCCCGCCGAGGTCAGCGGCGGCTGCCGTTCGTCGTGCTGGGCACGCGCGCGTCCCTTCGTGTACGCCGTGTAGGCCTGCGGGCTGGTGAACCAGGGTGCGGGGTCCTCACCGAAGGCGGTCGCCCGCTTCGCCAGCACGTACCCGAACTCCTCCGGGGTGAGATAGCCGAGCTTCTGGCTGGACTCGCCGTGCTCGCGGTACGCGTCGAGCAGCAGCCAGCCCGCTCCCAGGTACGTCGTCACGGTGTCGGTGAGGATCTCGTTGTCACGGGTGCCCTCGAACGCGAGACCGAGCCGGTGCAGGAGCACATGGGTGACCTCGTGCGCGAGTGCTGCCCCGATGTCTTCGCGGTGGGTCCTGAAGCGCGCGTTGAGCTCGATGAAGTACTCCGGCCCCGCCGCCAGCTCGACGCTCGCCGCGTGCCGCATCTCGCGGAAGCTCACGATCATCCGGGCGTCCGGCAGGTGCAGGTGGTGGACGAGGGCGCGGGCGACGCGCTGGGTGCCGAGGTGCAGGTCGTCCTGGTCCGAGAAGGCCACGTCGGCGGGCAGGACGCTCGGGGCGTACGCGTGCACGCCGTCGTACGAGAGCCGCCTGTGGAGCGCCGCGAGGGCGGACCGCACGGTCGCCAGGTGCGGATAGCCGTGCACGACCTCGCTCCCGGTGGTCACGTCCGTCCTCACCTCCACTCGTCCCGGCACGACGGCGAACAGGTCTCCACTGTAGGCGGATTCGCCGGGCCGGACGCGGCGCGCGCGGAGTGGGCCGGCGGCGGTGTGGCGCGTGCGCGGGGTGTGGCCGGAATGGCTCCCTTGTCGGCCGGGCGTACCGCTCCTCATAATCCAGCAACGCCTTGACGGGCTCATGCCATCTTTTGGTGGTGTGGGCGCTGTTCCGTCGTGCGCGTGCACAGCGACCCCCCACGGTTTCCCACGAGAGGCAATTCGTTGAAGAACCTTCTGCGTGCCTTCAAGAGATGTGCCGCCGCAGGCGCGGTGATCCTCGCCGCGGTCAGCATCCAGCCCGCCGGCGCGTCCGCGGCGTCCGCCGCCACGCCCCCTGTTGTCGGCGGAACCCGCGCCGCCCAGGGCGAGTTCCCGTTCATGGTCCGGCTCTCGATGGGCTGCGGCGGCTCGCTCTACGCCAAGGACATCGTGCTGACCGCCGCCCACTGCGTGAACGGCTCCGGCAACAACACCAGCATCACCGCCACCGCCGGCGTCGTCGACCTGCAGAGCTCCAACGCCATCAAGGTCAGGTCCACGAAGGTCCTCCAGGCCCCCGGCTACAACGGCACGGGCAAGGACTGGGCGCTGATCAAGCTCGCCAGGCCGATCGACCTGCCCACCCTGAAGATCGCCGACACCACGGCGTACAACAGCGGCACGTTCACCGTCGCCGGGTGGGGCGCGGCCCGGGAGGGCGGCGGCCAGCAGCGCTACCTCCTCAAGGCACAGGTCCCCTTCGTCTCCGACACCAGCTGCAAGCGCTCGTACCCCGAACTCGTGGCGGGCGAGGAGATCTGCGCCGGCTACACCGAGGGCGGTGTCGACACCTGCCAGGGCGACTCGGGCGGCCCGATGTTCCGCCGGGACAACGCCAACGCCTGGATACAGGTCGGCATAGTCAGCTGGGGCAACGGCTGCGCGCGTCCCAACTACCCCGGCGTGTACACCGAGGTGTCGACCTTCGCGGCCACCATCAAGTCGGCTGCCGCGGGTCTCTGACCGCGCCGGGGAGCCACCCCTGAACGCACTCCGAGCCGGCTCCGAGCGACCCTTGAGCGACCTCTGAGTGACCTCTGAACCGGCCTGGACCGGGCGGGTGCTGGACGCGTTAGTCCAACACCCGCCCCACCTTTGTCCATAGGCGCACTCGCCCCTCCCGGCGCATCTTGGCGTGCACACCATGCCGACGAGCGACAGGAGAGCGAGCGTGCACGCACAAGACTCCGGACCGAGCCGCAGGACCGTGGTGGCCGTCACCGCGGCCACCGCCGCCACCGCGCTGACGGGCGCCGCCCCGGCCCTCGCCGGGCCCTCCTCCGCCGCCCTGGCCGCCGGACGGCAGACGGTGCTGCGCTCCGCCGAACTGGAGGTGCGCGTCGATGCCGGCTTCCCGAGGATCGTGTCGTACACCGACCGCGGCACGGGCGCCGTACTGCACGGGCAGGAGGACCCCGTCACCTCCGTACTCATCGACGGGACCGCCCGCACCCCCGCGGTGAGCGCCCGCGCGGGCCGCGACCTCGCCGCGTACGTGCTGTCCTTCGACGGCGCAGCCGAGATCCACGTGGAGATCCGGGTCACCGGCCGACAGGTCCACTGGCGCGTCACGAGGATCGCCGACACCGAGGCCCTGCGCGTCGGCACCCTCCAGATCCCCTCCCTGGCCTTCCTGTCCGTCCGCAGCGACCAGCCCGGCGCCACACTGCTGGCGGCCCGCGTGCAGCTCGACAAGGCCAAGAGCGGCGACACCCTCGTCGCACTCACACCGGACACCGCCCCCGACGCCGCCCCGGTCGGCTGCGCCTACGCCGTCGTCGCCCACGACCGGCTCGGCGGCGCCGTCGAGACCAACACGTCGTACGACAAGCCCGACAGCGCGGCCGGCACCACCTGGGAGAACGGCCGACTGTGGCGGCAGACGCTCAGGAGGGAGGGGTACGTCAAGGCGCAGCTCTCCTGCGGACAGTGGACGCACCGCGCCGCGACCGCTCCCGTGAACGTCACCGAACCGCTCCCGTACGCCACCGTCGTCGTCACCGCGGACCGCAACGCCGACGGCGTCGTCGACTGGCAGGACGCGGCCATCGCCTTCCGCGACATCATGGTCGACCCGCTCGGCGCGGACGAGCAGCACCTGCGCGTCGTCCCGCACATCCCCTTCAACTTCGCCAGCCAGGCCACCAACCCGTTCCTCATGACGCTCGACAACGTCAAACGGATCTGTCTCGCGACGGACGGCCTGCGCCAGTACACGCTCCTCAAGGGCTACCAGTCGGAGGGCCACGACTCCGCCCACCCCGACTACGCCGGCAACCACAACAAACGCGCCGGCGGCCTCGGCGACCTCAACACACTCGTGCGCGAAGGACGCCGGTGGGGGAGCGATTTCGGCGTTCACGTGAACGCCACCGAGTCGTACCCCGTCGCGAACGCGTTCTCCGAGACCCTCGTCGACAAGACCAACGAGCAGTGGGACTGGCTCGACCAGAGCTACCGCATCGACCAGCGGCGCGACCTCGTGTCCGGCGACATCGTCCAGCGCTTCCAGGACCTGCGGGACGAGACCGACCCCGCCCTGAACATGCTCTACATCGACGTCTTCCGCGAGTCCGGCTGGACCTCGGACCGGTTGCAGCGCGCCCTGCGCCGACAGGGCTGGCAGGTCACCACCGAATGGGGCCACGGCCTGGAACGCTCGGCCCTGTGGTCGCACTGGGCCACAGAGACCGACTACGGCGGCGACACCTCGCGCGGCATCAACTCCCGGCTGATCCGCTTCATCCGCAACCACCAGAAGGACGTCTTCGCCGACAAGTGGCCGACGCTCCTCGGCATCCCGCGCACCGGGAACTTCGAGGGCTGGGTCAACAAGACCGACTGGAACACCTTCTACCAGCAGATCTGGACCGACAGCCTGCCCGCCAAGTACCTCCAGGCCTACCCGATCAAGACCTGGGGCGCGCACGAGATCACCTTCTTCGGCCCCACCAGGACGTCCGTGAGCGACGCCGACGGCACACGCCGCATCACCACCGACGGACGGACCGTGTACGACGCGGGGCGCTACCTGCTGCCCTGGGAGCCGCGCGAGTCCACCGACCCCCACCGGCTCTACCACTACAACCCGGCCGGCGGCAGCAGCACCTGGCACCTCCCGCGCGGCTGGGCGGGAGCGTCGAAGGTCTTCCTCCACCGGCTCACCGACCAGGGCCGGGAGTACGTCCGCGCGGTGCCCGTGCGCTCCGGCAGGGTCGTCATCGACGCCGAGGCCAAGCAGCCGTACGTCGTCCACCGCACCCGCGTCGCGGCGACCGCCGACCCGCGCTGGGGGCAGGGCACACCACTGCACGACCCCGGGTTCAACTCGGGCACCCTGGCGGGGTGGAAGGTCAGCGGGCCGGCCACCGTCGAGCTGAGCGCCATCGGCGACCACGAACTGGTCATCGGTGCGGGCGGCGCCGCCTCCGTCGCACAGCGCCTCGCGCGCCTCGCCCCCGGCACGTACGCCGCGTCCGTGCAGGTCGAGGTCGGGGCGACGGCGGGGGAGCGGCGGCGGGCGGCGCTCACCGTCCGGACCGCCGACGGGACCACGGCGGAGAACTGGACCGACTCCTCCACGGCCGTCAACCTCGTCGCCGCCGACCGCAAGCACGACTCCCGCTTCCAGCGCATGTTCACGTACTTCACCGTGCCTGGCGGCGGGGGCGGGGTGGACCTCGCCCTGCGGGCCGGTCCGGGCGACGCACGGGTGCGCTTCGACAACGTACGGGTCGTTCGCGCGAAGCGCGTCACGAAGCCGGGAACGGTCGCCTTCGAGGACTTCGAGAACGTGCCGCAGGGGTGGGGCGTCTTCGTCAAGGGCGACGCAGGCGGCTCCACCGACCCGCGCACCCACATCGCGCAGCGGCACGCCCCGTACACGCAGCGCGGCTGGAACGGCAAAGCGATCGACGACGTCGTCGACGGCACCGAATCGCTCAAGTCGCGCGGTGAGAACGAGGGGCTGGTCTACCGCACCGTGCAGCACACCGTCCGCTTCGAGGCGGGCAGGCGCTACCGGGTCTCCTTCCGCTACGAGAACGAGAAAACCGGCCAGTACGCGTGGGTCACCGGCGTCGACGAACCGGCGGCCCGGGAACTCGACCGCAGGGCGCTGCCCGCCGCCACCGCACCGACGGCGCTGAGCTACGAGTTCACCGCGCCGGACGACGGCGAGACCTGGGTCGGGCTGCGCAAGACCGGCGACGACGGGACGGCGGAGTTCGTCCTCGACACCTTCGAGGTGCGCGAGGTGTAAGGGGCACGGCGCAAGGAGGGCCGGTCCTTACCGACCGGAC
>NZ_VBVX01000302.1 GCF_005981925.1 Streptomyces albidochromogenes
GCCCTGCTGGGCGGGGTAGCCGTAGCCCGGCTACGGCTACCCGCAGACGCCTCCGGGGCCGCCGCCCCAGCAGCCGGGCTACGGCTACCCCGCCCAGCAGGGCCAGCAGCCCGGATACGGCTACCCGGGCCAGCCCGGCCCGTACGGGCAGCAGCAACAGCCGCCGTACGGCCACCCGCAGGGCATGCCCCCGCAGGGCGGCGGCGGTGGGAAGAAGGTCAACAGCACCACCGCCATCGTCGTCGCGGCGGTCGTCGCGGTGGCGGTGATCGTCGGCGGCGGCGTCTGGTACGCGTCCGGCGACGACCAGGGCGGCAAGGACGACCCCGCCCGGAACTCCTCCGCCGGAGCGGCCGGCGGGGGCGGTGGCGGCGACGCCAAGCCCGCCCCCGACGGCGCGGGCAAGGAGGAGAAGCCCTCCGACGCCAACGCGAAGGTCCTGTTCCAGCTGCCCGCGCCGAAGGTGACCGAGTCGGTCGCCGGCGTCCACGGCTCCTGGATCACCGACAAGGCGTACGTCAAGAGCGGCCTCAACGAGGTCGTGGGCCGTGACCTGGACAAGGGCACGGAGCTGTGGACGATCCCGCTGCCGGGCGAGGTCTGCGCGGCCTCGCCGCACGTCACCAAGGACAACAAGACCGCGGTCCTCTTCGCGGGACCGATGCCCTCGGGAGCGACGTACTCGCCGTGCACCGAGGTCGGCGTCATCGACATCGACGCGGGCAAGCTCCTGTGGCAGAAGTCGGTCAAGGACGGCGACGACAAGATCATCTTCAGTGAGATCACCATCGGCGGCGACGCGGTCGGCGTGGGCGGCACCCGTGGCGGCGCGGCCTTCGACGTCGCCACCGGCAAGGTCCGCTGGCAGCCCAAGCCCAACGCGGAGCAGTGCCGCGACGTCGGCTACGCCGGCGGCGAGGCGCTCGCGACCGTGCGCAGCTGCGGGTCGGTCAGCACCCCGCAGCTCTCGATCGAGTACCTGAACCCGAAGACCGGGGCGCCGCTGTCGAAGTACAAGATGCCCAGCGGCGTGGACCGGGCGAGCATCGTCTCCACCAAGCCGCTGGTCGCGGCCGCCGACGTCGGTGACACCGCGGGCGACGGCAGCGGCGTGTCCGACTTCTTCTCGATCGACGAGAAGACCGGCACGCTGCGCGCCAGGATCGCGGCCGACGCCGAGAAGTACGCGCCGAGGTGCCGGGACACCGAGGGGTGCACGAAGGTCGTCGTCGGCAACGGCAGGATCTACGTGCCGACCGAGGAGCACGAGGGCGGCAGCGAGGGCGGCCGTACGAACGAGATCGTCTCCTTCGACCTCGCGACCGGCAAGCTCACCAGCGACCGTGCCGACGCGGGCGACCGCTACACGATGCACCCGGTCCGGATGGACGGCGGCAACGTCATCGCGTACAAGTACCCGCCGTACGACAAGGGCGGCCAGGTGGTGAGCATCAACGGCGGTTCCATGGAGCAGACGCTGCTGCTGGAGGCCCCGGCGAACCGGGCGGTCCGCGAGGTGGCGACGAGCTTCACGGTGGACTCCGCCGAGTTCCGGTACGCCGACGGACGGCTGTTCATGTCGACGCGCCTGATGAGCCAGGAGCGCGCCGGCTTCAAGCGGTACCTCGCGATCGGCTTCGGCGCGCGCTGACGCGTCCGGAACACGGGTCGCACCGGCCCCGGCAGTGGTTTCCCGCCACTGCCGGGGCCGTCCCTTTCTCACACTCACCCGGCAAGTAGTCCTGAATCGCGTGGAATTCGACAATCCGAGGGGCTTCTTACCGGTGAGGGGCGCGCAACCTCGAACAAGCGTGTAGCTTGCCGGGTCAGGAGGGCCGGGGGGCCAGCTCCACGGGCAGGGCTTATGGGGGGTTTGGCTATGGGCGTGCGGCTCATGGTGGTCGACGACCACCGATTGCTCGCCGAGGCGCTCGCTTCGGCGCTCAAGCTGCGCGGGCACCGGGTGCTCGCGGCGGCCGCCCCGACCTCGGGGGCGGCGGAACTGGTCGTCAGCCGGTCGCCGGAGGTCTGCCTCTTCGGTACGGCGGCCCCCGCCGACGAGGGGGTGTTCGACCCGATCGTCCGGATCAAGCGCGAACGGCCGCAGGTGGCCGTCGTCGTGCTCGGCCCGGTGCCCAGCCCGCGTGGCATCGCCGCCGCGTTCGCCGCCGGGGCGTCCGGGTACGTCCGCCACGACGAGCGCATCGAGGGGGTCGAGCGCGCGATGGTGAAGGCACGCGCCGGGGAGGCCGCGGCGGCGCCGCAGCTCCTCCAGGGCGCGTTCGCCGAACTGCTGAACCCGGCGGCGCAGCCCGACGACGAGGGCCGGCGGCTGCTGCGGATGCTGACGCCGCGCGAGGTCGAGGTCCTGATGCGGGTCGCTGACGGCGAGGACACCCGGCTGATCGCGGCCGGCATGGGCATCGCTCCGAGTACCGCGCGCACGCACGTCCAGCGGGTCCTGATGAAGCTCGGCGTCGGCTCCCGCCTGGAGGCGGCGGCCCTCGCGGCCCGCACGGGCCTCCTGGACCGGGCGGCCCCGGAACGCTGAGCGCCGCGCCCTTCTCCGTGCTCCCGGGTGCGGGTGCGCGGAGAAGGAGCCCGTAGGCGCTTCCTACTCGGCCGGCCCGGCCGGCGGCGGTATCAGCGGCCGCAGCTTCAGCCAGACCAGGAAGAAGACGCCGAGCGCCAGCATCGCCAGCCCCGTCCACAGGTTGATGTTGATGCCCTGCGCCTTCTCCAGGTCCGCGTCGGACGCGGTGATTCCGGCGATCGTGACGATCACGCCGTAGACGGCGAACAGGCCGCCGATGATGCGCCGGATGTCGAACAGACGCGCCGCCGTGGCGGACTTGCGCTGCAGCTCGGAGACTTCGTGATGCAGTTCGGACATGATCTGGCCTCCGGTCAGAAGGAGTACGGGACGTAGCACAGGGCGGCGATGACGATCGCGCCCCAGCCGAGCAGGGCGGGCTTGCGGTACCACGCGTCGTCGCCCTCGCCGGGCGGCTCCTCGAGCCCCGGGGAGCGCGTTCCGTACACCAGGCCGGCGAGCTCGGCCTCCGGCTTCGGCGCGGTGAAGAGGGTGACGGCGACCATGACGACGGCGCCCGCGACGAACCCGACGATCGCGGACACGAAGTTGGCCCCCTGATCGGTCGGGATGTCGACGATCCCCTGCTTGTAGATCCAGAAGTAGTTCACCATCGCGGCGCCGGTGCCCGCGACCAGGCCCCAGACCCCGGACTTCATCGAGGCACGCTTCCAGAACATGCCGATGATGAAGACCACGAACATCGGGACGTTGAAGAAGGAGAAGAGCGTCTGGAGGTAGCTCATGATGTTGGAGAAGCTGGCGGCGATGAAGGCCGTGCCGATGGAGGCCAGCACGCCGATCGCCGTGATCAGCCGGCCGAAGCGCAGGTAGTACGCGTCGTCGCGGCCGGGCTTGACGTACTTCGCCCAGATGTCGCTCGTGAACACGGTGTTGAACGACGACACGTTCGCCGCCATGCCCGCCATGAACGCGGCCAGCAGACCGGTCACCGCGATGCCCAGCACACCGTTCGGCAGCAGCTCCTGCATGAGCAGCGGTATCGCGTCGTTGTACGTCAGGTCCGAGCCCGCGGTGCCGATCTTCGGCACGAGCACGGCGGCGACCAGGCCGGGGATCATCACCAGGAACACGATGAAGATCTTGGGGAACGCGGCGATCAGCGGGGTGCGCTGGGCGGCGGACAGGTTCTTCGCGGACAGGGCGCGCTGGACCTCGGCGAAGTTGGTCGTCCAGTAACCGAAGGACAGCACGAAGCCGAGCCCGAGGACGATCGTCAGCCAGTTCGCGCCGAGCGGGTTGGCGTCGCCTATGCCCGTGCCGCCCCAGGCGGTGAGGAAGTCGTCGCCGTGGCTCTTCTCCAGCGAGCCGGTCAGGCCGCCCCAGCCGCCGACCCGCTTGAGGCCGAGGACGCTGAGCGGGATGAGGGCCGCGAGGATCACGAAGAACTGGAGCACCTCGTTGTAGATCGCCGAGGAGAGCCCGCCGACCGTGATGTACGCGAGGACGAAGAAGCCGGCGACGACGATCGACAGCCACTGCGGCCAGCCGAGCAGCGCCTCGACGACGATCGAGAGGGCGTAGAGGTTCACGCCCGCGATGAGGATGGCGGCGAACGCGAAGAGGACCGAGCTCAGCAGGTGCGCCGACCTGTCGAAGCGCTGGAGCAGGAACTCGGGGACGGAGCGGACCTTCGAGCCGTAGTAGAAGGGCATCATCACCAGGCCGAGGAAGACCATGGCGGGGATGGCGCCGATCCAGTACCAGTGGACGACCGCCACGCCGTACTGCGCGCCGGTGGCCGCCATGCCGAGGATCTCGGTGGCGCCCAGGTTGGCGGCGACGAACGCCAGACCGGTGACCCAGGCCGGCAGGGACCGGCCCGAGAGGAAGAAGTCGAGGCTGGTCTTCACGCTGGCCCGGGCCGCGAAGCCGATGCCGAGGACCACGGCGAAGTAGATCGCCAGAATCGTGTAGTCGAGCCCGTTCGTGGGGAGCCGTAGCCCTTCGGCCAGGTAGTGCATGGAGACCTGCTTCGTCGTCGTCGAGGACACGGATCGACTGGGAACCTACGCCTCCAGGTAGCGAAACTGAAGAGTTGTGTTGGTGTTCTTTGTTTGATTGTGATGGAGCGGTCCCAGGTTTGGGCGTTGACTGGACTGTTTGCTCATGGTTAGTTGTGTTTGTTTATGTTGGATGCCGTGGTGAGGAGCCTGCCGGTGAAGAAGACGTCGACGCGGCTGGCCGACGGTCGCGAGCTGCTCTACTACGACTCCCGGGACGACGCCGTACGCGACGCGGTGGACCCGCGGCCGCTCGACCCGGTCGCCACCACCGCGCAGATCCGCCACGACCCGCTCCTCGGCGACCGGGTCGCCGTCGCCTCCCACCGCCAGGCCCGCACCTACCACCCGCCCGCCGACGAGTGCCCGCTGTGCCCCTCGCGCGACGGGCGGCACAGCGAGATCCCGGCCGCCGCCTACGACGTGGCCGTCTTCGAGAACCGCTTCCCCTCGCTGGCCGGCGACGCCGGACGCTGCGAGGTGGTCTGCTTCACCTCCGACCACGACGCGTCCTTCGCCGACCTCACCGAGGAGCGGGCCGGCCTCGTCCTGGAGGCGTGGACCGACCGGACGGCCGAGCTGGCCGGGCTGCCCGGGGTCCGGCAGGTGTTCTGCTTCGAGAACCGGGGTGCGGAGATCGGCGTCACCCTCGGCCACCCGCACGGCCAGATCTACGCCTACCCCTTCGTCACCCCGCGCACGGACCTGATGCTCCGCTCGGTGGCCGCGCACCTCGCCCGGACCGGCCGCAACCTCTTCGACGACGTGGTGGCCCGCGAGTGCGCCGAGGGGGCCCGGGTGGTCCTGGAGGGCGAGCACTGGGTGGCGTTCGTGCCGTACGCCGCGCACTGGCCGTACGAGGTGCACCTCTACCCGCGGCGGCGCGTCCGCGACCTGCGGGAACTCGACGACGGCGCGCGTACGGAGTTCCCGCGGCTCTATCTGGAACTGTTGCGCAGGTTCGACCGGATCTTCGGCCCCGGAGAGCCGCCGACGCCGTACATCTCCGCCTGGCACCAGGCGCCGTTCGGGCTGTCGGACTTCGCACCCGAGTTCGCCCTGCACCTCGAGCTCTTCACCGTCCGACGCACTTCGGGAAAGCTGAAGTTTCTCGCGGGTTCCGAATCCGGCATGAATGTGTTCATCAACGATGTGCCGCCGGAGACCGCGGCCGCGCGACTGCGAGAGGTAGCGAGCGAGTGAGTCAGCACAAGTACTTGGTCACGGGTGGCGCGGGGTATGTCGGCGGCGTGGTGGCGGCCCACCTGCTGGAGGCCGGTCACGAGGTGACCGTCCTCGACGACCTGTCGACCGGATTCCGCGAGGGCGTCCCGGCCGGCGCCGCCTTCATCGAGGGCCGCGTGCAGGACGCCGCGCGCTGGCTGGACGCGTCGTACGACGGTGTCCTGCACTTCGCCGCGTTCTCGCAGGTCGGCGAGTCCGTCGCCGACCCGGAGAAGTACTGGACGAACAACGTCGGCGGGACGATGGCGCTGCTCGCCGCCATGCGCGACGCGGGCGTGGCCAAGCTGGTCTTCTCCTCGACGGCCGCGACGTACGGCGAGCCGCTCTCCACGCCCATCACGGAGGCCGCGCCGACCGCGCCGACCAGCCCGTACGGCGCGTCCAAGCTGGCCGTCGATCACATGATCAGCGGCGAGAGCACGGCCCACGGCCTGGCAGCCGTCTCGCTGCGCTACTTCAACGTGGCCGGCGCGTACGGCGCCCACGGCGAGCGCCACGACCCCGAGTCCCACCTCATCCCGCTCGTCCTCCAGGTCGCGCAGGGCCGGCGCGAGTCCATCGCGGTGTACGGCGACGACTACCCGACCCCGGACGGCACCTGCGTCCGGGACTACATCCACGTCGCCGACCTGGCCGAGGCGCACCTGCTGGCCCTGGACGCGGCCGAGCCGGGACACCACCTGATCTGCAACCTCGGCAACGGCAACGGCTTCTCGGTCCGCGAGGTCGTGGAGACCGTACGGAAGGTCACGGGCCACCCGGTCCCCGAGACCCCGGCGCCGCGCCGGGCCGGCGATCCGGCGGTGCTGGTCGCCTCGGCGCGGACCGCGCGCGAGAAGCTCGGCTGGAACCCGTCCCGCGCGGATCTCGCGGACATCGTCGCGGACGCGTGGGCCTTCGCCCGCCGGGAGGAGCGGGACGCATGACCGACGCAGCCGCCGCCGTCGCGGAGCGGTTCACCACGCTGTACGGGGCCCGGCCCGACGGCGTGTGGGCGGCGCCCGGCCGGGTCAACCTCATCGGCGAGTACACCGACTTCAACGACGGATTCGTGCTGCCGCTCGCCCTGCCGCACACGGCCCTCGCTGCCGTCCGCCGGCGCGACGACGGCGTACTGCGCCTGCACTCGGCGGACGTCGACGGCGGCGTCGTCCGGCTGCGCGCCGACGACCTCGCGCCGCCGGCGGACGGCGGTGGTGGCTGGGCGGCGTACCCGGCCGGTGTGGTGTGGGCGCTGCGGGAGGCGGGACACGCGGTCGGCGGCGCGGACGTCCATCTGACGTCGACCGTGCCGACGGGCGCGGGCCTCTCCTCGTCCGCCGCGCTGGAGGTGGTCACGGCGCTGGCCCTGAATGACCTGTACGCCCTCGGGCTCTCCGGAGCCCGTCTCGCGGTCGTCGCACAGCGGGCCGAGAACGCGTTCGTCGGTGTGCCCTGCGGGATCATGGACCAGACGGCGTCGGCGTGCTGCGCGCAGGGCCACGCGCTGCACCTGGACACGCGGGACCTGACGCGCCGCCAGGTCCCGTTCGACCTGGCCGCCCACGGCCTGGAGCTCCTGGTCGTCGACACGCGGGTCAAGCACGCGCTGGGCGACGGGGCGTACGCGGAGCGGCGGGAGGGG
>NZ_VBVX01000303.1 GCF_005981925.1 Streptomyces albidochromogenes
GGCTGGGGGCGGGGGATCCATCTGCCGGCCCTGGCCGCTTCCCGCGACGACTACGAGATCACCGCGGTCGCGGGCACGAGCCAGGAGTCGGCGCGGGCCGCGGCCGGCGTGTGGGGCGCCCGGCACGCGTTCGACGACGCCCGGGAGCTGATGGCGCACCCGGAGGTCGACCTCGTCACCATCGCCGTGCAACTCCCCCAGCGCGACGGCCTGGTGGACGCGGCGATCGCGGCGGGCAAGCACGTGTACAGCGAGTGGCCGCTGGCGCTCGACGCGGACACCGCCGAGCGGCTGCGCGCCGGCGCGGAGAAGGCCGGGGTCCGGCACGCCGTGGGGCTCCAGTCCCGGCACCACCCGGCGATCCGCCTGCTGCGCGACCTGCTCGCGGACGGTCTGGTCGGCGAGGTGCTCTCGACCTCGCTCAGTTACTCGCTCGCGGCCCCCGAGGTCTGGTCACAGCGGTACGCCGCCCTGTTCGACCACACCAAGGGCGTCAACCACGTCGCGGTCGTCGGCGGCCACGCCCTCGACATGTACGGGTCGGCGGTGGGCGGCTTCGCCGAACTGTCCGCGACCCTGACGACCCGGATCGACCGGGTGACGATGCAGGAGACGGGCGAGGAGATCGAGGTGACGTCGCCGGACCAGATCGTGGTGGCGGGCCTGCTGGAGTCGGGGGCGGCGGCCTCCGCGCACTTCATGACGGGCGGCCCGCGCGGCGACGGCTTCCGGATCGAGGTGCACGGGCGGGCGGGCCGGCTCGTCCTGCGTTCCACGGACGATTCGCTGGTCGGCCCCGAGTTCGTCCTCACCCACGCCCGGGCCAACGGCGCCCCCGCCGAGGAGATCGCGCTGCCCGCGGCCTACCGCCCCGCACTGGACGGCGTACCGTCCCCGGTGAGCAACGTGCACCAGGTGTACGCGGACCTCGCGCGGGCGATCCGTACGGGCGAGTCCTTCGAGCCGGACTTCGGCACGGCGGCCCGCACGCACCGCCTCCTGGACGCGGTCAAGCGGTCCGCCGCCACGGGCGAGCGGCAGCGCCTCGGCTGACCGGCCCCGCACAGGACGGAGGCCGCCTCCCGGGCAACCGGGGGGCGGCCTCCGTCGTGCGGCGGCGTGTGGCTCAGGAGGGCATCGCGGCCTTGCGGCGGGCGGCCCGTGCCTTGTGGCGGGCGGCCGCGCCGCGTTCGATCAGCCACCACTCGGCGATGAGCAGCGGGATGATCCAGCCGGGCCAGGACGCGAGTCCGGCCCGTGCCTGCCCCCACGCGATGAGGGTCGGGATGTCCTGAGTGACGGGCATCGGCAGGATGGTGTGGTCGTAGATCACGCCGAGGATGCGGCTGAAGATGATCGACAGTGTCAGCGCGAAGCTGCGCACCATCCAGCGGCGGTGCTCCTCCTGCCGGCGCTGCCGGGCCATCCGGATGCCCGCGATCGCCGTACCGGCCCACAGCACCGAGGTGGTGACGGTGCTGACCTGCATCGACAGTCCCGACGGGCTGACCATGGCGACGGCGACGCCCGCGACGGCGCCGGGCAGGACGCCCGCGAGGACGTACAGCCGGCCGCTGATCCGGTGGACCTTCGGGTGCTTCTTGCGCAGGGCCGGCCAGACCTGGAGGCAGCAGGTGACCAGGGCGACCGTGCCGAAGACGACATGGGCCACCAGGACCGGGTAGTGCCACTCGTGGCCGGGCGCCAGCGGGATCTTGCTGTCCGCGGGGTCGAAGGTGAGGTAGCGCGGCACGTTGTACGCGATGAACACCGCGGCCACGGTCGCGAGCGGGCCGACCCAGGGGCGTCTCCACCAGCGTACGGACGGACCGGCCGCGGCCGGCCGTCCTGGGCCGGAGGTGCGCTCCGGCTCGGTCGTCGTGATCGTCACGACCGTTCTCCTGTCTTCATGGTCAAAGCGTGATCAGGACGTGAGGGTCAGTCGACCGCGACGAGGGAGTCGCCGGTGGTCAGGTCGGTGACGTCGATGGCCCGGTACGGGCAGTAGTCGGCCGCGTCGAGCACGTCCTCGTCCGGCTCGATCCGGGCCTCGACGGGTACGGCCTTGCCGCCCGCCAGCCGGAACCGGTCGGGCAGGTTGCCGTTGCACAGACCGGCGCCCATGCAGGCGTGCTGGTCCACCTCGATGTGCCAGGTCACCGCGGTCACCACCGCACGGGCAGACCGGCGACGCCGCGTACGACGTTGTCGGTCTTCCAGGGCACGTCCTCGGCGGGCACGGCGAGTTCGACCTCCGGCAGCCGGCGCAGCAGGGTGCCCAGCGCCACCTGGAGCTCCAGGCGGGCCAGCGGGGCGCCCAGGCAGTGGTGGATGCCGTGGCCGAACGCGATGTGCGGGTTGTGCTCGCGGGTGAGGTCGAGGTCCTCGGGGTTGTCGAAGACGCGCGGGTCGCGGTTGCCGACGGCCGGGAAGATCATGACGGCCTCGCCGGCCTTCACGAGCTGACCGCCGAGTTCCAGGTCCTCGGTGGCGATGCGAGTGTTCTCCGAGTACGGGCTGAGCGGGGTGACGCGCAGCAGCTCCTCGATGGCGGTGTTGAGCAGCTCCGGCCTGTCGACCAGCTTCTGCCACTCCTCGCGGCGGCTCAGCAGGATGTACAGGTGGTTGGCGAGCTGGTTGGCCGTGGTGTGGTGGCCGGTGGCGAGGAGCGCGATCGACATGGTGATCAGCTCCTCCTCGCTCAGCTTGTCCTGCTCGTCGCGGGCGGCGACGAGGGCGGACAGCAGGTCGTCGCCGGGCTGGGCGCGCCGCTTGGCGATCAGGGAGGACATGTACTCGGGCAGCTTCTCGAAGCGTGCCTCGTTCATCTCCTCGAGGGTGTGCTCGTCGCCGAGGGTCAGCCAGGTGTCGATCCAGGCGCGGAACTTGTAGTGGTCCTCCAGCGGCACGTCGAGCATCTCGCAGATCACGGTGATCGGCAGCATCCAGGCGTACTGGGCGGCCAGGTCGCCGGTGTTGCCGGAGGCGAGCATCTTGTCGAGCAGCTCGTCGGCTATCTCCTGGGCGCGCGGGCGCATCTGCTCGACCCGGCGGACGGTGAACGCCTTGGCGACCAGCTTGCGCAGCCGGCCGTGCTCGGGGTCGTCCATGCTGACGATGTTGAGTTCCTCGACGGCCTTGCGCACCCGCGGCACGTCCTTGCCGACGGTGGCCTCGCGGCTGAACCGGCGGTCGGCGAGGACGGTCTTGACGTCGGCGTGCCGGGTGGCGAGCCACGCCTCGCCGCCGTACTGCATGTTGACGCGGGTGAGCGCGGCCTGCTCGCGGATCTCGGCGTACTTGGGGTGCAGTTCGGTGGTGACCGGCTCCCCGAAGGGGTAGCCGGGCACGAGGCCGTGCATGGGGCAGCCCGGCGGGGGTGCGGCGGCCTCGCCGGGCTGCCCGCTGGACTCGTTCTCGGTGACCGTCATCGCGATTGCCTTTCTGCGTGCGTGGGAGGGGGGCGGTGTCAGTTGCCGATGGCGCGCGGGTGGTTGAAGAACCGCGTCGGGTCGTAGGCCTTCTTGACCGACACCAGGCGGGCGTAGTTCTCGCCGTAGTAGGCGTGCTGCCAGTCCTTGAGGTACGTGTCGGGGAAGTTGATGTACGAGTGGCCCGTGGACAGCGGGTCGATGGTGTTGAAGCCGTTGGTGGCCCAGGCCACGGCCGCGGACGAGTCCTCGGCGGCCGGCGCGGCGCTGCCGAGCGCGACGCCGAACCCGACGTGGAACAGCGCGTCGCGGTGGACGAAGGCGTTGGCGCGCGGGGACAGGTCGGCGACGGCGCCGCCCAGGCCCATGAAGCTGAGGTAGCGGGTCTGCCCGGCCTTCGGGGCGCCCTCGAACGCGGCGAGCGCGGCGGCGGTGCCGCTGGTGCCGAGCGGCTTGCTGATCATGCGGGCCCGCATCCGCTGCCACTGGGTGCGCGGCGGGTGGGGGGCGCCGTCGGCGATCCCGTACACGTGCTCCATGCCCTCGGCGAACGTCAGGTCCAGGACCTTGCTGCTGGCAGGGGTGGAGCCGACCCGGGAGTTGAGCTCGGCGAGGCCGGCGTCGGCCTGCTCCTTGGTGCCGTAGTACGCGCCCTGCTGGAGGATGATCGGCGGGTTGCCGGAGCCGGCGTCCGGCTGGATGACGATGACCTGGGCGTTGCTGCGGCGCGGGGTGGTGACGTACCACTCCTGCCAGGCGGCGAGGAACGCGTCGGCGTCGTCCCAGTTCCAGAACTGCTCGTAGAAGACCATGCGCGGGGCCGAGACGGGCCGCACCTCGAAGTCCACGACGACGCCGAAGTTGCCGCCGCCGCTGCCCCGCAGCGCCCAGAACAGGTCGGGGTTGCAGGTCTCGGAGGCGCGCACCTGGCGGCCGTCGGCGAGCACGACCTGCGCGGAGACGAGGCGGTCCGAGCCGATGCCGAACGCCCTGCTCTGGTAGCCGACGCCACCGCCGGACAGGTATCCGCCGACGGCCACGTCGGGGCAGGTGCCGGTCACGAACTGCTGGTTGTACGGCTTGAGGGCCGCCAGCGCCTCGATGCTGTGGACACCGGGGCCCAGGTGCACGGTCGGCCGGCCGCCGCCCTTGATGTGCTTGATGCGGCGTACGTCGAGGACGATTCCGTCGCCGGTCGACCAGCCCGCGAAGTTGTGGCCGCCGCTGCGGGTGCGCAGGGTGAGGCCGTTGTCGCGGGCGAAGCGGACCACGGCGCTGACGTCGTCGGCGGTCTCGCCGTAGACGACGCCGGCCGGGCGGATCGCGTCGTACTCGCCGATCGCCAGCTGCTTGGACGCGTCGTACGTGGCCTCGCCGGGCAGCACGACGTCGCCCTGGATGCGCGAGCGCAGCGCCGCCCAGTCGGGGGCGGTGGCGGCGCGTCCGCCGCCGCCGTCCGCGTAGGCCGAGGTGCCGGTGCCGGCGACCGCGGCGGTGGCGGCGAGGGCGCCGCCGGCGCGGAGCAGATTCCTTCTGTCGAGCATGGGTCCTCCGGGGAAAGTACGTGCTGTCACATGAGGTAAGGCAGTAATGCAGGGAAACCGTATTCAGTGCCTCCGGCCCAGCGCATTCCCCTGAACGCCCCCTTATTTGCGGGGACTTGGAACACAGGGGGCGCTAAGGGTGTGCACGGGTCGGCGTTCTTCCTAATGTCGCCGTGCCGCCACCTATCGCTTCGGCCCCGAAATGGAGACACGACGTGTCCGCAACCATGCCGACCGTGGATTCCGATCCAGACATACGAAGAGAGCGCAAGGCACTCCCGTCACTGACGGGCGTCCGGTTCTTCGCCGCGCTTCTGGTGTTCTTCATCCATGCACTTCAGCCCATCGGCCCGGTCGACCACTCGGGGCCCGTCAACCCGTTCGGCGACAAGGACGTCGCGGACGGGCTGTACACGTTCTTCGGCCCCGCAGGCTTTCTGGGGGTGTCCTTCTTCTTCCTGCTCAGCGGATTCGTCATCACCTGGTCGGTGAAGCCGGGCGAGCGGCTCACCGCCTATTGGCGCCGGCGACTCGTGAAGATCTTCCCGAACCACCTCGTGATGTGGACCCTGGCACTCGGTCTCTTCGCGTACGCCTACACCTCGGTCACCACCGGATTCCTCAGCCTTTTCCTGGTGAATTCCTGGGTCAACGCGCTCGATGTGCAGATGAGCGTCAACGCGCCTTCCTGGTCGCTCTGCGCCGAGATGCTCTTCTACCTGAGCTTCCCGCTGCTGCTGCACTTCGTTCGGAAGATTCCGGTGCGCCGTCTGTACTGGTGGGCCGCCGGGACGATCATGGGCATGATCGGCGTCGGCCTGGTGACGACGTACGTGATCACTGACTCGCCGAGCAACCCGATGATCCCGCTCTCGCCGTCGCAGATGTGGTTCAACTACACCCTGCCGCCCACCCGCATGTTCGAGTTCGTCCTCGGCATGCTGCTGGCGCGGATCGTGCTCGCGGGCCGCTGGCCGAAGATCGGCGCGGTGCCCGTCATCGCCCTGGTGGCCGCCGGATACGTCGCCGCCATCTACGTGCCGGCGCCGTACAACTTCGTCGCGACCACGGCCATCCCCTTCAGCGTGGCGATCGCCTCGCTCGCCGCGGCCGACGTGCGCGGTGCCAACACCCGGCTCCAGGGCCCGGTCATGCAGTGGCTGGGCAATGTCTCCTTCGGGTTCTATCTGGCCCAGGGTGTGGTGATCTTCTGGGGCCGGCAGGCACTGCTCGGCAACGGCACGTTCAGCACGCCGGTGGCGATCCTGGTCATGCTCGGGATGTTCGCGGCCACGCTGCTGGCCGGCTGGCTGCTCTACACCTTCGTGGAGATGCCGGCCATGCGCCGCTGGAGCCGGCCGCGTCCGCGCCCGCTCCCGGCCCCGGCGCCCCGGGCCGAGGAGAGCCCGGGACTGGTCTCCGTGCCGCGTGAGGCGGCCGGTACGGCGGCCGGGACCGCCGGGTCCGAGCCGGCCGTACGCCCCTGAACCCCTCCCGGCCCGGTCATCCCCCGCCCGGGACCGGGAGGCCCGCGTCCGGCGGGCACGGCAGACGCCGTGCCCGCCGGACGTACGACGTCCGCGGCCGGACGGTGACCTCATCCGCGCATCAGCTCGGCGACCATGAACGCGAGTTCCACGGACTGCTCGGAGTTCAGGCGCGGGTCGCAGTTGGTCTCGTACCGGGCCACGAGCCCCGCGTCGTCCAGGCCCCGCGCGCCGCCGAGGCACTCGGTGACGTGGTCGCCGGTGAGCTCGATGTGCAGGCCGCCCGGGTGGGTGCCGAGCTCCCGGTGGACCTGGAAGAAGCCCTTCACCTCGTCGAGGATGTCGTCGAAGTGCCGCGACTTGTAACCGCTGGCGGTCTCCTTGGTGTTGCCGTGCATCGGGTCGCACTGCCAGATCACCCGGTGACCGGTGGCGGTGACCTTCTCCACGATGGCCGGCAGGACCTCGCGGACCCGCCCGCAGCCCATCCGGCTGATGAAGGTGAGCCGGCCGGGGACGCCGTCCGGGTCGAGCCGCTCGACGTACTCGGCGGCCTGCTCGGGCGTCGTGCCCGGGCCGATCTTGATGCCGATCGGGTTGGCCAGCATCGAGGCGAACGCCACATGGGCGTCGTCGAGTCCGCGGGTGCGCTCGCCGATCCACAGGAAGTGGCCGGACAGCCCGTACAGGCGCTCGGGTCCCCCCTGTGCGGCGCCGCCGCCGGTCCTCAGCAGTCCGCGCTCGTAGTCGAGCAGCAGCGCCTCGTGGCTCGCGTAGATCTCGGTGGTGTGCAGGGCGCTGTGGTCGGCCCGGCAGGCGGACATGAAGCGCAGGCCGCTGTCGATCTCGGCGGCCAGGGCGGCGAAGCGCTCACCGGCCGGGGAGTCGCGGACGAAGTCCTGGTTCCAGCCCTGGACGCGCTGGAGGTCGGCCACGCCGGAGTCGACCATGGCGCGGACGTGGTTGAGGCTCGCGCTGGAATGGGCGTACGCCTGGAGCTGTCTCTTATACACCTCT